>JACDQI010000134.1 GCA_015657675.1 Devosia sp.
CGTGCAGACTGGTGCGCGTTGCGACCCCCACCCACCCGCTGCGCGGGTCCCCCCCTCCCCACAAGGGGGAGGGAGTCCCGACTGTCGGATCGGTGATGACAACGCTCCTGGAACACGCCCTCGTCCTTCGACAGGCTCCAGGATGAGAGCTACTCTGGGCGCCTAAGGGCGCCTCAGCAGAACAGCGAGCTGTCGACGATGTGGCAGCTGCTGCCATTGGCGTAGATGGCGCCACCCTTGTCGGTCGGGATCAGGTGCAGGAACGAGTCGTTCTGGACCGGCGCGATGCTCATCCAGTTCCCGTCGACCAGCAGGGCAAGAGTAGCACCCGACTGGCCTTCGGCATGGATGCCGGGGTAGCGGACATTGTCTGAGGTCAGCGCATCGCTCGAATAGACGCCGCTTGAAGTGGTCGCCACCGTGACGAAACTGGTGCGACCGGCCTCGATCTTGCGGACCTTGTGCACGCTCAGCGCCTCGGTCGAGACACTGTCCTCGACCGTCCAGCTCGGCTTGAAGAATTCGGTCGGCTTGGGTGCGATGATGTCGAGCAGCTCGGTGTTCTGCGCCGTCGCGATCTTGACCGCGTCGTCGGCCCAGGCCTTGGGGATGAAACTGGGCGCCACCAGTGCCAGAGACACAGCCGTACCAAGCAGCGCCCCGAGCGCCACATGCTTCCATTTGTTCTGCATTCGGTCGCTCCGGCGGGCACTAAGGTCTTAACCTCGCATCAACCATGAGCGATCGGATGTGTCAAAATGGAACACCCGTTAACGTTAACTTCACCATTCAGTGGAGGTTGTCGGCCAGGTCCTCGACCGCGTCGACAAAGCGGTCATGCGCTTCCCGAGTCGGCCAGGGGCGAATGAGCTGCTCGAAGCGCGGCAGCTCGAATGCTGGCAGCGTCGGCTCGCCGAAAAATTTGCGCGCTTCGTCGACCGCAAAGCCGGCAAGGTGCACCGCTTCGAGATAGGCCGACTCGCGATCGGCGACCTTGATGCGTTTGGTGAGCTGCGCCGAGGGCAGGGCGCCCAGCGAGAAACGGAGATGCACCGCGCCGAGCAGCCGGTTCTCGACTTCCTTGTAGTTGCCGCCCATCGCCGCCTTGAATGGTGAGATGATGTCGCCCATCACATATTCGGGTGCGTCGTGGAGGATGGCGTAGAGCTGGTCGGCGACCGTCGCCTCGCGGTTCAGCGCCCGGAAGATTTCGAGCACCAGAACCGAATGCTGCGCCACCGAAAAGGGTAATCGCCCTGCGTCTGGCCGTTCCAGCGCGCCACGCGCGCCAGCCCATGGGCAATGTCGCTGAGTTCGACGTCGAGCGGGGACGGGTCGAGAATGTCGAGCCGCCGCCCGCTCAGCATCCGCTGCCACGCCCGCTGACTACCCCGTGCCATCTGCCATTGCCCCGTCTCTGCCCGAGGCGACGCTAGCGACGGCGGAGCGATTCCCCAAGAAAGAAGAGGCTCAGTCGAGCGCGATCATCGCCTTGATCAGCCCCTGCTTCTGGCTCGCCCAGGTACCGATATCGCGGACAGCGCCAGATAGTGTGGTTCGGTGGGTGATGAGCTGGTCGACCGGCACCTGTCCGGCGCGGATGGCGTCCATCACCGTCTCGAAATCCATGCTGGTGGCGTTGCGGCTGCCGAGCAGCGTCATCTCGCGGCGATGGAAGTCCGCGTCGGTGAAGGTGATGTCGCCCTTGACGATGCTGACCAGCACGTAGCGGCCGCCGGCCGCCACATGGTCAAAGCCACGTTCGATCGACTCGCGATTGCCGGTGGCGTCGAACACCACGTCGAACCCGTCGCCCTGGGTTGCGGCGGCGACTGCCGCCGACTCGGTGCCAGCAACGATGCCGTGCCGCGCGCCAGCCAGCCGCACCGCCGCGTTGAGCCGCGCTGCGTCGAGATCCATGATCGCCACTTCGGCGCCGTTGCGGCGCGCAAAGATCGCCACCCCGAGCCCGATCGGACCCGCGCCGATCACCAGCACCCGGTCGGCGTCGGTCACCATGCCGCGGCGCACCGCATGGGCGCCGATGGCCAGGAATTCCACGGTCGCGCAGGCATCCAGCGAGAGCCCGTCAGCGCGCAGCAGGTTGCTGGGCGGCAGCGACAGGAGCTCGGTCATGCCGCCGTCGCGATGTACGCCCAATACTGCGATCGAGGTGCAGCAATTGGGCTTGCCGCGCCGGCACGCAATGCAGCGCCCGCACGAGAGATAGGGGTTCACCACAACCACCTCGCCGCTGCGGAAGTCGCTGTCGGTCGGCGCTTCCACGACCTCAACCGCCAGCTCGTGACCCATCACCCGCGGATAGGTGAGGAACGGGTGCTTGCCTTCGAAGATGTGATAGTCGGTGCCGCAGATGCCGACCCGGCGCGGACGCACCAGCACTTCGCCCTCGGCGCGCAGAGGAGCCGGCCGCGTCTCGATGGCGAGCCGTCCCGGCTCGAGGCAGACCAGCGCATCCATAGTGTAGATTCCGTCTGCTGGAAGGAAGGGGCGGGCACCATGGCGCCCGCCCGGCTTGGCTACTGGAAGTCTGCCAGGTTGTCCTTGGTGACGAGGCCCGCGCCGGTATCGACCAGCGACTGCACGGCCTCGCCACGGATCGCCTTGACCAGCGTGTCCACGCCCAGTTCACCCATCTTGGCCGGGAACTGCGCCACGGTGGCGTCTTCCTGGCCCGAGGCGATCTTGTCCAGCTCGCCGCAGCAGGCGTCAAAGCCGACCATGACAATCGCGTCGTTGGCGATACCGGCATTCTCGATCGCCTGGGTGGCGCCGACGGCCGGAGGACCGCAGGCCGCATAGATGGCCTTCACGTCCGGATGCGCGGTCAGCAGGTCTTCGGCCACCGATACGCCCAGTTCCTGGGTGCAGTTGGTGGCGCCCTTGCCGACCACTTCAACCTTGAGACCGTCAAGACCCTCGAGCATGCCGTTCACCCGGTCATCCAGGGCCGGCACGCCGGGCACGCCCTCGAGAATGCCGATGGTGTCGCCATCCTTGAGCACGGTCTTGAGATAGGCGCCGGCAATCTTGCCCGCGTTGAAGTTGTCGGTGGTGGCCAGCGCCGTCTTGCCGGCCCAGCCGGGGATGTCGTTGTCCATCAGCACCACCTTGATGCCGGCTTCGACGGCCTTGTCGAGCGCCGGCGCCACGGTGGGATCCACCGGGGTGATGGCGAGGCCTTGCACGCCCTGGGTGATCATCGACTCGATGAGCGCAATCTGCCCTTCGATGTCGGTGCCCGAGGCACCCTGGCCGAAGACGATTTCCACGTCCGGGTTGGCCGTGGCATAGGCCTTGGCAGCGTTTTCCATGGTGGAGAAGAACTCCACCGGGAACTTGGTGATAAAGCCGATCTTGATCTTGTCGGCGGCAAGGGTCGGCAGGGCGAATGCAGTCGCAA
This sequence comes from Devosia sp., assembly GCA_015657675.1. Lineage (GTDB taxonomy): Bacteria > Pseudomonadota > Alphaproteobacteria > Rhizobiales > Devosiaceae > Devosia_A. The sequence continues at coordinate 3,425 of JACDQI010000134.1, forward strand.
GCGCCAGACCTCCCAGCAATACACGTGCTAGTTTCATGGGTAGTCCCTCCCTGATGGGCGCCCCGGTTTCCGGCAGCGCCCGGCGTTCATCCGGCCCGGTCGGGCTGGACGAATTGGTCTGCGGTGGCGGCCCCGACGATCATCGAGACCAGCTCCTGCTGATTGGATTTGGTGGGCACGATCTCGCCCACCTTGCGCCCCTGCCGCAGCACCATGGCGCGGCTGGCGAGCTCGGTGACGTGCTCCATATTGTGGGTGATCAGGATCACCGCGTTGCCCTCGTCACGCAGCTGCGCCACGAGATCGAGCACCTTCCGCGACTCGCGCAGGCCCAGTGCGGCGGTGGGTTCATCAAGGATCACCACCTTGCGGGCAAAAACGCTCGCCCGCGCCACAGCCACGGCCTGCCGCTGACCGCCCGACATCAGCGCCACGGTCGCGTCGCGCTTGGGCAGCACGACCTTGAGCCGGTCGAGCACGTCAGCGGTGCGCCGATCCATCTCCCGCGTGTTGAGAAAGCGCAGCCCCATGGGCAGCCAGCGCGGACCGGACAGCTCGCGCCCGGCGTAAAAGTTCTGCGCCGGCGTCAAATTGTCGAACAGCGCCAGGTCCTGGTAGACGGTTTCGATGCCGGCAGATCGCGCATCTGCAGGAGATTTAATGGGAGACATTATTCCGTCGAGAACGATCTCACCGGCATCGAACTGGTGCACGCCGCTGATGCATTTGATCAGCGTCGATTTGCCGGCGCCATTGTCGCCGAGAAGGGCCAGAACCTCCCCGCGCCGCGCCGTCAGATTGATGGAGTCGAGCGCCAGCACCGGGCCGAAGCGCTTGGTCGCATTGCGGACCTCGAGGACGATCTCGTTGCTCATGCCAGCCTCGCTGCCCGCAGGGTCCGCACCCGGCTTTCGAGGTGATTGCGCAGCACGTCGGCTTCCACCGCGATGACGATGACCACGCCAATGGCGATCAGCTGGAAGAAGATGCCGACATTGAGCAGGTTGAGCGCATTGCGGATCACGCCGATCATCACTGCGCCGATCAGCGCGTGGCCGATATGGCCGCGGCCGCCCAGAAAGCTGGCGCCGCCGATGATCACGGCCGCGATGGTGTCGAGTTCGAGCAGGTTGCCAAAGAGCGGCGAACCCGCATCGGTCCGCCCGGCGAGGATCACCGCGCCGACCCCGGCGCAGAGCCCGGCGATCACATAGGTCGAGATCAGCACGCCGCGCACCGGAATGCCCATCCGCACCGCTGCTTCCGGCTTGCCGCCCACCGCATAGGTCCAGCGACCCCAGACGAGGCGCTTGGCCATCAGCAGGATGAGTCCCGCCACCGTCGCCACCACGAAGAACGACACAGGCATGCCCAGAACCGAGTCACCACCGATGAAGGTGATCACCTCGGGCATGCCCGGCATGGCCCGGCCATCTGCCAGTTGCAGCGCCAGTCCCTTGGCGATGCTCAGCGTCGCCAGCGTGATGACGAAGGGATGTGGCAGCCGCCCGAACACATAGACCGAGCCGTTTATGGCCCCGACAACAGCGCCGCTCGCCAGCATGGCCAGGATCGTCAGCTCGCCCGAGCCCGTCGCCTTGTAGCAGAGCGCCCCCATTACCGTGGCCAGCGCCAGGTTCGCGCCGACCGAGAGGTCGATGCCACGCGTCAGGATGACGAGGTGCTGGCCCATCGCCACCACGGCGATCACCGCCGTCTGCGCCAGAATGTTGGAGATGTTCCGCGGTGTCAGGAAAGGCGGCGAGACAAGGCTCAGCACCGCGATCAGGATCACCAGGATCACGATCGGGCCGGCGCTCAGCAATTTCAGCCAGAGCGCCAGCGGCGTCGCTCCCTCCCGCGCCGCCGCTGGCGTCTGTGTGCCCTCCCGGGACGCAAATTCGGTCAAAGTCTCCCCCATGGCGGGCAATGCTCCCTGCCGGGGTCCCGCTGGCTAGTATCGATGGTGTTTAGTAGTTATTAGTTGCTTGTTATCGATAAAAAGCCGACAAGCAGACCGGGTCAACTTGTTTTTATCGATACAAAAAGTACCGGCCGGAGCGCGGGGGAGGGGGCGTTGAAAACCGATACCGTCTACAAGCAGGCGTTCAACGCCATGCTCGATCTCGTCTCGGGCGTGCCGATCGAGACGCCGCTGCCCTCGGAAAACGAGTTGAGCGCAGCGCTGTCGGTGAGCCGCACCACGGTGCGCAAGGTGCTGGGCGAACTGGTGTCCCGCGGCTATCTGCGCCAGGAGGGCCGGCAGCGTATCGTCGCCCGCCTGATCCCGCCGGACGCGCATTTCGCCAACACCGAAACCATCTCCGCCTCCGAGCAGGTCGAGACCCGCTTCATGGAGTGGATGCTGCGCGGCGACACCCGGCCCGGCCAGCAGATCAACGAGCTCGACCTCGCCCGCCAGTTCGGTGTCGGCACCACTGGCATCCGCGAGTTCCTCAACCGTTTCCGTCGCTTCGGGTTGATCGAAAAGCGCCCCAATGCCGGCTGGCGCTTCAAGGGCTTTACCGTCGACTACGCCATGGAGCTGTTCGAGATCCGCGAGCTCTTCGAATTGCGCTCGGCCGCGGTCTTCGCCGAGCTCGACCCCACCGATCCGGTGTGGCGGGAACTGGCGAACCTCGAAGCGCAGCACCGCACCCTTCTGGCCAGCATCGACGAGCGCTTCCAGGACTTTTCCGACCTCGACAACCGCTTCCACCGCTTCATCAACGCGGTGCTGCCCAACCGCTTCATCGAGGATTTCTACGAGATCATCAGCTTCATCTTCCACTACCACTACCAGTGGAACAAGCAGGACGAACGCCAGCGCAACGAAGTCGCCATCGCCGAGCACCTCGCCTATATCGAGGCCCTCAAATCCCGTGACCGCCGCGCCATCGAACTCGCCTGCCGCCGCCATCTGGCCTCGGCCAAGCAGACGCTGCTGAACTCGACGCGTTTGCGGTAGCGCACAGGACTTCGGGGATTGGCCGCGGAATCGCCCACCCACCAGCTGTCATCCCTGCGAAGGCAGGGATCCATTCTCCGCTCGCGCAGACGATGAGGTGTATCCCTGCTTCCGCAGGGATGACAGCGGGGCCGTAGCTTGGTGCCACGCCCTCGTGGTTTGACCATCAGGGCTACTGAGCGCTGCCTGTGAGGACCTCATGGTGAGCTTGTCGAACCACGAGGTCCGGGCCCACCCCTCCCTCAATCCCCCTCAGGCGCCGCGCCAAATCCATAGGCGCCCAGGGCGGCAGGTGCAGGGCAACCGGCAATCCCCCGCAGGTGGCGCTTTTCTCGTCCGGCACGCGATCGAGCCGCAGGATGCCGACGGATTTGCCGTCGAGCACTGTGCCGACTGTCCCCGCCTCGCGCTCGCCCACCAGGATCGGCGCGCCCGGCGCCACGCCGTCTGGCAGGGCCGAGACGATCACCGGGCGACGGCGGGCGGTGCCGCGATGCTGCATCCGGCTCACCACTTCCTGGCCGATATAGCAGCCCTTCTTGAAGTCGACGCCGCCGAGGAAATCCATGCCGATATCGTGCGGGAACAGCGTGTCGGTGGCAAAATCCGGGCCCTGCTCGGCAATGCCATGCGCAATCCGCGCCGCCACGAACGGCGTTTCGTCGTCGGGCAGATCGATGCCGTTTTCGACGATGAAGCGCTTGCCCGGCATTCGGCTGTCGGCATGCACGACGCCCGGCGCTGTCTCCTCGTCGGTCCAGCCGACATAGTGCGTTTGGCGGAGGTCGGTGATCTCCACTTGCGCCCGCAGCCGGTACATCTTCATCTTCTTGAGGAAGGCATCAGCCTGGTCGATATGCACATCAAACCAGAAGGCGCCGTCGGCAAAGCCGGCCAGTCCTTCGGTCTGAATCTTGCCTTGCGGCGAGAGCAGGGCAGTCCAGATCGCCGGGCCGGGCTCGGCGACGATCCGCCCGGTGACCACGTCGAACAGCAGCTTTTGCGCATCCGCTCCTGAAAACTTGAACGCGCCACGCGATGGACGGACGATTGTGGTCATGTGCTACCCTGTCATTTCCGCAACGGCGGGAATCCAGTATGCCCTGAAGTGCAGAGGTAAGGGACACATGGCGCACCACGACGCGATCTTCAAGCACGGCACCGTCGTCAATCATGACGGCATTCATGCAATCGACGTCGGCGTCACGGCCGGCCGCATCACGGCGCTCGGCGATCTTGGCGCTGAAACGGCCGACAGGATCATCGACTGTCGCGGGCTCCACATCATTCCCGGCGTCATCGATACGCAGGTGCATTTCCGCGAGCCCGGCCTCACCCATAAGGAAGACCTCGAGTCCGGTTCTCGCTCGGCGGTGATGGGTGGCGTTACCGGCGTCTTCGAAATGCCCAACACCAATCCGCTGACCACCAGCCGCGAGACCTTCTTCGAAAAGATCAGGCTGGGCACCAACCGCATGCATTGTGACTTTGCCTTCTATATCGGCGGCACGCACGACAATGTCGGCGAACTGGCCGAGCTCGAGCGGTTGCCCGGCTGCGCCGGCGTGAAGGTGTTCATGGGCTCGTCCACCGGCAGCCTGCTGGTGCCGGACGATGGTGGCGTCGAGGCGATCCTGCGCGCCATTTCCCGCCGCGCCGCCTTCCACTCCGAGGACGAATATCGCCTCGAGGAGCGCAAGGGCCTGCGCGTTCCCGGTGATCCATCGTCGCACCCGGTCTGGCGCGACCCCGAGGCAGCACTGCGCTCGACCCGTCGGCTCGTGGCGCTGGCGCGCAAGACCGGCAAGCGCATCCATGTGCTTCACATCTCGACGGCCGAGGAGATGGTGTTTCTCGCCGACCACAAGGACGTCGCCTCGGTCGAGGTCACGCCGCACCACCTGACGCTCGACGAGACGGCCTATACGCGTCTGGGCACCTATGTGCAGATGAACCCGCCGGTGCGCGACAAGGCGCATCGCGAGGGCATCTGGGCTGGGGTCACCAATGGCGTTGCCGACATTTTGGGCTCCGACCACGCGCCGCATACGCGCGAGGAGAAGGACCATCCCTATCCGCAGAGCCATTCCGGCATGACCGGCGTGCAGACGCTGGTGCCGATCATGCTCGACCACGTCAATGCCGGGCGGATGAGTCTGGAGCGTTTCGTCGACATGACCAGCCACGGGCCCAACCGGCTGTTCGGCATCGCCAAGAAGGGCCGCATCGCGGTCGGCTACGACGCCGATCTCACCATCGTCGACCTGAAACGCACCGAAACCATCACCAACGCCCAAGTCGCCTCCCGCGTCGGCTGGACCCCCTATGACGGGGTGTCCGTCACCGGCTGGCCGGTCGGTACCATCGTGCGCGGGCATGTGGTGATGTGGCAGGGCGAACTGGTGACGCCGTCAGTGGGTCAACCGATGCGGTTTTTGGAGGCGCTGTAGGGGTTCCAAGGCTCACCCGTTCCCACCCCCAACCACCGGTGTCATCCCTGCGAAAGCAGGGATCCAGGTTTCCGCCCGCGCGGACCGATAGATGGACCCCAGCTTTCGCTGGGGTGACAATCGAGTGTGGGAAGAAAGACGCCAGACGGCGAGCAATAGGTCGAAAACCTACTGGATCGTCCGTTCCAGCTCATACTCGCCGGCGCGGATCCGGTCAGGCAGGCCCTCGACCAGCAGCGCGACGGCTTCCGATCCGTGCGATGTGACCAGCGCGGTCAGCGCGGCAAACAGCGAGGCATGCGCCAAGGCGTTGCTTTCGATGCCTTCGTCCTCAGCCGTATTCCAGGCTTCGGCCAGGTACTCGAGCGCCATCTGGCGCTCTTCCCGGTCATTGTCCTGGGCCGCTTCTGCGGCCGAATCGGCGAACTGAGGCTTATCGAATTTCATGACGACTCGCGTACCACGCGCAGCGCCGGTCCGTCCCCCGGAAGTAACGAGAAGGTTAACGCCGACTGGAAAAGTGTAGTTAATTGCTACTCGGCGTAGCGGGTGTGAATGTCGCGCGCGAGCGTCTCGGCTTCCACCATCAGCCGCGTCAGCGCCTCGTTGGCTGACACCGTGCACGCCCGGTAGAGGCGAGCATAGCTCTCGTAGCCATCGTTGAAGGCGCCGGCCAGCCGCTGACGCCGGTCCTCATCGGGCTCATCGAGCGTGATCAGGGCCTGCATCTGCGCCCGCCAGTCCTCGACGCCCGGCTGACAGAGCGGCTGCAGGAAATAGAGGCTCCCCATAATCTCCGAGAGTCGCTCCATGTCTTGCTGATAGGGCGGATCGATCGCCAGGGCCGGCTGGACCATCAGGGCCACAAGGGCCAGCGAACGGAAAAAGGGGGCAGGGCGCATGGGCAAGAGCTAGCCTATTTATGTCCGGTCGAACAGCCGGAAGGCGGCGTCCAGCACGTCCGCCAGGTCCGGCGTCGTCGCCAGCCCCGCCAGCTCCCACGGCCGCGCCCAGCGATAGGCAGAGATCTCGTCCGAGATCACCACCTCGCCCTCGAACCCTTCGGTGGCAAAGACCTGCAAGAGGAAACTGCGGTCCGGCGCCAGCAGCATCTGCCGCACCGGGGTGAGCCGAAAACAGGTGAGGCCAACTTCTTCCCGGATCTCGCGGATCGCCGCCTCTTCGGCCGTCTCGCCCGTCTTCAGCCGGCCGCCCGGCAAGCTCCAGAGGCCGAAATAGGGCTTGCGGTTGCGCTGGATCAGCAGCACCCGGTCCCTGTCGATCAGCGCGACGCTTGCGGCATTGGGCAGTCGGTTCATGCCGCCTCTGTTGCAATTTGCCTCCCGGCCGGCAAGTGCCTAACACTGAGGTGATCGGAGACGAACCATGTGCGGACGCTACGCGGCAACCCTGCCGCCTGAAATGCTGGCCGAGCTCTTCAAGCTTCTCAACCGCATCGACTATCCGCCGCGCTACAATATCGCGCCGACCCAGCCGATCATCGCCATCTGGGAGCAGGAGGCGCGCCGCACGGCGCAACTGGTGCGCTGGGGTTTCGTGCCCGGCTGGGTCAAGGACCCGCGCAAGTTTCCGCTGCTGATCAACGCCCGCGCCGAGTCGATGGCCGAAAAGCCGTCCTTCCGCGACGCCGTCAAGCGCATGCGCTGCGTCATCCCCGCCAGCGGCTACTACGAGTGGATGAAGGGACCGGACGGCAAGAAGCGCCCCTACTACATCACGCTCGAAAACGACGAGCCGATGGCCTTTGCCGGCCTCTATTCCACCTGGTCGGGCCCGGAAGGCGAAGAGATCGACACCGCCGCCGTAGTGACGGTCGAGCCCAATCTCGAGATTTCCTCGATCTACGACCGCATGCCCGCCATTCTGCGCGGCACCCAGGCGATCGATGACTGGCTCAATACCCGCGACGTCAACGCCCGCGACGCGGTCAAACTGACAGTCCCGCCGCCGCCCGGCGCCATGAAATATGTCCCGGTCGGCAAAGCCATCGGCTCCGCCACCGCCGAGGGCCCCGATCTCATCCGCCCGCTGACGGCTGAGGAACTCAGCGCCGAGGCCGGCTCATCGCCCCCCCGCCGCAAGAAAGCCGCTGGCGGCGAGCAGGGCGAGCTGTTCTAGAACACCCCGTAGACGCCGAGCGCGTCGCCGATCTCTTCTTCCTCGTACCCGAGGTGCGAGAGAAGTACGCGTTCGAGTACCTCGTAGACCGTGCGCGCATCGGCAAAGGTCTGGGGGGAGGGCGCTTCCAGCAGCCCGTTGAGCGCGCCGATCAGCCGGATCAGCAGCGCGTGCACCACTTCATGCTCGGCCTTGAGCCGCTCGGTGACCTTTCGCAGCGCCTCGGACTTGGCCGCCAGGGCCGGAAACAGCGCCGCGTCCTCGATCGAATGGTGGCCATGCACAAACTGACAGTACTGCCCGCAAAGCGTGCCGAAGCGGCGGAAATTGCGGACCATGGCGAGCCCGTCTGTCGCCTTGTCGAGTTCGGCCTGCGGCAGCGTCCCGGCTTCGCCCCGCGCGATCAGCTCGCGCAGCTTGCCCATATTGTCCCGCAGATGGTCGTGAATATCCCGCAGGTGTTCGCCCGCCGCCCGCTGCTCGCGCGTCAGGTCATTGAACCGAGGCCCGCGCGGTCGGGTGGAATCGTCGAGATAGGTGATGTCATCGATCATCCTCCCGATGTAGCGCGCCGACGGTGTCGATCAAGCAGGCACAGCAACGTGCCTCGCATCCGCCTAGCCCAGCATCTTGCCCGGGTTGAGAATGCCCTTGGGGTCGAGCGCCGCCTTGATGGCCCGCATCATCTCGAGCGCCACCGGGTCCTTCACCTGCTTGAGCAGATCGACCTTGAGCTGCCCAATGCCGTGCTCGGCCGACACCGAACCGCCCAGCTTGAGCACGACCTCATAGATCGCGTGATGCGCCGCTTCCTCGCTCGCGGCCATGAAGGCTTTGCCGTCGGCGCCCTCTGGCTGGCTGAAGTTGAAGTGGATATTGCCGTCGCCCATGTGCCCGAAGGGGCAGGCGCGGATCCCCGGCGCCAGCCGTTCCACCGCCGCCGTACCCTCGGCGATCAGCCGCGGCACCGCCGCGATCGGCACCGACACGTCGTGCTTGATCGAGGCGCCTTCCTTGCTCTGCACTTCGCTCATCTGCTCGCGCGCCGCCCACATGGTGAGCCGCTGCGCCTCGCTGTCGGCAACCACCGCGTCCGCAATCAACCCCTTGCCGATCGCCTCTTCGAGCGCGCCCTGCAGGCGCCGGGCAGGCCGCCCGTCATCCGATTGACCTCGATCAGGGTGTACCAGGGGGAAAGGCTCGCCGTCGGGTCGCGCGCCAGCAGACTATGCTTGAGCTGCAGGTCGATGCCAAAGCGCGGCATCAGCTCGAACGCCGTCAGCCGCGATCCCGTCCGCCCGCGGACGAGGTAGAACAGCTCCAGCGCCGCCTCAGGCGACGCCACGTTGACGATCGCCGTCTCGTGCCCCTCGGGCAGCGGGAAAAGCTTCAGCGTTGCCGCCGTGATGATCCCCAGCGTGCCTTCTGCACCGACCAGCAGGTCCTTGAGATCGTAGCCGGTATTGTCTTTCTTGAGCGCATTGAGCCCCTGATAGAGCCGGCCGTCGGCCAGCACCGCCTCGACTCCCAGCGTCAGCTCGCGCGCATTGCCAAAGGCCAGCACCTGCACCCCGCCGGCATTGGATGAGAGCAGCCCGCCGATCCGCGCCGAGCCCTGGCTGGCGAGCCAGAGCGGGAACATTGCCCCCGCCGCCTCGGCCACCTTGTGCGCCTCTTCGAGGATCACCCCCGCCTCCGCCGTCATGTGCCCCGCCGCTGCGTCGATCGACCGCACCTTGTCGAGCCGCGAGAGACTGATGATCACCTCGTCGCCCCTTAGCGGCACCTGCGCCCCGACGAGGCCGGTATTGCCACCCTGCGGGATGAGACCGATGCCGTTCGCATTGGCCCAGCGCGCCACCGCCTGCACCTCCGCCACGCTGCCGGGTAGCACGACTGCCGCGGCCGGCTGGTGGAAGCGCTTGCGCGGCTCCTTGAGATAGCCGCCCATTCGTGTCGGTTCGGCAATGACGGCGCCCTCGCCGACAAGGCCGGCAAGCGCGGTGGCAATCTGAGGAGAGGTCAGGGTCATGATCGCTTATCCATAGCGGCCACAATGCGCCTCAGCAACAAAGCCGAACTTGCCCGCTTCCACGCGTCATGGCAGAACCGAAACTTCCTCCCCCGGTGCTTCCCCCGAGCCTGAAATGTCCCTGGTCTGGCCTGAACTCTATTTCATCCGCCACGGGCAGACCGACTGGAACGCCGAAGGGCGCTACCAGGGCAGCAAGGACATTCCGCTCAACGGAATTGGCCGCGCCCAGGCCGACCTCAACGGCACCCTGCTGCGGCACTTGCTCGACCGCGACGGCCGCGCCCCGACCGACTTTACCTGGCACGTCTCGCCGCTCGGCCGGACCATGGAGACCATGCAGCGCGTCCGCTCTGCTTTCGACGCGCCGCTCCCCGAGGCTGTGCCGGACAAGCGCCTCGTCGAAGTCTCTTTCGGCGTCTACGAAGGCCGCCTGCATACCGAACTCACCGCCGGTGAGATGGCCATTGCCGGTGAACGCACCGCCGAATTCTGGACCTTCCGCCCGCCCTCCGGCGAAAGCTACGAGGACGTGGCGCGCCGCGTCACCGGCTTTGCCGAAACCCTCACCGGCCCCGCCATCATCGTCGCCCATGGCGGCATCCTCCGCATCCTCCGCCGCCTGATCGAGGATTTTCCCGCCGAGCGCGCCGTCAACTGGTTCCCCCCGCAGGACTCGGTGGTGCACTTCATCAACGGCCAGTCCGTCGTATATCCGGCCGGCGAAAGCTGGGACGATTGACCGCAACCCTCCCGGCTCCTAGAACGCCCTGACCATTCGGGGCGCCGCCTGCCATGAGCTACAACACTTTCGGACATCTCTTCCGCTTCACCACCTGGGGCGAAAGCCATGGGCCGGCGCTCGGCGTCGTGGTCGACGGTTGCCCGCCGGGCATTGCCATCTCGGTTGAGGACATCCAGCGCGATCTCGATCGCCGCAAGCCCGGCCAGTCGCGCTTCACCACGCAGCGGCGCGAGGACGATGCCGTCCGCATCCTTTCTGGCACCTTCGAGGACGAGCGCACCGGCGGCCAGAAGACCACGGGCACGCCGATCTCCATGCTGATCGAGAACACGGATCATCGCTCCAAGGACTATTCGGAGATCCGCGACAAGTACCGTCCGGGCCACGCCGATTTCACCTACCACCAGAAATACGGCATCCGCGACTACAAGGGCTCGGGCCGCGCGTCGGCACGCGAGACGGCAGCCCGCGTCGCTGCCGGCGCCGTTGCCCGGCTGGTGATCCCTGAGGTCAAGATCCGCGCCTCGCTGGTGCAGATCGGCCCGCACAAGATCGACTATGCCAACTTCGACTGGGATCAGGTCGACCAGAACCCGTTCTTCTGTGCCGACCCCAAGGCGGCGGCCATGTGGGAAGGCTATCTCGACGGCATCCGCAAGGACGGCAACTCCGTTGGCGCCGTCATCGAGGTGGTCGCCGAAGGCGTTCCGCCCGGCTGGGGTGCGCCAATTTATGGAAAGCTTTCCGCTGACCTCGCCTCGGCGATGATGTCGATCAACGCCGTCAAGGCGGTCGAGATCGGCGCTGGCTTTGAGGCCGCCAGCCTCACCGGCACCGAGAACGCAGACGAGATGCGGGCAGGCAATGCTGGCCCCTATTTCACCTCCAACAAGGCCGGCGGCATTTTGGGGGGCATTTCCAACGGCGATCCGGTGGTGGTGCGCTTTGCGGTCAAGCCGACCTCTTCGATCATCACGCCGCGCCAGTCGGTGACCGTCGAGAACGAAAACACCGAGGTCGTCACCAAGGGCCGCCACGACCCCTGCGTCGGCATCCGCGCCGTGCCGATCGGCGAAGCCATGATGGCCGTCACCCTCGCCGACCACTTCCTCCGCCACCGCGGCCAGACCGGCCGCGACGGCGGGGTGGGGTACTGATCAGCCGATCAGCTTGGCCCAGGTCTCGGCGTTGAGGTGGTCTGGGGCGGGTTTCCCAAGGTCGAGCTGGAGGGTGAATGGCTTGCCACGGAAGATCGCCGTCAATGCGCGGCGGCGTTCCAACTCGCAGGTGTTGTAACGCGTACTCGCCACCCAATCGAGTTGGGGAAGTGCCTTGCCATAGTATGTGGAGTAGGTCGTGCGTTGTTGCAGGGCCTCGACAAGACCGGTCATCAGCCAGCCCCTGAGTTCGCCGACGAGATTTTCGTAGTGCTGGCTGACGGGGACAAATGGTCCTTTCGGCAACTTGCCCGCCTCCACTGCCGTGGCGCATTCAACCAGCAGTTTGTTGCAGACCGCACGATTGCCCATGTCATGCTCGGCGCGTGAAAGGCTGATGAGCCGTTCGGTGGTGCGCTCCTCATCGGCGGCGGCCCGAAGGCTGCTCAGCGCGTCCATCAAGAGCCAATAGCGCTCTGCCAGCGGACGCGCCGCATCCCGCCAGCCTGCATAGGCCGAGAGGCCCCGTCCATACGCCCCATCGGCGAGCGGCTGAGCAAAGAGGGGTGAAACGGCAGCGAAGGGACGCGTCGACACGAACTGCATCCAATCGCCGGCATGTGCCGCGGGAAGGGGCACGTCTACGAGAACGCCGCGCATCGCCAGAGCCGTCGCCGTCTCCGGCTTGACCGCAAAGAGGTTGAGTTCAAACCCGTCCACTGCATCCTTGCCTTCACTGAACGGCACAAGATGCTGTTCGTCCGATAGCAGTCGGAAGAGCCCGTAGCCCATGGCCGCGAACTGCTGCGCGATCGCTGGTTCAAATCCCGTCTCCGACTTGATCTCGAACATCACGATCGGTGCGCCGTCCCTGAAAACGGAACTGCCGCCGGCAATGATCTTGAGCTCCTCGCCCTCTGCATCCATTTTGATAAAGTCGATAGCGCCCCAGCCGAGTCGCTTCTTCTCAAGGTCGAGCGACGTCAGGTGGACCGCTTCGCCCTGACCATCGTCGCCATCTCCGAGCCGGTTGAGCTCACTCGACGCGCCGAAAACGATCCGCCCCTCGCGCTCTGTATCTGACAGGGCCGACGGGACGATGACGAGGTTGTCGGCGGCATTGACGGCCTTGCTCTGCTCAAGCCGTGCCCGGGTCTCACTGGTCGGCTCATAGGCATAAACGCGGCCAGATGGACCCACCGCCTTGGCCATGCCGATACTGTAAATGCCCAGGTTTGCCCCAATATCGAGGACGGTCATCCCCGATTGCAGCAGGTGCTCGACAAAGCCCCATTCCTTCTCGAACCAACGTTCTTGTTCAAGAATGACATAGGTGGTGATGGCATCGAGCCGGTTCGGCACCATAAGTTTGGTGCCGTTCTGCAGATTGAGACAAAGATCCTGAGCCAAATTGAGCGTCCCAAATATAGCGAAGACGTATCTTCACTATAGAGCACGCTGAAATGCAAACATCACCTGCTGCTTGAGCGGCCGAGCGCCTCCTCCCCCCACAGGCGGGGAAGGACCTGATTGAGCCACCGGTCTCTCCAAAATCCTCCCCCGTTTACGGGGGAGGGGAACCGGCTAAGCCGGTGGAGGGGGGCGCCACAGCTGCCCTCCAACAAAAAAGGGGCGCCCCGCAGGACGCCCCTCTGATCACTCCGAAAGACTTCAGAACCGTTGCGGGCCGCGGGCTTGTTGCCGGCGATCTCGTCGATCTTGGCCATCACGTCGTCGGTGACCTTGTCGCGGTGCTGCAGGGCCGCGATGTTATCCTGCAGCTGGCTGAGGCGGCTGGCGCCGAGAATGACGGTCGAGACGTTCGGGTTCTTGAGGCACCAGAGGATGGCGAGCTGCCCGAGCGGCACGCCGATCTCGTCGGCGAGCTTGCCGAGCTTGTTGATCTTTTCGAGCCGGTCTTTGCCCTTGGGGCTTTCCCACTGCTCCTTGAGCCACTCATAGCCGGGCAGGTTCATGCGGCTGTCGGCCGGAATGCCATTCTGGTACTTGCCGGTCAGGACGCCCGAAGCGAGCGGCGACCAGATGGTGGTGCCCAGGCCCAGTTCGTAGATCGGCGTATAGTCCGCTTCGACCTTCTGGCGCTCGAAGATGTTGTACTGCGGCTGTTCCATCGTCGGCGGCGTCAGGTGCTCGCGGCGCGCCACAGCATGGGCTTCCATCAGCTGCTGCGCATTCCACTCCGAGGTGCCCCAGTAGAGTACCTTGCCCTGGGTGATGAGGTTGTGCATCGCCCACACCGTCTCTTCGATCGGCGTGTCGACATCCGGGCGATGGCAGAAATAGAGGTCGAGATAGTCGACCTGCAGGCGCTTGAGCGCGGCATGGGCCGCGTCGGTCACGTGCTTGCGGCTCAGGCCCTTCTGCGTCGGCTTGCTGCCGCCCCAGAACACCTTCGAGCTGACGGCATAGCTGTCGCGGCTCCAGCCGAGCGTCTTGAGCGCCTCGCCCATGACGATTTCCGACTTGCCGGCTTCATAGCCTTCAGCGTTGTCGAAGAAATTGATACCCTGATCATATGCATAGCCCATCAGGCTCACCGCATCGCTGCCGTCGACCTGCTTGGAAAAGGTCACCCACGACCCAAAGCTCAGTTCGCTGACTTTCAGGCCGGATTTGCCGAGGCGTCTATATTCCATGGTGTCGTTCCAATCGTTGGCGGCTGAGAGAGCCGTCCATCCGGACGTGCCCAAGCCAGCAGGAAAATGGGTGCAATCGCGGCCAGAATTGGCCACCCGCCTATCATCGTACATGAACGATGGAGTGGCAAGGGACCATGCCGATCACGTTGCGCGGCACATTGCCCGCGCCGGTTAACAGAACGCTAACGCTCCCCGCCTAGATTTGGTGTCATGCGAAGGGGGTGTTGATGGACGTCGTCGAGTCTTTTCTGTCAGCCGTACGCTCCACTCTGGCAACGCTGACCCATGGCGCCATCGCGCTGCTGATCCCGGCCGCTTTCTTCATCGCCCTCGCCATCCTGCTCAAGCGTGGCGAGGCCATCGCTGCGGGGAGGCGGGCGGCGCACGAGGTGCGGACCAATCTGGGGCTCTATTTCATCGACATTGTCCTCGTGGTGCCGGCCCTGGGTGTCCTCACGGTGGCGGTTGCCAGTGCCATGCGGGCGCTGCACCTGATCGTGGTCCCAGCCGAATTCTGGCTCATGCTCGGCGCCCCGATCACCCTGTTGGCGGCCGTGTTTGTCGGCGATTTTGTCGGCTACTGGCGGCACCGCCTCGAACACACGCGCTGGCTCTGGCCCAGCCACGCCATCCATCACAGCGACACCGAAATGACCTGGCTGACGCTCGATCGCTTCCATCCGATCAACCGCGTCACCACCACCATCATCGACTCGTCCGCCTTGCTGGCGCTTGGCATTCCGGCCTGGGCGGCGGTGGCCAATGGCCTGGTGCGCCACTATTACGGCTACTTCATCCACGCCGATCTGCCCTGGACCTACGGCCCCCTGTCGCGCGTCTTCGTCTCCCCGGCCATGCACCGCTGGCACCATGCGCGCGAGCTGCGCTATGCCGGCACCAACTTCGCCACGGTGTTCTCGATCTTCGATCAGGCCTTCGGCACCTTTCGCCTCCCTGGCCCCTGTGACGTGCCGCTCGGTCTCGAAGACGACACCGGCCGCGGCGTCGCCGGCCAATTGGC
>JACDQI010000135.1 GCA_015657675.1 Devosia sp.
CCTGGTCGCCGCTGGCGCGCGGCCGGCTGGCCCGGCCCTGGGGCGAGGTCACCAATCGGACCGAGACCGACGAGTTCGGTCGGAACCTCTACAACGCGGGCGGCGATGCCAATGCGGCGATCAATGCCGCGGTCGAAGCCATCGCCAAGGCGCGCGGCGTCAAGATGGTGCAGGTGGCGCTGGCCTGGGTGCTGCAGAAGCAGCCGGTCGCTGCGCCGATCATCGGCGCCACCAAGCTCGACCACATCAGCGACGCCATCGGCGCGCTCGACATCGTGCTGACGGCCGACGAGATCAGCGCGCTCGAAGCGCCTTACAAGCCCACCGGCGTCAAAGGCTTCTAGCCTTTGACGACGTCACTTCGGAAGCGGGAGCTACCGCTCGCCGTTCTGCTCGTCATGGCTGTCGTGCTACTGGCTTTGCGGCTGGCCGTCGGGTTCCTCGCAGAGCCGATGGGCGACGAAGCCTATTACTGGGTCTGGGGCCAGCACCCAGGCTGGTCCTACTATGACCATCCGCCGCTGCAGGCCTGGGTGCAGGGCGTCACCACGGCGGTGCTGGGTCCCAGTCTCTTTGCTCTGCGCCTGCCGTCGCTCCTGGCCTTTGGCGGGACGCTGTGGGTGCTGGCGCTTTTCATGCAGCGTCATTCTGGTCCTGACTGGCGGGCAGGGGTGCTCGTTGGCCTCGTCGTCCTGCTCGGCTCGCCACTGTTCATGATCTACACGACGGTGGTGACGCCGGACTACTTGCTGGTGATGCTGAGCCTCAGTGCCGTCTACCTGATGGCGCGATTTCTCGAAACTGCAGATGGGGGCAGCCCGCGCTGGCGGTTCTATTTCGGTGCAGCCGTGGCCGTCGGCCTCGCCTGTCTGACCAAGTATATCGGTGCCGTGCTCCTGGTCGGCTTCGGCCTGGTCGTGCTGCTCACCCCGCGCCATCGACGACTGCTCCTCGACTGGCGAAGCTATGCCGGTGTGGCGCTCGTCGTGGCGTTGCAGGCACCAGTGCTGATCTGGAACCTCCAGACGAACTTTGCCTCTTTCCGTCTGCATCTGGTCGATCGGCAGCAGCTTGGTTTTGGCCTTACCTGGACGCACCTGCTGTCTTTCGTACTGCAGTTGCTCGTGCTGGTGGGTCCGTTCCTCGTCTGGCCGATCATCGGGGTGCTGCGGTCGCGGCCGGACGGTTTTGCGGGCCGAAGCGCCGCCTTGGGCAAGGCGACGTTCGGCGCGTCGACAGTCGGGTTCTCGCTGGTGGCGCTGGGCAACTTTGTTTCGGGCCACTGGAACATTGTCGGGCAACTGGCACTGGTACCAACATTGGTGCGGCAGATCGGGCGTGGCTGGCAGCTCGGAGCGCACTGGCTTTATGGCGCGGCGATGGGGACGCTGCTGCTCGTCAACTACACGAGCTATCCCGTGCTCGGGGTCGACACGCTCGAGACCTATCGCGGCTTTGGCTGGGGCGAGGTCGCCGCCGCCTATCGGGAGGAAGCCGATCGGCTGCTGCCCGGGTTCGAGGCGGCCAGTCATTACCAGCTCGCCAGCCAGCTCAACTTCGCCCTCCGCGGGACCGAGGTGACGGCTCTGTCGCAGCGCCTCGACCAGTATGATTACTGGTTCGACGACGCGGCTCATGTTGGTCAGTCAGCCCTGATCCTCGACGACATCCATGCGCCGCTCGAAGAGGCCGTGGCCGAGACGTTCGAGACTGTGGAGGAAGTCCGTCGGGTCGAGATCCTGCGGCAGGGGGTGCTGATCAACACCTACCGCATTTATCTCGGCACCGGCTATCGCGGCAGCGGCGACGTGGTGCAGCGCTATCAGTTCTAGCCGCTGGCGGCGAGCGCTGCGGCGGGGAAACTGTCTGCCGTGGGGCGATCGGGTGCCTGGAACGCCAAGTGCACGTGGCTGGGTACCGTCGCTGCATCTGCGGCATCGGGCAAAAGGAAAGCCGGCTGCGCTGTGGCAGCCGGCTCGATGCATGCCGCGCAGACTTACTCTGCCTTGTCGGCTGACTCCGAGTTCAACTGGCCATACTTTTCGACGCCGATGGTATTGAGCAGCTGCAGCTGGGTTTCGAGGAAGTCGATGTGACCTTCCTCGTCGGCGAGCAGCTCTTCAAAGAGGTTCTTGCTGACATAGTCGCCCAGCGACTCGCAGAGCTCGCGCGAGGCCTTGTAGGCCTTGCGCGCGTCGTACTCGCCGGCGAGGTCGGCCTCGAGCACTTCCTTGATGGTCTGGCCAATGCGGAGCGGTGCAACGCGCTGCAGGTTGGGGTGCCCTTCAAGGAAGATGATGCGCTCGATCAGCTTGTCGGCGTGATGCATCTCCTCGATCGACTCGGCGCGCTCCTTGGCGGCCAGCTTGCTGTAGCCCCAGTCATTGAGCAGCCGGAAGTGCACCCAGTACTGGTTGACGGCGCCGAGTTCGAGAAAGAGGGCTTCGTTAAGCCGCTCGATGACCTGTGCTTCGCCCTTCATGGCGACCTCCTGTGCGTTTGCGTCGCAAGGCTGGCGGGCGAGGCGGAATCACGGTTCCGGGCCCGGCATTCGCTGCCAGCTGGAGGTGGTACTCTTCGGTCACGGCGGTGATAATGTCCACCACATTTGGAACACAACCACTGCACTTGCAGCGTTTTTCCAGCTCGCGATAGACCTTGGCCGGCACGATGATCGCCCAGGGGTCCTCCGCCAGCAGGTCGAGGATTACGCGCTTGATGTCTCGGTCGGTGATGACGTTGCACTGGCAGACAAGCATGGGCGTAGGACGTCGGACGATCGGGGCGGAAGCGGGGTTGGCCGCATACAACGCGCCATAAACCTGATTGTCAATGTCAGATAAACCGAGTGGCTAACGCATCCTCTGCGCAAGGAGCGGTTTGTCTGCGGCGCGACGCATGGCATAAGGCGCCGGTTGTCGGGCGGAAGGCGTGATGGACGAACAGACAGGTAGATTGCCGCGCACGCTTGCGCCGCTCGGGGTTCTGAAGGCCCTGGCGCTGATCTTCGTGCTCTACAAGGTGGTGCTGCTGTTTTCGGCCGGCGTGTTCCAGGACGAGGCCTATTACTGGCTCTGGGGGCAGCATCTGGCGCTCTCCTATTTCGACCATCCGCCACTCAATGCCTGGATGCAGGGGCTGGCCGGCGCCATCTTCGGCTGGAACAAGTTTGCGCTGCGCATCATGGTGGCGCTCGCGCTCTGCGCCGATATCGTGCTGATCTGGCTGATCTCGCGGCGCATCGCTTGGGACTGGCCGGAGCATTTCTGGCGCATGCTGCTGCTGTTCCTCGCCACCCCGGTGTTCTTCGCCGTCACCTCGGTGGCCCTGCCGGACCACCTGTTGCTGACCTTCAGCCTCGCAGCTCTCTACTTCTTCCTATCTTTCCTGCAGCGCTGGCCCGAACTGCCGCGCTGGCGGGATCTTTATCTCGGCGCTGCTTGTCTCGGCCTCGCGGCGCTCTCGAAATACAACGCGGCGTTCCTTGGCATTGGCCTTGCCTTCTACATCCTGCTGGTGCCGAGGCTGCGCCCGCTGCTGCTCAAGCCGCAACTCTATCTGGCGGCGGCTATCGCCGTCGCGCTGCAGGCGCCAGTGCTGATCTGGAATATCCAGCAGAACATGGCGTCCTTTGGCTTCATCCTGGGGACGCGCCACTCCGGTCTGGGATCGGCCAATCTCAGCGGCCTTTCGGCCTGGCTCATCGGCTTCGTGCTGCTGGTCGGGCCGTTCCTCATTGGGCCCTTGGCCGCCTTTGCGTTTTTCCGTCGTCGACGCGGGGAGGGGCTGGCGCGGATGACCTTCTGGCTCTCGACCTGCGCCATTGTCGGACTTGCGTGCTTTACCACCACGCTCTTTCACTGGAATTTGCTTGCCTATCTGGCGGCGCTGCCGTTCCTGCCCTATCGCATGCGCTGGCGCTGGCTCACCTGGGCCCACATTGCTTACGGGACAGCCTTCCTGAGCTTTATGGTGGTGAACTACTCCTTCACGCCTCTCACCGATGTGAAGGGCCTCAGCGACGAGGCCACCGGCTGGGTGTATGGCTGGGAGGGAACGGCGACTGCGGTGCAGGCGGCACGGGTCGATCACAAGGCCGGCTTTGTCGCTGCGGCCGACTACACCACGGCCGCGCTCCTCGGCTACCACCTCCAGGACAAGGACGTCACCAGCCTCAGCGCCAAGAACGACCAGTTCGATTACTGGTTCAGGCCGGCCGAGCATCTGGGCCAGGATGCCATCCTTTTTGGCGACACATGGCGTCCACTGACGCCGGACATCGTGGCGCAGTTCGCCGAGGTCGTGCAACTCACGGAAATTCCGGTGATCGCCGGTGGCAAGGAAGTCAACCGGCACCAGATCTTCCTCGGGCGCGGTTTTCGTGGCCCCGCAAAGTAAGGTTGCGGCCCGCTCGCTATCGACTATGTTTCTTTCCTCGGCGTGAGGGAACGGACCATGAGCAGCATCTCGACTCCAGCACTGGTGCTTGCCGCAGCTCTGGCCCTAGTCGCCACGCCGGTCTTTGCGCAGGCCACGGTAGACGAATGCGCTGATCAGGCGGCCAGTCAGTACGAGCCGGGCTATGAAGCCATCGGCCGCGATATGGCCTCGATGGACCCAACTGTGGCGGTCGAGGCCTGTGAGCGGGCGCAAGCTGACGCGCCGTACTCGGTCAACGTGAAGGCCTGGCTAGGGCGCGCCTATGTCTGGCCGGCCAGACCCGACAAGGCCGTGCCGCTTTTCGAAGTGGCGGCCTCCGGCGACAATGTGGTCGCCTTGGCGCTCTATGGCGACATGCTGATCGTTGGCGACGGCGTTGACCAGGACATTCCGCGTGGCACTGAAATGTTGCAGCGCGCGGCCGATATCGGTTTTGCGCCGGCCCAGAACAGCCTCGGACTCTCCTATGATATCGGTGAGGGCGTTGCCGAAGACGACCTGCAGGCGGCGCGCTGGTATCGCGCGGCGGCGGTGCAGGGTCTGCCGCGTGCCGCCACCAATCTGGCACTGATGTACCAAGAGGGGTTTGGCGTCGATCAGGACTATGTCGCCGCTGCTGCCTGGTTCGAGCGCGCGAGCGCCAAGGGCGAGGCCAAGGCGCAATACAATCTCGGCCGCATTTACGAACTCGGCCTGATGGTGCCGGTCGACTATGTGCGTGCTGCGGGGCTTTACCGGCAGGCTGCCGACTATGGCGACATGTTTGCGCAGAATGCGCTGGGCTACCTCACGGAAAAGGGCCTGGGCGTGGATGTCGATCTGTCGGCGGCCGCGGCCCTCTATCAGCTGGCTGCCGAGCAGGGTTTTGCGCTCGGTCAGTACAATCTGGCGCTGCTCTACGAGGATGGTCGGGGCGTGCCCCAGGACTACAGCCAGGCCCTGCTCAACTACACGAATGCGGCCAATGCCGGCGACAGGGATGCGCCGGTCAATTTGGGGCTGCTCTATCTCGAGGGCAAGGGCACCGCGCAGGACTATGCGCAGGGGCTTTACTGGACCAAGGTGGCGGCCGACCGGGGGCACCCTATCGGGCTCAACAACATGGGCCACATCTACCAGAACGGGCTGGGCGTCGATGTCGATCTGGCGCAGGCGCGCAGCTACTACCAGCAGTCCGCTGATCTGGGCTATGCGCTGGCGGTCGACAATCTCGCCGGCCTTGATGCGCCGGCGGCAACACCCAACGCCGATGACACGCCCGCCAACCTGCCTGGCAATTTCGCGCCGCTGACCGAGGCCTATCCGCCGAGCAAGCTCGACAGCTAGGCCGCCTTCTCCTGGTCCCGGCGCGAGGCGATCACCGTCGCCGAGGCGGCGAGGCGGTGGGCCGAAGAGAAGAACTCGCGATGGATGAGGAAGGCGACGGTCACGAGGCTGGCCACGATCGCCAGCCAGGGTGACGCGAACCAGGCCACTGTCGCTACCGAGAAATAATAGGCCCGGATGCCGTTGTTGAAATTCTTCGCCGCCAGCGTGTTGAGCTGGGCGATGGCATCGATCTCGGGATCGGTGACCCGTCCGGTGTGATCCATCGCGCCGATCATGATGCAGAAATGGTTGAACTGCCGCAGCGCCAGGGTGAAGGCGAAGAAGGAGAGCACGAAGATCGCCAGCATCACCACGAAATGGATCTGCAGGTCGGCCTTGCTGTAGCTCGCCGTCATGCCGACGCTGCTGAGCGCTTCCATCACCGCGCCGACCTGGCCGAAGGCGGCGAACACCGCCAGCACCAGCAGCACCGAGGTCGAGGCCAGAAAGCTCACTGAGCCCATTATGTTGCCCGAAAGGATGGCGTCGAGCGGGGATTCTCGCTGCGTCGCATTGGCCACCCAGCGGCGGCGCTGCATGCTCATGATCACCGAGAGCGACGGGCGCCGCTTTTCGACCAGCGGCACGCCGAAATTGTAGGCGAACCAGCAGAGCAGCGGAAACAGCGTGGCAAACAAAGTCATGATGCAGGGCCCCCGGTCAACGGAATCATGACCTTATAGCGCAGGCTGCGCCAATCGCGACGCGCGGTGTGTTCACAACGCCGATCATCCAATGCGCCAGGCGTGGAGACGCCGGCTGGGGGCCGCCGACGCGCTGTCCGAGCCACGCCGACGGGCTTCAAAAATCTGTCACGCGGGCCGGATTTGGGGTTGAGGTCTCCGGCGCGACCCCCTATATAGCCGTCACCGGAGACGCCCGCTGGGTGTCCCTGAAATGCGATCCCGGTTCTGTCGCGGGATGGAGCAGCCCGGTAGCTCGTCAGGCTCATAACCTGAAGGTCGCACGGTTCAAATCCTGCTTCCCGCAACCAATCGCATTGCCGCAAAGGCGCCCTTCGGGGCGCCTTTGTTGTTTCTGGGGTCAGTGGCCGCCGGATTTGGCCGGCGCGGAGTGGCCTTCGCCGGCAGCGGCGTCGGCGTGGATCTCGACTTCTTCAACAGGCCAAGTGCAGCCAGGCGGGGGGAGCATGGTGGCGGCGGCGATCGGGTTGACCTTGCGGACTTCGACGTCCTTGGCGAGAACGTCTGTATCGCAGCCGGTTGAGGCGTGGTCGCCTTCCGCTGCGTGGGTGTCGCCATGGCTGTCATGGCCTGCTTCCGCCGCGACGGGGGTTTCGGCCGAGGCCGTGTGTTCAGCAGCGCCCGCTTCGGCGTGTTCCGTGGCGGCGCCGTGAGCAGCGCTTTCGGCCAGAACGGTCTGGGGCAGGGTTGTGGCAAGGCCGAGTGCCAGGGCTAGAACCAGGCGGGTGGGCAGCTTGAGTGCGCGCATCGAAATTTTTCTTGTCCTTCTGATCGAAAGTCCGGTGCGAACAGGGCATCTTGGCTCCCGGCGCGTACCGTCCGACGTCCTGTCGGAGAATTGAGTGTCCTTTTGCATTTAATCTCTCTCCGGCTGGTGAACCGGATCGATGCAAGTTGAATGGTCAGGGCTGCCCTGCGGCCGGCCCGGATCGTTCCGAAGCTTGGCGAGCAGGATAGTCGAGATTGGCAAAGAGGGTGTTGACGCCGCGACTGGCTGTGCGGGCTGTCGTGGGATAGAGTCGCGCACCTCAGGATAGGCGATGCAGACCCCGGTTCACTATTCCAGCGATGTCGAGGGCGGTGCGCCGGTTCAGGTGCGCTATGCCATTGCAGGGCGTCTCAACCTCGCCGAGTACCTGACTTTCGTCGCCGAGCGGGCGCACTGGCTGGGTCTTTCCGGCTGGGCCGCAGCTGCCGGGCCGCAAAGCGTGACTGTCGTCGCAGCCGGTCCCGAGGCGCTGGTCGGCGCGCTGGAAATGGCCTGCACGCTCGGACCGCAGGATGCGCTGATCGAGGACCTGCGAGCGACCCCGAGCAGCGAGGCCCTGCCCGTCGGTTTCCGCCTGCGCTAGAAGTAGTCGGGAATGCCGGGCATGCCGACAAAGCCGGGGAGCCTGCGCACCTGGCGCTGCCAGAGGTTGATGGCCGGATAGTCCTCATGGCCGATGCCGGCGTCATGGCTCAGCATCACATACGGAAAGAGCGCGATGTCGGCGATGGTCGGTGTATCCCCCACAGCCCAGATGCCGCCCGCCAGTTGCCGATCGCTCAGATGATCCTCGATCACCCGCATAGCCATCCGGCCCTTGGCGCGCAGCGCTTCGAGGTCGCCTGGATACCCCAGCATCGAGACCATGCGGGCGGCCGAGACGGCCATCAATTCACCGCCAGCAAAGCCGAGCCACATCATCACCTGTCCGAAGCGCTGGTCGCGCGGCAACCAGGTGCCGGCGGGGTCGTGGCGGTTGGCGAGATGGCAGAGGATGGCCTGCGCGTCACGCAAGACGAGGCCATAGTCCTCGAACACAGGCAACTGACCGAGCGGGTTGAGCGCCAGCATGGCCGGGCTCTTGTGTTCACGGCCGGGGTAGAAGTCGATGGCCTGGGTCTCGTAGGTCACGCCGAGCAGCGCGGTCATCAACCGCACCTTGTAGCAGCTGCCGGAGAGAACGTAGTCGTAGAGCTTAGGCACCGGCGGCCACTCCGTCGGTGCGCGGCTCGGTGCCGAAGGTCAGCGCCTTCTCCTTGAGCCAGCGCCGGTAGAGCACCGAGGAAAGATCGGCGCGCGTCGGCGTCTCGCGGCCAGGCTGCAGCGGCAGGAGGGCCGGCCGCTGGTTCTCGAGCACGATCTTGTCCTGCAGGAAGATCATCTGCTGGAAGGCGATGATTTCGGCGTCGGTGCTGGTGGGGTCGATCACCAGCATGAAGGGGTGGGCGATCGAGTGTGTCTCGTCCACCGGCTGCACGAAGAGCGCAATCACGTCCCAGCGGTTGGGGGCGGTCGGCGGCGTCTTGTAGAGCATGACGTTGAAGGGCGAGACGACGCGATACATGTACTGGCTGATCTGCCCGCCGTCCGAGGCGGCGGCCGCCTTGGGCTGGAAGAACTCGCACTTGGTGGCCCAGATCTCGTCGACGTCGCGGCGTTGCTCGACCTCGTATTTGGCGACCTCGGGCTTTTCTTCGCTACCCAGGATGTCAGTATGCACATAGGGAAAGTGCGCCAGGTCGAGAAAGTTCTCGATCAGTCGCAGGCCGGAGGCCGCAACGCGGACGCCGCCACAGTAGAGCCAGCGCCGGTCGGGTTCGGTTGCCTCGGGCAACGCGAAGATGTCGCGCGCGGGCGTGCCGAAACTGGTCCAGACATGGTTGTAGGTGGTGCGCACCGGCAGGCTGCGGCCGGCGCCGATGACGGTGACGCCGTCATCGCGGCGGGTGACGGTGACCGGCTCGCCAAGGAGGCCGGTCTCAACCGGGGTGCCGAATGGAAAGTGGGACACGGCGCCGAGCACGTACCATTGGTCGAGGGCGGCTTGGTCGGTGGTGAGGCTCATGCGGCCACTCCCTCTTCGTATTGGGTGCGTATCTGGCGCATCAGCGCGGCGACCCGACTGACGTCGGCGCTGCCCTCGATCACGCCGTGCAGCATAACCTTGCCGGGCCTGACGCGGTGCCAGAAAACATGCAGCCGGCCACCGTCGAGATCGCGCATCAGGCCCTGCGCTTCAATTCCGTCGGTTGCGACGGCAAGGCTCAGCACGGGGGTCGTGGTCGCGGGTAGCGCGGGCAGTGCTCCGGCGCCCTCCTTGCCCACCCAGATCAGGCCGCCTGCCTCGCATGTCGGGTAAGCGTTGGCCTTGATGGTCGGCGGGACGGTGAGGTCGGGATGGGCGGGGATGCGGACGCAGCTTGAGGACGCGCCATACTGCCAACCGTGATAGAGGCAGTTGAGCGCGCCATCGCGCACGAAACCGAGACTGAGCCGCATGCCGCGGTGCGGGCAG
Organism: Devosia sp.; assembly: GCA_015657675.1. Classification (GTDB taxonomy): domain Bacteria; phylum Pseudomonadota; class Alphaproteobacteria; order Rhizobiales; family Devosiaceae; genus Devosia_A. The sequence continues at coordinate 9,797 of JACDQI010000135.1, forward strand.
CGGTCTTCCCAGACATGCGCCTCGCCCGCGCCACGCCAGATCACCAGTTCGCTGCCCTCGAGGCATACGGCGCGCGTCACGCCGTCCGGCACGTCGCGGGAGAGAGCGATGGGGGTCCAGTCCGAACTCATTAACAGCCATCCACCTATTGTATGCAACAGCGCCGCACCTGCCTAATTTGTGTGCAATCTGGCTTTTGCCGCAGATTCTTTAAGCATCAGCCTTTGGGCCTTGGCAAGCGCCGATTGTGCCCCCTCGCGATAACTGGCTGATTCGAAACACTGAATCCTCGAGGCCCGTGAGCGCAGTGCCTTGGCACATGGTTTGCATTGTTGCTGTCATGGGCGCTGCCGCCTCAGAGGGGCAGGCTCTGGATGGGTGCAATTCAGGGAACAACGTCATGAGCTTTTCACTTTCTCGCCGTTCGCTGCTGAGGGCCGGTGCCGCCGGCCTCGCCGCTTCGGCCCTGCCGTTCGGCCTCGCCCGAGCGCAAACCAATGTCATTCTGGGCATTGTCTATGTCGGCCCCAAGGACGATTTCGGCTGGAACCAGGCACATGCCGTTTCGGTCGAAGCGCTCAAGGCGCTGCCGGGCATCACCGTGGTTGAAGAAGAAAACGTGCCCGAGACCGATGCTGTCGCCAAGTCGATGGAGTCGATGATCAATCTCGATGGCGCCAATCTCATTCTGGCGACCTCCTTCGGCTACTACAAGCCGTTCGTGGTAGATCTGGCTGCCAAGTATCCGAACGTCACGTTCCGCCATGCGGCGCCGCTCTGGAACAAGGATACCGATCCGGCCAATGCCGGTTCCTACTTCCCCTATCTCAACCAGGCGCACTACGTGAACGGCGTGGCCGCCGGCCTCTCCTCGCCAACCGGCAAGATCGGCTTTGTCGCCGCCAAGCCGATCCCGTCGGTGCTCTCGAACATCAACTCGGTGCTGCTGGGCGCCCGCTCGGTCAATCCGAACGCCACGGTGCAGGTAATCTTTACCGGCGAGTGGAGCCTGCCGGTGCGCGAAGCCGAAGCCACCAACGCGCTGGTCGATGCCGGCTGCGATGTCATCACCTGCCATGTGGACAGCCCCAAGGTGGTGATCGAGACGGCCGAAGGCCGTGGCGTCAAGACCTGCGGTCACAATGCCAGCCAGGCCTCGCTTGGGCCCAAGGGCTTCATCACCGGTGCCGAGTACAAGTGGGAGACGATCTACAAGTCCTACGCCGACGACATCGCTGCCGGTAAGACGCCGCCGAACTTCCTCGTCGGTGGCTACAACAACGACATGCTGCGCAATACGCCCTATGGCGCCGGTGCAACGCCGGAGGCCATCAAGGCCGCCGATGCTGCCATCGAGGCCCTCAAGGGCGGAGCGCCGATCTACAAGGGCATGCTCAAGGACAATGCCGGCAATGTCGTCGTCGACAAGGACTACGACAACTACGATCCGTACCTCGATGGCATGAACTGGCTGCTCGAGGGCGTGCAGGGTTCGATCACCTGATTTCAGAGCTTGCGGTCCGGGGTGGCGGGTGCACGCCGCCTCGGGCTGCAAACCAATTGGTGGCCGGTTTAGTCCGGCCGCCAAGTTGAATGAGCCCTCATGGTGAGCCTGTCGAACCACGAGGGCGGCGCGCACGGACCTCGTCCTTCGACAAGCTCAGGATGAGGTTCTATGGGACGGAGTGCTCCACCTGATGACCGCTGACACCGCCGATAAAGCTGCTACCAAGTCGAGCGCCGGACCCAATCTGCAGCTGCTGCGCTTTGCCGAATCCATCACCATTCCGGTTCTGGCACTGGTCGCCTCGGCACTGGTCTTTTCGGTCTTCCTGCTCGCCATCGGCAAAGACCCCATCACGTTCTATTCGCTGATCTGGACGGGCGGCTTTGGGTCGTCGTTCTCGCTTCAGAACACCCTGCAGCGTGCTGCGCCGCTGATCCTCACCGGTCTCGCCTTTGCGGTGCCGGCGCGGATTGGTCTCACCATGATCGGCGGTGAAGGTGCGCTGGTGCTGGGTGGTTTTACCGCCGCGGCGGTTGCCATTCCGATGGTGGTGGGCGGCGTGCCGCCGTTCGTCACACTGCCAGTGATGGCCATTACCGCCATGCTGACAGGCGGGCTCTGGGTCGGGCTCACCGGCTGGCTGAAATACTATCGCGGGGTCAACGAGACGATCGCCTCGCTGCTGCTGAGCTATATCGCCATCGCCATCATGAATTTCTTTGTCGAGGGCGCGCTGCGCGATCCGTCCTCGGCCAACAAGCCTTCCACCATGCCGATCGGCGACGCCTATCGCGTCGGCAACATCCCCGGCATGGACGTGCATTGGGGTCTCGCTGCCGGCATTATTCTTGCCATCGCGCTCTGGATTTTGATGAGCCGCACGACCTTCGGCTTTGCCGCCCGGATGACCGGCGGTAACGCGCGCGCTGCGCTGGCGCAGGGCCTGCCCGTCGGCTGGCTGATGGTGGTCTGCTGCATGATCGCAGGCGCCTGCGCCGGGCTCGCCGGCTTCTTCGAAGTCGCGGCCATTCACGGCCAGGCCAATGCCTCACTGGTCGCCGGCTATGGCTTCACCGGCATTCTTGTCTCGTTCCTCGCCCGCCATAACCCGATCGCCGTCGTGCCTGTCGCCATCCTCTTCGGCGCCATCGCCGCAGCCGGTGGTGTCATTCAGCGCCGTATGGGGATGCCTGACGCCACCGTGCTGGTGCTGCAGGGCATCATGTTCGTGGTGCTGCTCGTGAGCGAGACGTTCTACGGCCGGATCAAGTTCTTCCAGCCGCGCAGCACGGGAGACCGCATCTGATGGACAGCGCCGTCATCACCGTCCTGATCGCCATGCTGGGTGGCGCCATTCGAGTCTCGACGCCCTTCATGTTCGTGGCGCTGGGTGAATGCCTCACCGAAAAGTCGGGCCGCATCAATCTCGGGCTCGAGGGCAATCTGGTGCTCGGCGCCATGGTCGCCTACGCGGTGTCCTTCCTGACGGGCAACCCCTGGCTCGGCGTGCTCGCCGCCGGTGGCGCCGGGCTCTTTCTCGGCGCGCTGCACGGCTATATCTGCAAGCTGCCCAAGGTGAACGACATTGCCGTCGGCATCGCTATGATGAGCTTTGGCACGGGCCTGGCGTTCTTTTTCGGCAAGCCCTTCATCCAGCCGACTGCACCCCGTCTCGATGCCATTCCGCTGGGCGACTGGACCGGCAATCCGGCGCTGGCGCAGGCGCTACAGGTCAACCCGCTGTTCTTTGTCGGCATCATCCTTTCCGTCATCATGTGGTGGGCCTTCCGCAACACCAAGTGGGGTCTCATCGTCCGCATGACCGGCGACAGCGCCGCCTCGGCCAAGGCCATGGGCGTGTCGGTCGATCTGGTGCGCTTCCTTGCGACTGCAGCGGGCGGTTTCCTCGCCGGCATCGGCGGGGCGTTCCTCTCGCTCTACTATCCGGGCAGCTGGAATCAGGGCCTCTCGTCAGGGCAGGGCCTGATGGCGGTGGCGCTGGTGATCTTTGCGCGCTGGGATCCGATCAAATGCATCTTTGCGGCGTTGCTGTTCGGCGCCGCCGGCGCCATCGGGCCGGCACTGCAGTCGGTCGGCATCTCGCAGGGCTACTACTTCTTCAACGCCGCCCCCTACATCCTGACGCTGTTCATCATGATCGCCTCGGCGCGATCGAAAGGTGCAGCACGGGAAGTGCCGGGCGAACTTTCGATCACCAAATAGGAGCGTGGCGATGAGCGGACTGGGTGGGTTGAACAAGAGCGAGAACGGCGTCGTCATCGGCCTCGTTCAGCTGCAGTTACCTGTCGTTCAGACTCATGGCGATTTGGTGGCGCAGACGCAGCGGATCGTCGACATGGTCGGCAAGGCGCGGCGCAATCTGGGAACCATGGACATCGTGGTCTTCCCCGAATACGCGCTGCATGGCCTCTCGATGGATACCAATCCCGAGATCATGTGTTCAATGGACGGCCCGGAAGTCGCGGCCTTCAAAAAAGCCTGCGTAGACAATCACATATGGGGATGCTTCTCGATCATGGAGCACAACCCCGGCGGCAATCCCTACAATGTTGGGATCATCATCGACGATCAGGGCGTGGTGCAGCTCTACTACCGCAAGCTGCACCCCTGGGTTCCCGTGGAACCGTGGGAACCGGGTGACCTCGGCATCCCGGTTATCACTGGTCCCAAGGGCTGCAAGCTCGGCCTCATCATCTGCCACGACGGCATGTTCCCCGAGATGGCGCGCGAAGCGGCCTACAAGGGCGCCGAGATCATGCTGCGCACCGCAGGCTATACCGCGCCGATCCGGCAGTCGTGGCGATTCACCAACCAGGCCAACAGCTTCCACAATCTGATGGTCACCGCCAACGTCTGCATGTGCGGTTCGGACGGCACGTTCGACTCGATGGGCGAGGGCATGATCGTCAACTTCGATGGTTCGATCATTGCCGAAGGCACGACTGGTCGGGTGGACGAGATCATCACGGCGGAAGTGCGGCCCGATCTGGTGCGCGAGGCGCGGGCCAACTGGGGCGTCGAGAACAATATCTATCAGCTCGGGCATCGCGGCTTCACCGCCGTCGAGGGCGGGGCGCAGGATTGCCCGTATACGTTCATGCATGATCTGGTGGCCGGTCGATACCGGCTGCCATGGGAGGACGAGGTCACGGTCACGGATGGGACGCCGTCGGGTTTTGCAAGGCCGACACGACGTTACGGCGAGACCTACAAGGATGCTGCCGAATGACGCTGCTGGACGAACGGGTCGAGGGGGCCTTTGTACGGGGTGGCAAGACCATCGCGTCGACGCCCTATCCCTGGCCCTATGACGGCGATCTGCGGCCTGAGAATACGGCGCTGATCGTCATCGATATGCAGACGGACTTCTGTGGTCCCGGCGGCTATGTCGACTCGATGGGCTACGACATCTCGCTGACGCGGGCACCGATCGGGCCGATCCAGAAGGTGCTCAAGTCGTTCCGCGACAAGGGTTTTTCGGTGATTCATACGCGCGAGGGGCACAAGCCGGATCTCTCGGATCTGCCGGCCAACAAGCGCTGGCGCAGCCAGCGGATCGGCGCCGGGATCGGCGACCAGGGGCCGCAGGGGCGGATCCTGGTGCGTGGCGAGCCGGGTTGGGAGATCATCCCGGAGCTGGCGCCGCATCCGGGCGAGGCGATCATCGACAAGCCGGGCAAGGGTTCATTCGCCTCGACCGATCTCGAATTGATTTTGCGGCTCAAGGGGATACGCAACATCGTCCTCACCGGCATCACCACTGATGTGTGCGTGCATACGACCATGCGCGAGGCCAATGATCGCGGCTTTGAGTGTGTGCTGCTGGAGGATTGCTGCGGGGCGACCAAGTACGAAAATCACTTGGCTGCCATAGACATGATCAAGATGCAGGGCGGCGTTTTTGGCGCAGTCTCGACCTCGACTGCACTGCTCGATGCTCTGGAAACGTCACCATGATGAACGAAAACCAACAGCAGATGAACAGCGGCCGAGCACCGTCACTCGAAGCGATCGGCATGACCAAGATTTTTGGACCGCTGGTGGCGCTCGACGATGTGTCGCTGAAGGTCGAGGCCGGGTCGTTTCATGCGCTCCTGGGTGAGAACGGCGCGGGCAAGTCGACGCTGGTCAAGTGCATCATGGGGTTCTACTCGCCCGACAAGGGGCAGGTGCGGCTCGATGGGCGCGAGGTGTCGATCAAGTCGCCGCGCGATGCGCGGGCCAATGGCATCGGCATGGTCTACCAGCACTTCACGCTGGTGCCGTGTCTGACGGCGGCGGAGAACCTCGTCATCTCGCGGGCCGACGCGCCTGGGGTGATCGACTGGGCCAAGGAGCGCAAGGCGCTCGACCGGTTCATGGACGAGATGCCGTTCCGCGTGCCGCTCAACACGCAGGTGTCGTCGCTTTCGGCGGGCGAAAAGCAGAAGCTCGAAATCCTCAAGCTGCTCTATCTCGACCAGCGCTTCATGATCCTTGACGAGCCGACCTC
>JACDQI010000136.1 GCA_015657675.1 Devosia sp.
CTTTTCAGTATCGTCGTGGCTGAGCACAAGGTTCTGGAACAGCCCCTCGGGGAGACCCGCCGCCTTGAAGGCCTCGGCGAAGCGCTCGCGACCAGCAGGGTCTGGCTGGCGTGCTTGAGGATGACCGCATTGCCGGCCATCAGGCCGGGGACGATGGAGTTGACCGCGGTGAGGAACGGATAGTTCCATGGCGCAATCACCATCACAGTGCCGAGCGGCTCATGTGCGATGTAGCGGGTGAAACCCTCCTTGCCCGGCTTTTCTGTCGGCTTGAGGGAGTCCTCGGCAATCGAGATCATATAGCGCGCGCGTTCTTCGACGCCGCGCTTTTCGCCGCCATAGCGGACCGGCCGGCCCATCTGCCAGGCGAGTTCGGGCACGATCTCATCGTTCTTGGCGATCAGCGCGTCGACAAAGTGCTCCAAGAACTTTGCGCGTTCACGCACCGTGACCTCGCCCCAGACCTTCTGGGCGTGCTTGGCGCGGGCTACCGCTGCCTCGATATCAGCGCCCGAGGCGGTCTTGCGCTCGGCATAGACGCGCCCGTCGATGGGCGACACGATCTTGACCGTATCGGTCATGGCTCACCTTTGAGAATTTTCGTTGGCGCTGTTTACGACCGCTCGAAGCCGCGCTTCAACTCCCAATCGGTGACACGCCGGTCATATTCGAACTGTTCCCACTCGGCGGTGTGGACGTAATGGGCCACCACCTTCTCGCCAATGGCCTCCTTGAGCATCTTGGACTTGCGCATGGACTCGATGGCGTCGCGCAGGGTCTTGGGTACTTCGCGCAGCTTCTTGCCCGAGTAGGCGTCGCCGGTGAAGGGCGCCTCGAGCGTCAGATTGTCCTCGATGCCTTTTAAACCCGCAGCAATCAGCCCCGCATAGGCCAGGTAGGGGTTGAGGTCGGCGCCACCGATCCGGCACTCGATGCGCACGCCCATGGTGTTCTCGCCGCAGAGGCGGAAGCCGGCAGTGCGGTTGTCGCTGCTCCAGATCGCCTTGGTCGGAGCGAAGGTGCCGACCTGGAAGCGCTTGTAGGAGTTGATGTAAGGCGCCAGGAACCAGGTGATGTCGTGCGCATAGGTCAGCAGACCCTGGACGTAGCTCTTCATCAGCTTGCTCATGCCGAGCGCGTCCTTGGGGTCGACGAAGACATTGCCCTTCTTGTCGGCCAGCGACATGTGGATGTGGCTGGAGGACCCGGCGAGGCCGAAGTCCCACTTGGCCATGAAGGTCACGGCCTTGCCCTGGAAGTGCGCGATCTCCTTGATAGCGTTTTTCATCACCACATGGCGGTCGGCCATGGTGAGCGCCTCGGCATATTTGACGTTGATCTCTTCCTGCCCCGGGCCCCACTCGCCCTTGGAGTTTTCCACCGGGATACCCGAGGCCTGCAGCTGCTTGCGGATGGCGCGCATGACCCCCTCTTCCTTGGTGGTCTGGAAGATGTGGTAGTCTTCGACGTAGTAGCCGGCGGTGGTGAGGTTCTTGTAGCCCTTGTCCCAGGCCGAGCGGAACCCCTCGTCAAAGAGATAGAACTCGAGCTCGGAGGCAAAGTTGGCGGTGAGCCCGAGCTTTTCGAGCCGGGCCAGCTGCGCCTTCAGGATGGCGCGCGGGCTGTGCGGAATGGGTTCGTGATGATGGTGGTCGACGAGATCGGCAAGCACAATCGCCGTGCCTTCGAGCCATGCCGCCTTCATCAGCGTGCTCAGATCGGGCTTCATGACGAAATCGCCATAGCCGCGGCCCCAGTTGGCGGCTTCGTAGCCGGGGACCGGCTCCATATCGATGTCGTTGGCGAGCAGGTAGTCGCAGCCGTGCGTCTCGTCGATGGCGCCATCGAGGAAGAACTCGGCCTGGAAGCGCTTGCCGATCAATCGGCCCTGCATGTCGGGGAAAGCCACCAGCACGGTGTCGATGGTGCCGGCCTTCACGTCGGCTTTGAGTTGGTCAAGCGTATAGGCCATGGCGGTGCTCCGGTCAGGCGGCTGATGTGAGTGTGGAGGCCGCAGCATTGCCGCGGCCTCCAGTCATGCAGGTTATTCAGCCGGGCCGAACTTGGCTTCGGCGGCGGCGATCTCGGCCTGACGCTTGGCAATAGCCTCGCCAACCGGCGGGCCCTGGAAGCGCTTGTTCTCGAACACCACCCAGAGGATGGCGGCAAGGACGAGGAAGGCGAGCGTGATCCACAGCACGTTGCCGTTGGGCGGCTGGACGGCGATGAAGATGATCAGCGCCATACCCAGCACCGAGAGAATGGCGAAGAACTTGTAGAGACCAACGCCCATGTTCCACGGCCCAAGCGTCGGCCACTTGGCGGTGCCGATGGCGAAGTAGCCAAGGGCGATCGGGATGGCAAAGGAGAGGAAGAGGAAGATCAGCGTGGCGTTGACCACGATGGTGTAGATGTTGGTGCCGCCGATCGACACCGTCTGGGCCAGCCAGACAAACAGGATTTCGGCAATGGCCGCGGCCCAGATGGCCGCCACCGGCGTGCGGTACTTGACGCTGACTTTGGCCAGCGGCTTGGAGATCAACGGCAGACCGTCGTCGCGGCTGAAGGCAAAGATCATGCGCGATGCCGAGGTGACGGTGGCGAGGCCGCAGATCAGTTGGGCGATCAGGATGAAGAGATAGAGCAGCGTCACCAGCCAGCCCGGCAGCACGGCCGTCATGGTGGCGAAGAACACGCCCCAACCCTGGGCTGCGCCCGCAGTCATGTCGGGAATGGCCATCATGATGGCGCTGAGCAGCACCCAGCCGGCAAGCGAGGATACCACCACCGACTGGACGATCGACTTGGGCACTGAGATGGCGGCGTTCTTGGTCTCTTCGGACGTGTGGGCCGAAGCGTCATAGCCAGTAATGGTATAGATCGGCAGCAGCAGACAGAGCGCAAACAGGTAGAGCATGTTGTCGGTCTGCGGGAAGACATTGCCGCCGGCCTCACCGGAATTGTTGGTGAACGTCCAGAGGCGCGAGATGTCGTGCGTCGGTGCAAAGACCAGCAGCAAGATGATCAGCGCCGCCGTGGTGGCAAGGATGAGATAGCCCGAGAGGTCGGTTAGCTTGGCAGTCAGGCTGATGCCGAGATGGTTGATCAGAGCCTGAATGACAGTGATCACGGCGACAAAGAGCACGATGTGCACCGGGTCGGCAGTCATGCCGATCATCGAACCGAACGTGCCCTGAAAGAAAAAGGCTGTGCCGATATTGATGGCGCCCAGCACGGTGATCAGGCCGAGCAGGTTGAGCCAGGCGGTGACCCAGCCGGTGAAGCGATTGCCCAGGATCGAACCCCAGTGATAGAGGCCGCCGGCGGTCGGGTAGGACGAGGCGATCTGCGCCATGCAGAGGGCGAAGAAACCGGAAATGCAGCAGCCGACAATCCAGCCGATGCCGGCACCGGCGCCACCGACCGAGCCGGTGGCCTGGGCGAAGGAGTTGATGCCGCCCGAGAGAATGCAGATGATCGAAAACGAGATGGCGAAGTTGGAGAACCCGCTCATCCGGCGTGCGAGTTCCTGGGCATAGCCCATGGAGTGGAGGATTTTGACGTCCTCATGATGTTCGGTCGACATGCTAACCCCTTTCCGTTTTGCCCTCATGCCCCAAAGGAATGGTTGCAGTTTGCCGATGTCCGGCCGCACGCCCCCGCGCACTGGTCAGACACCGGGCCAGCCGATCGGACCAGAAGGTCACGCCGGCAGGTTGGAGAATTTCGTCATGACGGATTTCGATCATGGTCGCCTCGAGGCCACGTCCGTCGCCGTGATGCTCGAGCGTGTAGGTGACGCCGTTGCGCGCCGAATAGGGTTCGTTCCAGCCGACCTTGAGGTCAGGATCCTCGGCGTTGAGCGCCTGCTGCAGCCGGCGGGTAAAGTCCTCGTCGGCGCCATGGATCAGCCCGATCGGCCATGGCCGCGGCACGTCCTTGTAGATCGGCGTGAAGGAATGGACGGTCACTAGGATGGTTTCTCGACCTGCCTGCCGGCGAGCTTCTAAAAGTGCGTCGATGGCGGCGTGGAAGGGTGCGTGAAACTCGGCAATACGACGCGCCCGCTCAGCGGCATCAACAGCCTGATTGCCAGCAATCTCGGTCCGTTCCGACAGCACCGGGATGAGGTCGTCTGCAGCTTCATCGCGATTGCAGTCGATGATCAGGCGACTGACGGTGGAATGGACCAGCGGCGCGTCGAGCAGTTCGGTGAGCCGCATGGCCACGGCGAGCGCGCCGGGGTCCCAGGCAATGTGCATCAGCCGCTCTTGCGGGGTCAGGCCCAGTGTGCCGTAGCGAGCCGGAAAGCGGTTGGAGGCGTGGTCGCACACCAGCACGAAGGGCGATGTGCCGCTCGCGTTGATGGTGATGACCGGATCTACCCCAGAACCGCTCATGTCCCCCGTCGCAACCCCTCGTTAACCTCTGTACCAGTTGTTCCGGAAATGTCATATCTGTCAACATTGAACTGTGCGTTTCAGGTGAGCGATGGAACCGGGCACTGTGGAATCGCGTGTCCACGAGGCCATGCACCGGCTGACGGCGGCGGAAAAGCGCGTAGCGCGCGGGCTGCTCGCCAACTATCCGACAATAGGCTTTGCGCCGGTGGCAGAGTTCTCCCGCCAGTCGGGCGCCAGTGCCGCGACGGCGCTGCGCTTCGTGGCGCAGTTGGGCTATGGGTCCTATCCCGAGTTCCAGCGGGCGCTGCGGCAGGAGCTTGAAGAGCGCGTGAAGTCACCGCTGCAGCGCGGCCTTGCTCGTCCGCCGGCACCGGGGCGGGACGACCAGTTTCTCGATCGGTTCTTTCATCAGGCGGTTGGCAACCTGCATGCCACGGCGCGACGGATCCCGAGTTCGGAGTTCGAGGCGGTCTGTGCCCGCATCGCCGACGGAAAGGGCGCTTGCCACCTGTTCGGGGGGCGCTTCACCGATGCGATTGCGGCCTATACCGAGGCGCACCTCCGGCTGATCCGCCCCGGCGTGCGGCGGCTCGACGGCCGGGCATCGAGCCGCAACGACCAGTTGCTCGACGTCAAGCCGGGCGACACCGCGATCGTCTTCGACGTGCGGCGCTACGATCCGCAACTAGTGGCAACAGCGGCGAGCCTCGCCGCTCGGCGCGTGTTCGTGGTGCTCGTCACCGACGCCTGGATTTCGCCAGTGTCGCGGCACGCCAAAATCGTGCTGCCGTGCGAGACGGGCACGGATCGGACCTGGGACGCCAATCTGGTGTTGTTTGCCACCATGGAAGCGCTGATCGCGCGGACGACCGAGCTCTGCTGGGCCTCGGCCAGCAATCGGATGGGTTTGGGCGAGCCGAGCTAGAGCAGTTCACGCTCCGCCTTGCAGCGTGACTTTTCTCGCCGGCTGGCCGCCTTACGCGTCGCGATGCCGTTCGAGGAAATCCTCGGCGTGCAGCACGATCTTGCTGTCGATCTCGCCGATGGCCTTCTCGTCCTTGCCCTCATAGGCAAGTTTATGCAGCACCGATCGGATGACATTGACGCGTGCGCGGCGCTTGTCGTTGCCCAGGATTACCGTCCAGGGCGCGACCTTGGTGCTGGTCAGCTCCAGCATGGCGTTGCGCGCCTGGGTATAAGCATCAAATCGCGGCAGCGCCTCGAGATCGATCGGTGAGAGCTTCCAGCGCTTGAGCACATCGTGCTTGCGGTCATGGAAGCGCTTGAGCTGCATTTCCTTGCCGATGGTCAGCCAGAATTTGAACAGGTGGATGCCGTCGCCAACAAGCTGGTGCTCGAACTGCGGCACCTCGCGGAGGAACTGGGCGGTTTGCTCAGGCGTGCAAAAGCCCATCACCGGCTCGACGCCGGCCCGGTTGTACCAGCTGCGATCAAACAGCACCTGCTCGCCTGCCGCCGGAAGCCAGTCGATATAGCGCTGGAAGTACCACTGGGTGCGTTCGCGGTCGTTGGGTTTGGGGAGGGCGGCGGAGATGTTGAAGCGGGGGTTGAGGTTGGCGAGGTAGGTCTTGATGGCACCGCCCTTGCCGGCCGCGTCGCGCCCCTCGAAGACGATGATGACACGATCGCCGTTCTTGGCCATGTGCTCCTGGAAGAGAGCAAGCTGTTGATGTGCCGACAGAAGTTCTTCGGCGTAGACGTCGCTGTCGAGCTTTTCCTCGTATGGGAAACCGCCCGAGGCGAGCGCCGCCTTCTGGATGGACTTGGGGAGTTTCGGATTGTTGAGATCGAACGCTGCGGGATCTTCGCCCATTTTTGCCTTCCCTTCGCCACTGTCATGAACGTGCTATGAACGGCGATATGATGCAAGCGCCGCGAGTCGTGCGGGTTTTGTCGGGATCGCTGAGTGATGACTGAAGACGTCGAACGTGGAGCCGGCCCGGTGGTGGTCAAGCGCTGGCGATCGCGTCTGTTCGACCGGCTGACGCTGTTGCTGGCCATCCTCGTGGTTTTTATCAGTCTGGTGGGACTCGACTATCTCGATCTGCTGCCCGCGGCGGCCGGGTTCGCCCTGGTGCTGCTGATGGCGCTGCTGATCCCTGGCGCGGTGGAGATCGCCAACCCGTCGATGATCGGCGGCGAGGCGAGCGAAGCGATCCGCGAGGAGGCGGTGCGGCTGGTGGCCGATGCCCTGCCCGACCCCTGCCTGATCCTCGACAAGCGCTCCAATGTCATCCATCGCAACGCGCCCGCGGTGCAGCATTTCCCCGGGCTCATGGAAGGCAACCGCATTGCCTTCTCGATGCGCTCGCCGGCGATCCTGAGCGCCATCGAAGCGGTACGGCGCACCGGACGACCGCAAGTGGTGGAACTGCACCAGACGGTGCCGAACGAGACCTGGTACAAGGTGGCAGTCGCCCAGCTCAATGACGCCGACGGCATCTTGGTGGTGACGCTCCAAAGCCTCACAGACCAGCGGCGGCTCGACTCGATGCGGACTGACTTCATCGCCAATGTCAGCCACGAACTTCGGACCCCGCTGACCTCTTTGATCGGCTTTATCGACACCATGCTGGGGCCGGCTGCCAAGGACGAGGCGGCCAAGGAAAAGTTCCTCGGCATCATGCGCAACCAGGCCGGGCGGATGAGCAAGCTCATCGACGACCTGCTGTCGCTCTCCCGCATCGAAATGCGCCAGCATGTCCGGCCGACCAGCAAGGTGGACCTTGGCACTCTGCTGCGCGAGGTCAACGAAGGGCTACAACTGCAGGCCAAGGAAGCCGGCGTGGCGGTGAACCTCAGCTTTCCCGATGGCGGCGCGCAGACCACCGGCGACCACGACGAACTCTACGAAGTGTTCGAGAACCTGGTCGAGAATGCGGTCAAGTATGGCGGCAGCGGCGGCAAGGTCGACGTGGCCCTGAGCCGTGCCGACAGCGCCGCCTACTGTTGGCGGGTGCTGGTCACCGACTATGGCGTTGGCGTGGAGGCCGAGCACGTGCCGCGCCTGACCGAGCGCTTTTACCGGGTGGATGCTGAATCCAGCCGGCAGAAGAAGGGCACCGGACTTGGCCTTGCCATAGTCAAGCACATCATCGCCCGGCATCACGGCGCGCTTTCGATCAAGAGCCAACCCGGCCAGGGGACGCGGGTCGAGGTTTTGCTGCCGGCGTAAGGACAGATCAAACCGGTGCCGTCCCTGCGAAGACGGGCACTAGGGCCTTTGGTCTATGACACAGGGGCGCCCAAGCGGCCCTCTGGAACACCCGTCTGCAGAGTTGTTCTGTATATTTATTATATATTTCAATGCATTAACCTGTCACAAAAGTGACGCCCGACTGTCATAAAACTTGTGACCATCGACGCATAGGGTCCGCCCGTCGAGAGCGGCCGGGAGCAGACCCCGGACTCGCTTCCCGGGTTCCGGCCCATAAAGTCCGAGAGGAAACACCATGAAGATTGCCCTTTACGCGAGCGCCGCCGTCATCGCGCTGACCAGCGCTGCCGTGGCCCGCGACCAGATCCAGGTCGCTGGTTCGTCCACCGTGCTGCCCTATGCCAAGATCGTTGCCGAGCAGTTCGGCGAAACCTTCACCGACTTCAAGACCCCGGTCGTCGAGTCCGGTGGTTCGGGCGCCGGCATCAAGCAGTTCTGCGAAGGCGTCGGCGAAGACAAGATCGACATCGCGAACTCGTCGCGCGCCATCAAGGCCGATGAGCTCGAGACCTGCAAGGCCAACGGCGTCACCGAAGTCGAAGAAGTCAAGATCGGCTACGACGGCATCGTGTTCGCCACGGACATCGCCGGCCCGGACTTCGCCATCGAACCGGTCGACATCTACAAGGCCCTGGCCGCCCAGGTCGTGGTTGACGGCAAGCTCGTCGACAATCCCTATTCCAAGTGGAATGAAGTGAACCCGGCTTTCCCGGAGTGGGACATTGCTGCCTACATCCCGGGCGAAAAGCACGGCACTCGTGAAGTGTTCGAGACCAAGGTTCTCGAAGCCGGCTGTGACAAGGACGCCCTGACCGCCGCTGGCGTTGTCAAGGACGACCTGGCCAAGACCTGCCACGCTGTGCGCAAGGACGGCAAGGCTGTCGACATCGACGGCGACTACACCGAAACCCTGGCTCGCATCGACAGCAACAAGACCGGTGTGGGCGTGTTCGGCCTCGCCTTCTACGAAAACAATGCCGACAAGCTGAAGGTCGCGACCGTTGGTGGCGTCGTCCCGACGACCGAGTCGATCGCTTCGGGTGAATACCCGGTCAGCCGTCCGCTGTTCTTCTACGTGAAGAAGGCTCACCTGGGCGTCATCCCGGGCCTGAAGGAATATGTCGAGTTCTTCACTTCCGACGACATGATCGGCCCGGACTCGCCGCTGGCGCAGTACGGCCTGGTTGCTGCCCCCGAAGCTGAGCGCGAAGAGATCCGCGCCAAGTTCGCCGCCGGCACCACGATGTAAGCTGCCTTCGGGCACAAAGCACTGGCGGGTCCCACGGGACCCGCCTCTTCACGAGAGCCGTAACGGCCACTTCAAGCAGGGAAATCATGTCCGCTTACTGGGTCTTGACGATCATCCTTTGCATTGCCGCGATCGGCTATTTCCTGGGCGCACAGCGCGCCGAGGCGCAGAGCGCCGCCGCCCATGTGGCCCGCAATGAGCGCAATGCCGGCCCGGCCGCCAAGATCTTTGCCCACTCCCTGCCCCGCTATCACGGCTGGCTGGTTGTCATCTTCTCGGCCATCCCGGCCCTGTTCCTGGTTCTCGTGTTCTCCGCTGGTTCGTCCTTTCTGGTCGAGCAGCAGATCAAGTCGCAGCTGCCCCCGGAAGTGGTGCAGAACGGTCTGGCACTGGGGCTGGTGCAGAATCTTGCCGAGGCTATTGATACCCTTGGCTATGCCGACCGCAGTGCAGCTCCTGCCACCTACACCGACCTTGCCAGCGCTGCTGCGGCGCGCGGCCTGACCTTGGCGCCCAACGGCGCCGACTACATGATCGATATCGCCTTTGCCGCCAATGCGCAGGCCAACACAGCTCGCATCGTCGGCGCCGTCGTCGCGGTGCTGGTGGCGCTGGCCGGGGCCGCCTATGCGCTCTCGCGCATCAAGCTGCGGTTGCGCGCGCGCAACCAGGTGGAGAACGTGGTTCTGTGGACGCTGATTGCGGCTTCAACCATCGCCATCCTGACGACCATCGGCATCGTGCTCTCCATGCTTTCGGAGACCCTGCGCTTCTTCTCCGAAATCTCGCCGCTCAACTTCTTCTTCGGCACGGTCTGGGATCCGCGCTTCGGCACCACCGGTGCTGAAGGCGGACAGTTCGGCCTGATCCCGCTTCTCGCCGGTACGCTTTATATCGCGCTCGTCTCGATGCTGTTCGCCGTGCCCGTGGGGCTGATGGCCGCCATCTACATGGGCGAGTATGCCAGCTCGAAGGTCCGCAGCGTGGTCAAGCCGCTGCTTGAGCTGCTGGCTGGTATCCCGACCATCGTCTACGGCATCTTCGCCGTCGTGACGCTCGGCCCCTTCCTGCGCGATCTCTCGGCTGCGTTGGCCGGCGGCACCCCGTTCATCCAGGCGCAGTCGGTGTTCACCGCCGGCCTCGTGATGGGCGTGATGCTGATCCCGGTCGTTTCCTCGCTCTCCGATGACGTGATCACCGCCGTGCCCCGTGCCATGCGCGACGGCTCGCTGGCACTGGGCGCGACGCGCTCTGAAACCATCCGCAAGGTTATCCTGCCGGCCGCGCTGCCGGGCATTGTGGGCGCGCTGCTGCTGACCGGCTCGCGCGCCATCGGCGAAACCATGATCGTGGTGCTGGCGGCCGGCGTTGCCGCGCGGCTCAGCATCAACCCGTTCGAGGCGATGACGACGATTACCGTCAAGATCGTCAACCAGCTCACCGGCGACCTCGAGTTCGACTCGCCGCAGACCCTGGTGGCCTTCGCGCTCGGGCTTACCCTGTTCGCCGTGACGCTCGGCATGAATGTCTACGCGCTCTATATCGTGCGCAAGTATCGGGAGCAGTACGAATGACCGAGGCCACCATGTCGTCCGCCATGTCCTCTGCCGCTGCAACGCCCGTGCGCCGCGATATCGGCCTCAAGAAGCGCCACGCGGCCGAAACCCGCTTCCGCCTCTATGGCATCGTGGCGATTGCCATCGGCATCACTTTTCTTGGCCTGCTGCTCGTCTCGATCGTTTCGAAGGGCTACACGGCCTTCGTACAGACCGAGATCAGCGTCCCGGTGTTCTTCGATCCCGCGATCATCGACAAGGACAATGTCCGCGAGACCAATCCGAAGGTTCTGCAGACCGCCAACTACCCGGTCGTGGCGCGCAACGCCGTGGCCGCTGCGCTCGGCATCGACAAGACCGAAAAGAAGGCGATGAAGGAACTGAGCACCTTCGTTTCGGACGGCTCGCGTGCCCTGCTGCGCAACATGGTGGCCGCCAACCCGGCGCTCGTGGGTACAACGCAGACCGTGTCGCTGCTCGCCGCGGGCGACATCGACAGCGCCAACAAGGGTCAGATTGACCTCACCGTCCCCGAAGCCAACCGCAAGGTCTCTGACCTGCAGGTCGAGTGGCTCAATACGCTCAAGCAGAAGGGCATCGTGACCACGGGCTTTAACTGGGGCCTGCTGACGTTTGGCGCCTCCAGCCGTCCCGAGACGTCGGGTCTGGGCGTGGCGCTGATCGGCTCGCTCTACATGATGCTGATTGTCCTCGCTATCGGCGTCCCCCTCGGTGTTGCCGCCTCGATCTATCTCGAAGAGTTCGCCAAGAAGAACCGCTTCACCGACCTGATCGAAGTCAACATCAACAACCTGGCCGCGGTGCCCTCGATCGTGTTCGGCCTTCTCGGCCTTGCCGTGTTCATCAACTTCTTCGGCCTGCCGCGTTCGGCGCCAGTGGTTGGTGGCCTGGTGCTGACACTGATGACGCTGCCCACCATCATCATCGCCACCCGTTCCGCGCTCCGCTCGGTGCCGCCCTCGATCCGCTCGGCGGCCCTGGGGGTCGGCGCGAGCAAGATGCAGATGGTGTTCGACCACGTGCTGCCGCTCGCTACGCCCGGCATCCTCACCGGCACCATTATCGGCCTTGCCCGTGCGCTCGGCGAAACCGCGCCGCTGCTGCTGATCGGCATGGTGGCGTTTGTCGCGGATGCACCAAGCAACCCGCTACAGCCAGCGACGGCGCTGCCGGTGCAGATCTTTATGTGGACCAACGAGGCCGAGCGCGCCTTTGTCGAGCGCGCCTCGGGAGCGATCATCGTGCTCCTGCTCTTCCTCGCCGTGATGAACATTACCGCCATTCTCCTGCGCCGCCGCTTCGAGCGCCGCTGGTAAACGATACGGACAGGACCGGAACATTCCCATGAGCATGCAGACCCACACTTCCACCCCGACCGCCACCCGGAATTCGATCCCCAAGATGGTTGGAGACAAGGTCTCCGTCTTCTACGGCGAGAAGCAGGCGCTGTTCGATGTCGACCTCGAGATCACCGCCAACCAGGTGACCTCGCTGATCGGCCCCTCGGGCTGCGGCAAGTCAACCTCCTCCGCTCACTCAACCGCATGAACGACACCATTGACGGGTGCCGGGTTGCCGGGCTGATCAGCCTGGATGGCGAGGACATCTACAACCCGTCGATCGACGTGGTGGAACTGCGCGCCCGTGTCGGCATGGTGTTCCAGAAGCCCAATCCGTTCCCCAAGTCGATCTACGAAAACGTCGCCTACGGTCCCAAGATCCACGGCCTGGCGCATTCGAAGGCCGACCTCGACGAGATCGTGGTGAGCTCGATCCGCCGCGCCGGACTCTGGGACGAAGTCAAAGATCGCCTGCAGGAGCCAGGCACCGGTCTCTCGGGCGGCCAGCAGCAGCGCCTCTGCATTGCCCGCGCCATCGCCACGCAGCCCGAAGTGCTGCTGATGGACGAGCCCTGCTCGGCCCTCGACCCGATCGCCACCGCGGTGATCGAAGAACTGATCGACGAGCTGCGCGAAAAGTTCACCATCGTCATCGTTACCCACTCGATGCAGCAGGCCGCCCGCGTCAGCCAGAAGACGGCGTTCTTCCACCTGGGCAAGCTGATCGAAGAGGGCAAGACGGAAGACATCTTCACCAACCCGGTGAACAAGAAGACGCAGGACTACATCACCGGCCGTATCGGCTGACGGCAAGGAACCTTCACATGCCCCTCAACGAGCATATCGTCTCCTCCTATGAGGATGAACTGACCGCCCTCCAGAGCGCCATTTCCGAGATGGGTGGCATGGTCGAGCAGGCGATCCAGGACTCCGTCACGGTGTTGCTGCGCCTCGACCATGCCCAGGCCCAGGAACTGCGGTTGCGGGACAAGGATATCGATGCCACCCAGCAGCGCATCAACGACATGGCCGTGTCGATCATCGCGCGTCGCCAGCCGATGGCAGCGGACCTGCGCATGGTGGTGACCTCGATCCAGGTGGCCAACGATCTCGAGCGCACCGGCGACATGGCCAAGCAGCTCGCCAAGCGCGCGCTGCAGATCGAGAGCCTCAGCTTGGCTCCGAAGTTCTACAACGGCGTCAAGCACATGGCTGACCTGGTCAGTCGTCAGCTGAAGACAGCGCTGGATGCCTACGCGACGCGCAACGCGCAGGCTGCGGTGGAAGTGTGCGGTCGCGACGACGAAGTCGACGCGATGTACAATTCGCTGTTCCGCGAGCTCCTCACCTACATGATGGAAGATCCGCGCAACATCACGCAGTGCACGCATCTGCTGTTCTGCACCAAGAGCCTCGAGCGGGTCGGCGACCACGCCACCAACGTCGCCGAGGCGGCCTATTATCTCGAGACGGGCCGGCACCTGGGTGCCGACGAACAGGCCCGCCAGCAGGCCTGAGGATAGATCATGGCTCCCACCATCCTGATCGTGGAGGACGAGGCCGACCTCGCCCTCATGGTACGCTACAACCTCGAAGCCGAGGGTTTTCGCGTGGCCACGGCGGCGAGCGGCGACGAAGCCGCCGAGCTGATGCGCGAGAGCCTGCCCGATCTCATCCTGCTCGACTGGATGCTGCCGGGGCTCTCGGGCATCGAACTCTGCCGCCGCTGGCGCGCCAAGGAAGAAACCGCGCGCATCCCGATCATCATGATCACCGCGCGTGGCGAAGAAGAAGAACGGGTGCGCGGGCTCGCCACCGGCGCCGACGACTATGTGGTCAAGCCGTTCTCGATCCCGGAACTGCAGGCGCGCATCCAGGCGCTGCTGCGCCGTTCCAGCCCGCAGCTGGTCACCAACGTGCTCAAGGCCGGCGATCTTGAGATCGACCGCACCAGCCATCGCGTGCGGCGCGCCGGCCGCGAAGTGCATCTGGGGCCGACCGAGTACCGGCTGCTGGAGTATCTGATGCGGCACCCGGGGCGGGTCTATTCGCGCGAGCAGCTGCTCGACGGCGTCTGGGGCAACGACGTCTATGTCGATGAGCGCACGGTCGACGTGCATGTCGGCCGACTGCGCAAGGCGATCAACCGCCGGGCCAGCGAGGCCGATCCGATCCGCACGGTGCGTGGCGCCGGCTATGCGTTCGACGAGCGGTTTGCGGCGATGAACTGATGGGGTAAGGAGGTCCCCACTGTTCGGAGACCTCCCCCATGCGCCTCGAAACTGACCGGCTGGTTCTCGACGTGCACAGTGTTGGCGATTTCGAGGCGCTGCATGCGATGTGGTCGGACCCCGATACGGTCCGCTTCCTCGGCGGCAAGGTCGGCTCGCGGCAGGACAGCTGGATGAGACTGCTGCGCTACCGCGGCCTCTGGGCCCTGCTCGGCTACGGCTATTGGGCCCTGCACGAAAAGGTCAGCGACCGCTTTGTCGGCGAGCTTGGCTTCGCCGATTTCCACCGCCCGACCGAACCGAGTTTCGAGGGCATCCCGGAGGCCGGCTGGGTGCTGGCGCCCTGGGCGCGCGGCAAGGGTTATGCCACTGAGGCGCTCAGCGCGGCGCTCGGCTGGCTCGATGGAGCCGGCTACCCTCGCAGCGTCTGCATCATCGACCCCGCCAATGCCGCGTCCCTGGCGCTGGCGCAAAAAGTCGGCTTCGGCGCCCCCAAGACCGTGCATTTCGGCAGCGAAGCAATCACGCTGTTCGAGAGGGTGGTGGGGCAATAGTCCTCGCAGTGGGGACCTCTAGGCCACTGCCTTCGCCGTCGCCAGTGCACCGTCCCGGAACAGCGCCGCCAGATGGCCGGTCACAGCACCGCGGAACGCTGCGTTACTCGGCAAGTCCGTGCCGAAAATCTCCGGCAACCCCAGCAACCCATCGGCCAGCTTTTCCGCATCGCGCCCCGCCGCGTCGGCGATCGCGCGCAGGCGAGCCGCGTGTGGGTCCTTGACGTCGATGGGCTCGCCCTTTTCGTCGATGCCAGTGACGTAGCGCATCCAGGCGGCGACGCCCAGCGCCAGGCGCTGGATGGATTGGTCGGCGGCCAGCCGGTCGCGGATGGTGCCGAGTAGCCGCTGCGGCAGCTTCTGGCTGCCGTCCATGGCGATCTGCCAGGTGCGGTGTTTCAGCGCCGGATTGGCGAAGCGAGCCAGCAGCGCGTCGCGATAAGCCTCGAGGTCTTTGCGGTCCATCGGCAGCGTCGGCATCACCTCGCTGGTCATCAGGCCATGGATCAGCTGGCGGATGCCCGGATCCGCCACGGCCTCGCTGACGAACTGGCAGCCGCCGAGATAGCCGATGTAGCTCATGGTGGAGTGGCTGCCGTTGAGCATGCGCAGCTTCATCAGCTCGAACGCCTCGACCTCCTCGACCAGTTGCGCACCGACGGTCTCGAAGGCCGGGCGACCCTGCGGGAAGTGATCCTCGATCACCCACTGGGTGAAGGGCTCGGTCATGATCGGCCAGGCATCCTCGACGCCGGTCAGCTCACGGACAATGTCCCGATCGGCGTCTGTGGTGGCCGGCACGATACGATCGACCATGCTGCAGGGGAAGGCCACATGCTCGGCGATCCAGTCAGCCAGCGCGGGGTCGCGCAGGCGGGCGAACTGAGTGACGATGCGGGCGACGGTCTTGCCATTGGACGGCAGGTTATCGCAGCTCAGCACCGTGAACGGCGCATTGCCCGCCTCGCGGCGCAGTTCGAGGGCACGGACCAGCAGGCCCGGGGCGCTGATCGGGGCATGCGGGTTGGCAAGGTCGGCGACGATATCGGGATGGCGCTGGTCGAGATTGCCGGTTGCCGGATCGTGGCAATAGCCCTTCTCGGTGACCGTCAGCGAGACGATGCGGATGCGCGGGTCGGCCAGCGTGACGATCAGTTCCTTGCGCTGGGTATTGGCATCGAGCACGTCGAGAATGGAGCCGATGACGCGGGCGCGCGTGCCGGCCGCATCGCGAATGGCGACGGTGTAGAGAAAGTCCTGCGGCGCCAGCGCGTCCTTGGTGTCGGGCCGGCGCAGCGAGGCGCCGATGATGCCCCAGCTCGGATCGGTGGCCAGGATATCGTCGACATAGACGGCCATGTGGGCGCGATGGAAGGCGCCGATCCCCAGATGCACGATGCCGGGCGTGACCGCCTTGCGGTCATAGGCGAGCGGGGTGACAAGCGACTTCATGGTCAGGCGCGTCGACATACAAGGTCCTCTTCGTCAGGGCGCGCGACCATAGCGGAGGCGCAGGAAGGCCGCCAGACCGCTGTTGGTCGGAGCCGCGCGTGCTTGCCAAACCATTGCACGTGCACGACATCCCCGGCATAACCGGAGGGGAAGAGGAGACGGTAGCGTGGCCAAGCGGTTTGTCAGCATCGGCGAATGCATGATCGAAATGTCGGGCGGCGAGGGCGGCATGTACAGACTCGGCTATGCCGGCGACACGCTCAACACCGCCTGGTACATGCGGGCGCTGCTACCGGCCGACTGGACCGTCGACTACGTCACGGCGCTGGGCGACGACATGTATTCGGGCCAGATGCGCGAATTCCTCGGCAAGGCCGGCATCGGCACCAGCCACATCCAGACCATCGCGGGCAAGCGCCCCGGGCTCTATATGATCCACCAGGAAAAGGGCGACCGGCACTTCACCTACTGGCGCGGCCAGTCTGCCGCCAAGCAGATGGCCGATGACCGCGCGGCGCTGGAGGGCGCGCTCGATGGCGCCGACATGGTCTACTTTTCCGGCATCTCGCTCGCCATCCTGGCGC
>JACDQI010000137.1 GCA_015657675.1 Devosia sp.
CCAAGATCGACAGCCGCACCATCCTGGGCGAGCAGGGCGCCGAGCAGCTGCTGGGCAATGGCGACATGCTCTATATGGCCGGTGGCGGCCGCATTCGCCGCCTGCACGGCCCGTTCGTCGCCGACAACGAGGTCGAGGCGATCGTCGCGCACCTCAAGTCGCAGGGCTCGCCGGACTATCTCGACTCGATCACCGCCGAGGAAGAAGAGTTCGACCCGGCAACCGCCGTGGTCGGCGAAGACGGTGGCGGCTCGGGCGACGACCTCTACGACAAGGCAGTGCACGTGGTGCTGACCGACAAGAAGGTTTCCACCTCCTACATCCAGCGCCGCCTCGCCATTGGCTACAACAAGGCGGCGACACTGATCGAGCGCATGGAGCAGGAAGGCGTCATCAGCCAGGCCAACCACGCCGGAAAGCGCGAAATCCTGGTCGGCAATAATTCCGACGGTTATTGACCCTGCGGGGAGCGGTCCGCCGCTCCCTCTGGACTCTCTATAAGTCGATCCTTATATAAGTGAGGACCGACATAAGGAGAGAGTGGTGACTTTTGACCTAGCGGCGCACTTGAGCGCCTTGACCCGAGCCGTGAAGAACCTCCAGCGCGACGGAAAGCCGGCAAAGGCAGTCGTCCTGTCTTGTGTCTATGACACCGACATCGACGATCTCTGGCAGGCGATCTCGACCCGCGACCGGCTCAAGCGCTGGTTCGGCGCCGTCTCGGGCGATCTCGAACTCGGCGGCCGCTTTAAAATCGAGGGCAATGCCGAAGGCACCATTCTCGAATGCGTGCCGCGAGAACGCATCGCGACCACCTGGGAGTTTGGCGGCGGCGTCAGCTGGGTCACCGCCCGGCTCATGTCCGAGCCAGCGGGCACCCGCCTTGAGGTTGAACATCTTGCTCCGATCGACGCGCACTGGGTCAAGTATGGCCCCGGGGCCGCCGGCATCGGGTGGGACCTCTGGCTAATGGGACTAGGCCGCCATTTGGACGCGCCCGACTTTGTTCTCAAGCCCGAAGAGGCCGAAGCCTGGTTCTTCACCGACGAGGCGAGGCAAATGATTCGCACCTCCAGCGAGGACTGGGCCCGCGCAGATATCGCGGCCGGCGCCGACGAGGCACAGGCCCGCGCCGTGGCAGAATCCACACGACGCTTTTACTCGGGCGAACCGCCCATGGAGAGCTGATGCACGCCTTCGACGTCCTCGGCGATCCAGTCCGCCGCCGCATCCTCGAATTGCTGGCCGAACGCGAGCACGCTTCTGGCGAGGTGGTCGAGGTGATCGCGGCCGAGTTCGGCATCTCCCAGGCGGCTGTCAGCCAGCACCTCAAAGTGTTGCGCGAGTCGGGGTTTGCCCATGTCCGGCCGGAAGGCACCCGTAGAGTCTATCGACTCGATACCACACCACTAAGAGACGTCGACGACTGGCTGGAGCGATTCCGGATATTCTGGACGCACAAGCTCAGCGCTCTTGCCACCGAAGTCGCCCGCGGCAAAAAGCAACGGGCGGACGATCCCTGACGTCTTCCACCTCTTGCCGCAATTGCAGCTTAGGTTACGCTTCAACTGCTTCGCCTACATACGCTCAAGATCCGCCAAGGACGCGCCTGCTCATGATTCGCCGCCGCTCGCTGCTTGCCCTCGTTGCCGCCCTCTCCGCTTCGGCTAGCCTGCCAGCTCTCGCGCAGGAGCCGCGTCGGCTGACCGAGGAAGAGATCGCGCTCATCAACCAGATCAGCGCCACCAATTCGGCGATCAAGACCATGGTCGGCCGCTTCCTGCAGATCGACACCCAGGGCCAGAAGATCGAGGGCACCTTTTTCCTAGAGCGGCCGGGCAAGGTGCTGTTCCGCTACAATCCGCCCTCCTACGAGCAAATCATCTCGATTGGCCGCGGCTTTTACGTCGTCGACCGCAAGGAAAAGACCCAGTACGCATACCCTCAGGACAAGATCCCGCTGCGTGAGTTCCTCAACGAGCAGATCGACCTGATGCGGTCCAATATCGTCGCCATCGACCAGTCGGCCGACTATCTGTCGCTGACCCTGCAGGACGATACGCCAGCTGGCATCGTCATGGTCGACCTGGTGTTCGACAAGGAAACCTCGGATCTCCGCCAGTGGGTGCTGACCGAGCCCTCGGGCGCGCAGCTGACCTTCTCGCTCTATGACGTGGAAAAGAACGTCGAAATCCCCCGGACGTTCTTTTCGATCGACGCCACCTATCGGGCTGTGGACCCAGCCACGGGGAAGTAGGTCGGGCCACACCGAGTCGTCAGTAGCCCTCATCCTGAGCCTGTCGAAGGACGAGCGCGCGATCTGCCCGACCTAGTGGTTCGACAAGCTCACCATGAGGTCTCTCAATGGCCGGCTTAGTAATGGCGGTAATCGGCTTTACCTCGCGGCGCTGGACCGGCCATAAGTCTGGGCCTGTCACCGGATTCGCCCCATGCCCACTTCGATTGCCACCTGGAACATCAACTCGGTGCGCCTGCGCCTGCCGCTGGTGCTCGATTTCCTGCGCCAGTACGACCCCGACCTCCTCTGCCTGCAGGAGATCAAGTGTCTCAATGACCAGTTCCCGCGCAATGACTTCGCGGCTGCTGGCTATCCGTACCACGCAGTGCACGGCCAGAAGGGCTATCACGGCGTGGCCATCATCTCGAAAGTGCCGCTGACCGACATTTCGAGCCGGGTGTTCTGCGAGATCGAGGAAAGCCGGCACGTCTCGGCCGTGCTCGACCTGGGCCGCGGGCCGCTGACGGTGCACAACTTCTATATTCCCGCCGGTGGCGACGAACCGGACCCCGAAATCAACCCCAAGTTCAAGCACAAGCTGGGCTTTCTGAGCGAACTCAAGAGCTGGTTCGGCGAGGCGAGCTTTGCCAGGGGTCAGGTGATCTGTGGCGACTTCAACATTGCGCCCTATGAGCACGACGTCTGGAGCCACAAGCAGTTGCTCAATGTGGTGAGCCACACCCCGGTCGAAACCGAGGCACTGCAGGAGCTTCTCTCCGGCAACCACGGCTGGGTCGACCTGATCCGCAAGCACGTGCCGGCCGACCAGAAGCTCTATTCCTGGTGGAGCTATCGCGCCCGTGACTGGGACGCTGCCGACAAGGGCCGGCGGCTCGACCATATCTGGGGCACGGCCGATGTCGCCCAGCATGCCACCGGCTACGACATCATCCGCGCGGCGCGCGGCTGGAGCGACAAGCCATCCGACCACGTCCCGGTCATCGCCCGCTTCGACTGAAGTGCAGGAGAATCATGTTATGTCTGAGAGAACCCTTGTATCATCAGGGTCTTACCTGGAGCCGGTGATCGGCTTTTCGCGCGCCGTGCGGGTCGGCAACATGATCGTCGTGGGCGGGACCGCGCCGATCGCCGCCGCCGGCGGCACGGCCGCCAAGGGCGACGTCTACGGCCAGACGCGACGCTGCCTGGAGATCGTCGAAAAGGCCATTCGCGACGCTGGTGGCAGCATCGAGAACGTCACCCGCACCCGCATCATCCTCACCGACATCGCGCTCTGGAAGGACGCCGCCCGCGCCCATGCCGAGGTGTTCGGGGTCATCCGGCCGGTGACCACGCTCATGCAGGTGACGGCGTTCGTGGATCCGGACTGGCTGGTGGAGATCGAAGCCGAGGCGATGCTTTAGGCGGCTCTAGCAGTAGCCCTCATCCTGAGCCTGTCGAAGGACGAGGGCGTGGGTCCCCGACCTCGTGGTTCGACAAGCTCACCATAAGGTCTCCAAAGCGAGCGCAGGGAAACATGGGTCCCCGGGTCAAGCCCGGGGATGACGGTGGCTGGGGTAAGTCAACGTCATGCCAATCCGGGCCCGGCGACTCTACCGCTGTATCCGCGGCTTCATCTGCTCGATGGCACCGAGATAGCCGGTGAGTTCGCGGCGGATGCGGTCGGCGGCGCGTTGGGCGAGGTCGGGATATTGCTGGGCCAGCTTCATGAAGGCCGAGCGCGGCACGAACAGGGTTTCCACCGCGTCTATGGCCTTGAGGTTCACCGGGCGCGGCTTGGAGACGACGAGGCCCATCGCGCCCAGCACGGCGCCCGATTCGTGGATCAGATAGGGATTGTCCTCGCCGCCGTCGCGCGTCGTCGCGACCGTACCCGAGACCAGCACGTGCGCGCCCTCGGGCGTGTCGCCGCTCTTGTAGATGACGGCGCCCGGGCGAAACTTCTTGCGCTCACTGGCAAAGGCCAGCAGGCGACGCTGCTCGGCGTCGCAGACTTCAAAGAAGTCCGCGCGCGATAAGATCGTCGCCGCGTCGTCTAGTTGCATGCCCTTGACCGGTCCCCGCGCCCGGTACGCGCCGGCCGGGGAGCCGGGCGTACCCACAACACTTCCTATAGAGCATTTCCGTTAAGGGAGCGGAAAGCATTTTGCCACCTGTGCATAGGTAGCGTGGTTACTCTGGAAGCTTAAGACACCGGCGCATCTTTACGGAACCAGGCGATAGCCACCGTCTTCGGTCACCAGCAATCGGGCATTTGAGGGGTCGCGTTCGATCTTCTGGCGCAGCCGATAGATGTGGGTTTCCAGCGTGTGGGTGGTCACCCGGTTGTTGTAACCCCAGACTTCCTTGAGCAGCACATCGCGCGTGATGGTCTTGGGACCCTGGCGATAAAGGTACTTGAGGATCGAGGTTTCCTTGTCGGTCAAACGCACCTTGTTGCCATCAGTGGCCTCGAGCGTCTTGGCGGCCGGCTGGAAGCTGTAGTGACCGATGGTGAAGACCACGTCCTCGCTCTGGTCATGCTGGCGCAGGGCCGCACGGATGCGGGCCAGCAGCACCGAAAACCGGAAGGGCTTGGTGATGTAGTCGTTCGCACCTGATTCGAGCCCCAGGATCTCGTCGGCATCGCTGTCCTGCGCGGTCAGCATGATGATGGGGCTCTTGAACCCCTCACGGCGCAGGATCTTTACCGCCTCGCGGCCATCCATATCAGGCAAGCCGACATCGAGCAGCATCAGATCCACATGCCCGTCACGAACCTTGGCGAGCGCATCGGCAGCCGACCCGCCTTCCGCCAGATCAAATTCGCGATAGTGAGACAACTGATCAACCAGCGTCTTGCGCAGGTCCGCGTCGTCATCGACCAAGACTATCCGTCTCTTATTCATGCCAAATTCCCAACCCGGAGGCGTCCAGTTAGGGTGGGTTCGGGCCGGCCCACCAATCAAAACGCTGTTACACGAACAAGCAACGTGATTTGACATTCGCAAGTTTCGAACTTTCGACGCGTGCGAACAACGTGGCGACCGTGCCAGAACATTAGCGGGGTACAGATAGGGACTTAAGTCGAAAGGCGCACTTAATTGCGTGCAAGCCTTCGCGTTTTCGAAATGTCGTGCGGAAATCGGCCGCTGAGAGGCCTCAGGCGGCCCGCGGCGCCATCAAGCCAGCACCAGCGACCTGCTGGCTTTGCAACCCCTGCAGATGTCGGGCAAGGCCCGGCGCAATGGCCCGGTGCTTGAGTACAAGCTCGACCGGATCGATTTCGCTGACGACGCGGTTGACGCGTAGCGTTCCCGAAGAGTTGGGAAGCGCCCGCACCAGTGCGGCACGCAGCGCCTGCGCCATCATGGTGGCCCGCAACTCGGCGACGGCTGCGTTGCCGGAGGCAAAGCAGAGCAGATAGGTGTTTTCGTCCCGCTGCGCGAAGCAGTCCGGTTCACCTGCCATCTGGTTGAGAACCGATTCTCCGACCATCGCGGTCAGGGCCTTCTGGTCGCGCGGCTGGCCAACAGCCATCAGGCGCGGACCAGGCCAGACAATGCTGAGCAGACCACACACCACCGGACCGTGCTGCCGCTGACGTGTACGGGCCAGGCCAAGAAAGCGGGCGCGGAACACCTCGTCTTCGATCTCGGGCTCGGGTGCTTCGGGTTGGGCTGCAGCCCGGGCGGCTTCCGCTGCCGCAGCCGCTTCGGCAGCCGCCAGCTCGGCCTCGATCCAACGATCGGGCGCGCTCCAGATATCGGCGATCGTATCGACCAGCCCGTGCAGCATTCGTCCCTCGAACGGGTGATCCTGCGCGGGCCACGCCGACCCGAGCACACCCGTTCTGCACTGTCCCACTGGTGCCGCAGGCCAACAAGCTGTCGCTGCGCTTGCGGTTTTCACCGGGTTAACGCGTGCGGTGGATTTGCAGGGGAAGATGAAGCGATGTGAGCCGGAGTGACCTTTGCTGGTGCCCGGTTCTTCCCCAACCACCGTCATCCTCGGGCTTGACCCGAGGACCCCTTCTTCTCCTCCCCGGACCAGTGGCGTCCGCGTCCGCTGAGAGTTGGGTCCTCGGGTCAAGCCCGAGGATGACGGCGTGAGTGGAAGATAACGAGGTCGTCTCGGCTCCCTCTCCCCTCAGGGGAGAGGAGACTGAAAGCTCTGAGCAACCGATATACTATGGCGTCATATCAGCCGCGGGGGCCTTGGGCCGATGACCGAAAAGCGCGCTGCCGACACGGACATGGGTGGCGCCCATGGCGATGGCGGTCTCAAAATCACCGCTCATGCCCATGGAGAGATTGGCGACACCCGCCGCTCGCCCAAGCGTCGCCAGCTGGGCGAAAAAGCCACCCGGCGGCAAGCCGTCGGGCGGGATGCACATCAGACCGACGACATCGAGCCCATGCACGGCACGGCACCGTTCGACAAATGCCACGGTTTCGGCCGGCGGAATGCCGGCCTTTTGCAGTTCGAGCCCGATATTGACCTGCACATAGACCGGCAGCGACTTGCCGGCGCGATCGAACTCGGTGCGCAGCACGCCGGCCAGCTTGTCGCGATCGACGGTCTGGATCACATCAAAGGTCTCGACCGCCTCGCGCGCCTTGTTGGTCTGCAGCGGGCCGATCAGATGCAATTCTATGCCGTCATACAACGCCCGCAGCTCGGGCCACTTGGCCTTTACCTCCTGGACCCGGTTCTCGCCGAAAAGTCGCTGACCGGCTATGAGGAACGGTCGGATTTCGTCGGCCGAAAACGTCTTGCTGACTGCGATCAGTTCCACCTGCTCGGGCGGCGCCCCGAAGCGACGGCGGGCCCGTTCGATACGGGTTTTGATGATATCGAGCCGCTCGGCGGCATTTTCCGGGAGATCGGGCACGCCTTGCTTTCTGTTGACCACAATTGGCTTTTCTGATGATGGTCCGCTATCCAAAATCCCCCCGAAACGCAATCGTCTGCGTCGTGAGAGAGCCGAAGTGACCAGGACTATCGAGCGCTACAACCCGCGCGTTGAAGAGCCCCGCTGGCAAAAGCAGTGGGACGACCGTCAAAGCTTTGTCGTCCGAAACGACGACACGCGCGAGCGCTACTATGTCCTAGAAATGTTCCCCTATCCGTCGGGGCGCATTCATATGGGCCACGTCCGCAACTATACCATGGCGACGTGCTGGCCCGCTACA
>JACDQI010000138.1 GCA_015657675.1 Devosia sp.
AAGCGACGGAGTACAAGGATTTCGTGGTGGTCACCGGCGGCGGACCGGGGGTGATGGAAGCGGCAACCGCGGCGCCGACGATGTCGGCGCGCCGAGCATCGGGCTCAACATCGTGCTGCCGCATGAGCAGGCGCCAAATACCTATGTGACGCCCGAACTCAGCTTCAACTTCCACTATTTTGCGATGCGCAAGGTGCATTTCCTGTTGCGGGCGCGCGCCGTGGCGATCTTTCCGGGCGGGTTCGGCACGCTCGACGAGTTCTTCGAGACACTGACGCTGATCCAGACCGGACGCATGGAGCGCATCCCGGTACTGCTGTTCGGCATCGACTTCTGGAACCAGGTGATCAACTTCCGCGCCTTGGCCGACGCCGGCACGATCAGCCCGGACGATCCGAACCTTTTTACGGTGGTCGACTCGGCCGAAGAGGGATGGAGTGTGGTGCGCGACTACTACAACCTGCCCGAAATCGGGCTCGGCTGAGGCTCAGGCCTTCGGGGCGAAAGTGCCATCGAAATGGTTCCGCAACTGGCAGGGATTGCCGTCGGGATCGTGGAACAGGCACGTGATGCCCCACGGATTGGTCTGCACGTCGACCGCTACGCCATGGGCGCGCAGCTTCCTCGCAACGGCGTCGACGTCCGCGACATTGAAGCGCAGGATCGCAGGATTGTCGACGCGTGATTTCTGCGCGCGCGCCGTACCGCCCGGCTCGATCATCAGATAGCCTGCGCCGAAGCCCAGGATGATGATGTCGCCCTGATCCTTGATCAGCGGCAGTTCAAGCACGTTGCGGTAGAAGGCGACGCAGGCGTCGTAGTTTTCGACAAAGAGCACCAGACCAGTCTGCACCAGCCAGTCGTTGCTCACGGCAGGCGACGCAGGAACCCTGCAAGGTCAGAGGTGACATGGTGCACATGGGAGCCGCCGCGCTGCTCAAGTTCCCACGCTTCGACCTGATCGTGCGCAAACTCCGGGCCGGCAACGACCTGCACCGTGCGCATGCCGCGCTCATGGGGCACCAAGAGGTTCTTTTCGAGATCATCGAACATGGCGGCGCGCTCGACATCGATGCCGTGGGTGGCAAAGAACGCCTCATAGGCCTCGGGCAGAGGCTTGGGCGTGTACTTCATGGCCCGGATGTCGAAGATATCCTCGAAGAGGTCATCGGCTTTGCCCAGGCGGCCAAGGACCGCGCGGGCGTGGCCGACATCGCCATTGGTAAGGATGAACTTGCGGCCCGGCAGGGCGCGGATCGCTTCGATCAACCCGTCATGGGAGGCGACGGGTGAATAGTCGATGGCGTGGACGGTGTTGAGGAAGTGGTCCGGATCGACCTGATGCTTGTGCATCAGCCCGTTCAGCGTGGTGCCGTACTCTCGGTAATACGTCTTTTGCAGCGCCCGAGCTCGTCGAACGCGAGGTTGGTCACCGAGACCATGTAGTGTGAGATCAGGATGTCGATCTGCGCAAAGAGGTTGCATTCGCGCGGATAGAGCGTGTTGTCGAGATCGAACACCCATTCGGTGACGTGCGAGAGCGAGCGGTCGGGCGTCTTGGTCAAATCGGTCATGTCGCCATCCTATCGCAAGACGCCGGAGATTTCACCCATGCCCGCCCGGCCTACATGGCGCCTGCTGGATAGACGCCGAGAACGCGGAACTGGTCGGTGAAAAACTTGAGTTCCTCAAAGGCCAGCTGCACCGACGGATCGGACGGACGACCCTCGATATCGGCGTAGAACTGGGTGGCGGTGAACGAGCCGTCGAGCATGTAGCTTTCGAGCTTGGTCATGTTGACGCCGTTGGTGGCAAAGCCGCCCATAGCCTTGTAGAGCGCGGCCGGCACGTTGCGGACGCGGAAAACGAAGGTGGTCTTGACCTTTTTTGCAGTCTTCTTGGGCTCTTCGGGCGTCTTCGAGATGACGAGGAAGCGCGTGGTGTTGTGGGTTGCGTCCTCGATATTGGAGGCGAGGACATCGAGGCCGTAGATTTCGCCGGCAAAGCGGGAGGCAATGGCGGCCACCGATTTGTCGCCCAGTTCGGCAATCTCGCGGGCCGAGCCTGCCGTATCGACACCGTTGATGGTCTTGAGCCGGTGCTTGCGGATGAACTTGCGGCACTGGCCGAGCGCCACAGAGAGCGACTGCACCGATTTGACGTCGGACAATTGCGCGCCCTTGACGCCCAGCAGGTTCATCTCGACGCGGAGGAAATGCTCGGCGGTGATGAACAACCCGCTCTCAGGGAGCAGGTGGTAGATATCGGTGATGCGGCCATACAGGGAATTTTCGACCGGAACGACGCCGAAATCGGCGGTCCCCTTCTGCACGGCGGTGATGGTGTCCTCAAAGGTGACGCAGGGCACCGCTTCGCCCTTGGGAAACAGGGCATGGGCCGCCGCATGGCTGAACGCACCCTTTTCGCCCTGAAACGCCACCTTTTTTGCCATTTATCGACCTCTTCGTGAAAGCGGCGCCACTCTTGGCCCCTCGGCAAAGCCAAGTCAATCTGGCCGCTTCCGATGGGTAGGCGGGATTAGGACTGTGGGAATTGTCGCAGCCACGCGGTACCCCGTTGCGCCGCAAGGGCGCTTCAGACTATCTTCCGCGCGCGTCGGGACAGGTCTCCCTTGCGCCTGGGGGCTGCAAGCGGGCATTTGAAGCTCCGCGCCAATCGTTTATACCGGCGGAAAAGGCAAAGAGACCGCAATGGATTCGTTCGAACTCAACAAGATTATCGGTGCCATCCTCGGTACCCTGCTGTTCGTCATGGGCGTTGGGTTCCTCGCCGAAGCCATCTATGCGCCGCGCGAGACCGGGCCGGGCCTGAGCCTGCCGGTGCCCGAAGGCTCGGCGGGTGAGGCGGTCGCTGAAGCGCCTGCCGCTGCGGTGCCCATCGCAGTGCTGCTTGCCAGTGCCGATGCGGCCGCCGGTCAGAACGTTGCCAAGAAGTGCCAGAGTTGCCACAACTTTGCGCAGGGCGCCGGCAACAAGACCGGTCCGGAACTGTACGATGTGGTCGGCCGTCTCGAGGGCAGCCATGAGGGTTTTGCCTATTCGGCCGCTCTGCTCGAACATAAGGCCGCCGGCGACGTGTGGAGCTACGAGAACCTCAACGCGTTCCTGCTTGCACCCAAGGAATATGCGCCGGGCACGAAGATGAACTTCTCGGGCCTGAAGAACGACAAGGAACGCGCCGACATTATTGCGTACATGGCGACCCTGTCTGCGTCGCCCGTGCCGTTCCCGCCCGTAGAGGCTGCGGCTCCTGCAGCTGATGCTGCTGCGCCGACCGCCGAGACTGCTGCACCCGCTGCCGAAGCCGCCGCTCCTGCTGCGCCAGCCGCCGACGCGACAACGGCTCCCGCAGCTGACACGGCTGCTCCCGCTGCACCGGCTGCTGACGCAACTGCCCCTGCGGCCACTCCCGCAGCACAGTAAGTTGGTCGACTGATTTTTCAGGGCCGCGCCTCGTGCGCGGCCCTTTGTTTTGGAGGGACCGTTTATGACATTGCTGCTGCACCTTGCCGACTTCAACGAGCGAAGCTGGGCTGACAAATTCGCTGCCGCCCTGCCCGGCCGCCGCGTGGTGCTGCGCGGTGACGACTTCGACCCCAAGGAGATCGAGTACATCTTCATCTGGAAGCCCAAGCCGGACGCGTTTGATGGTCTGGACAACCTGAAGGCCGTGCTCTCGCTGGGCGCCGGCGTGGATGCGCTGCTGCGCCACCCGCGCCTGCCCGCCGGTGTGCCGGTGGTGCGCTTCATGGACGAAGACCTGACACAGCGGATGAGCGACTACGTGCTGCAGAATGTGCTGCTGCACCAGCGCCTTGCTACGCGCTTCAAGCGCGACCAAGCGGCCAAGCGCTGGGTGCAGCTCTACCCGGCGCCGGCCTGGGATGCCGTCGTTGGCGTGATGGGCCTTGGACAGCTCGGGCAGGATGCAATCCGGCACCTCAAGGTGTTCGGCTACAAGCTGCGAGGCTGGAGCCGCACGCCAAAGACCATCGAGGGCGTCGAGACCTTTGCGGGCGAGGCAGAGTTCGACACTTTCCTTGCCGGCACGGACATTCTGGTCAACCTGCTGCCGCTGACGCCGGAGACGCGGGGCATTCTCAACCACGAGACCTTTGCCAAGCTGCATCGCGGCGGGCTGGATGGCGAAGGTCCGGTGGTGATCAACGCCGCACGTGGCGGGCACCAGAAGGAGGCCGACATCGTTCGGGCGCTGCAGGACGGCACGCTCTGGGCGGCCAGCCTCGACGTGTTCGAAGTCGAGCCACTGCCCAAGGAGAGCCCACTGTGGGACATGGACAATGTCTATATCACGCCGCACATCGCAGCGGCGTCGAGCGAGCGGACCGGCGTGGCCTATTTCTCCAAGGTCATCAAGGACCATGAGAAGGGGCTGCCACTGCCAAACGTGGTGGACGTGACGCGCGGCTACTAAGTTCCGCGCTCCCTAGAACCGCTTCTCCCAGATCTCACTGATGAGATCCTTACCGAAGGCGTGGTGGGGTTTGCTCTCCACTACGGCAAAGCCGGCCGCCGCATAGAGCTTTCGGGCCGACTGCTGCACCGTATGGGTCCAGAGCCGCATCCGCTCGTAGCCGGCCTCGCGGGCGAAGGCGACGCACTGTTCAACCAGCAACCTGCCGATGCCGAGGCCCCGAGCCGCGGGCTCGACATAAAGCATGCGGAGCTGTGCCGACCCGGCGATGCCCTCCGACGGCATGGTGAAGATGGACCCAGCGATGCTGCCGCCCCGCTCGGCGACCCAGAGGCTCTTGGGCGGCGTTTCGGGCGCGGCGTGATAGTCGGCATAGATGCGGGCGATAAGGGCTTCGAACTCGCCGTTCCAGCCATACTGCTGGTGGTAGAGAACGCCCTGGCGATGGACCAGCCAGCCGATGTCGCCAATGCGGGGCGGGCGGAGCGTCACCGGCTGGGACGGCACGTTGTCGCCCAGCAGCGTTCTGATCCTCAGCATGGCCGACACGAGCTCTTGCCGCTGACTGTCGGTCAGTGGATGAACAAGGTTCAGCACCGCCTCATTGGACTTTTCGTTGAGCCGCTCGGCGATGATGTCGCCGTCCGAGGTCAGCGCCAGGTTGTTGCTGCGCCGATCGGTGAGATGAGGCGTCATCGCGGTAAGGCCGGCATCGGCAAATTTGCGCAGGATGCGGCTGAGATAGCCGCGATCCATACGCAGGGCCCTTGCGAGATCGCCGGCGGTGGTGTGCCCCCGGGAGTCAATCTCGTAGAGGACGCGCGCCTCGGGCAGGCTCAGCGGGCTGTCGTTGAACTGTTCTTCGAGCAGTCCGATCTGGCCGGTGTAGAAGCGGTTGAAGGCGCGGATGTCATCAATCTGTTCAGTCACTGCCACCTCCGCAAATGGTGACAATGGCAACCATTTTGTTGACGATGTCAACTATATCGCTGCTTGAGCACACCGTAGACGGCGCGGATCCCCTGATCTGTGCCGCCGAACGGCCGCCCTGGCCGCGCCTCCGGTGCCCAGGCGAAGATGTCAAGATGCACCCATGCCTTTGCCTTGCTGACAAAGCGCTGCAGGAACAAGGCAGCGGTGATCGAGCCGGCGAAGCCGCCCTGCCCGGCATTGTTGACGTCGGCAATCTTGGAACTGATCATCGACTGATACGGCGCCCAGAGCGGCAGGCGCCAGAGCGGGTCGTCCGCCGCGGCCCCGGCCGCCATCAGATCGGCGGCGAGAGTATCATCGGCGCAGTAGAGCGGCGGCAGGTCGGGCCCCAAAGCGACGCGGGCGGCGCCGGTGAGGGTCGCCATGTCGACGATCAGCTCGGGGCTCTCTTCGTCGGCCAGGCTCAGCGCATCGCCCAGGATAAGGCGCCCTTCCGCGTCGGTATTGCCGATCTCCACAGTGGTGCCATTGCGGGCGCGCAGCACGTCGCCTGGACGGAAGGCAGACGCGGAGATGGCGTTCTCGACGATCGGGATCAGCACCCGCAGGCGAACGCGCAGGCCCGCGTCGATGATGGCGTGGGCGAGGCCAAGCGTATTGGCGGCGCGCCCATGTCCTTCTTCATCAGCAGCATGCCGGCCGACGGCTTGATGTCGAGGCCGCCGGTGTCGAAGGTGACGCCCTTGCCCACCAAGGTGACCTTGGGATCGGAAGCCTTACCCCAGGTGAGATCGAGCAGTCGTGGCGCCTCGGCGGCGGCCCGGCCGACAGCGTGGATCAAGGGAAAGTTCTGCTTGAGAAGGTCGTCGCCGACAATGGCCTTGAGCTTCATCTTGTGCTGCGTCGCAAAGGCACGGATCGCCGCCTCGAAGGCGTCGGGTCCCAGATCGTTGGCCGGCGTGTTGACCAGATCGCGGGCGAGGAATGCCGCCTCGGCCAGGCGCTTTACTTCAGCGCCGTCCGCGCCGGCGGGGTCGAGCAATAGCGGCGTCTCGCGCGGCTTGAGGTAGCGGTCGAACCGATAGGCACCCAGCCGGAAGCCCAGTGCCGCCAGCGTGGGGTCACCGAGTTCGCCTTCGAGCCGGTAGGTGCCGGGGCTCGAGTGCCGCCGAGGCGAGACCAGTGATCAACTTTGGCCGGTTGGTGTCGGGACCAGTTCCGAAAAGGTAGCCCCCGACGGCGCCCTCAGCAGTGGGCAGGGCCAGCAGTCGTCCGCGCTGGCCAGCAAAGCCATTGGCCTTGGCCCAGGCCGCGTGCGACGCTGGGAGGTTTTGGGCGCTCCCCCTTTCGGCGACGCAGATCACTGGCAGGGATTTCGGCTTGGCCATTGCGGGGCTCCGTGGACGGGTGACGCCAACAAGCTACGCGCGTCGTGGGCCGGCCGCAACGCCTTGAAATCCCGACCTTAACCCAGCGTTAGGGTTAATCATTTATTGCATATGCGGGGGCCGGAACAATCCAACAGCCGGCAGGAATTGACGTCATGCGTAACTCAAGTCGCCCATCTGCGTTCTCGCGCCCGCTGCGTGCACTGCTCCTCGCCGGAGTTGCTGCCGTTGCTCTATCGGCATGCGCCAGCAATCGCGCCAGCATGGGCGCCACCGATCTTTCCGGCCAGGGTCGAGTGGAAAGCCAGCAGACGCTGGGAAGTCTGGCGGCGCGCTACAAGAAGAACCCGCGCGACAAGGGCACAATGATCTACTACGCGGCGGCTTTGCGTGCGGCGGGACAGCCTGAGCAGGCGATGGCGGTGCTCGAAGCTGGTGTGGCCAGCAAGAATGCAGACGCCGATCTGAAGGTCGCCTACGCCAAGGCACTGACATCGGCCGGGCGGTTCGAGCAGGCCCTCAACGTGGTTGAGAGCGCCATCAATCCGGCATCGCCCGATTGGAACGCACTTTCGGTCAAGGGCGCCATCCTCGACCAGAGCGGGCACAATGCGGAAGCGCGTGCCGTGTACCAGCAGGCGCTGACCATCGCGCCCAACGAGGCCTCGCTCTACGCCAATATCGGCCTCAGCTACGCCATGACCAATGACCTCACGCAGGCCGAGACGCAATTGCGGCGTGCCGTGGCGATGCGCGGCGCGACCAGCCAGATCCGGCAGAACCTGGCGCTGGTGATTGGCCTGCAGGGCCGGTTCGACGAGTGTCGCGCCATTTATGCCGCCGAACTGGGTCCTGAAGAGGTGGAAGCCAACATGGCCTACATCCGCGCCCTGCTGACGCAGCAGAACCGCTGGGACAAGATCAAGGGCGAGTAGCTCGATCCGACATCGCCAAGAAAGAAGAAGGGCCCGAGCGGGCCCTTTTCGTTTTCGGCGATCGGCGGAGTCAGCCGCCGCTCCCGCCCGAGAAGACGCGGATCATGGCCGGCGAGATGATGACGATGAAGAGCACAGGCAGGAAGAACAGGATCAGCGGCACGGTCAGTTTCGGCGGCAGTGCGGCAGCCTTCTTTTCGGCTTCCATCATGCGGGCTTCACGGCCTTCCTCCGCCATGACGCGCAGCGACGTGCCGACCGAGGTGCCGTGACGATCGGCCTGAATGAGCGCAGTCATCACCGACTTGACGTTGTCGAGGCCGGTACGGCGCCCAAGGTTGTCGAAGGCGCGCGTGCGGTCTTCAAGAAAACTCAGTTCGGCCGTGGTGAGCGTCAGCTCTTCGGCCAGCTCGGCGCTCTGCATGCCGACTTCCTTGGAAACGCGCTTGAAGGCGTGTTCGACCGACATGCCGGATTCCACGCAGAGCAGCATCAGGTCGAGGGCGTCGGGCCAGGCGCGGCGGATGGACTGCTGGCGCTTGACCGTGCGGTTCTTGAGCAGGACGTTCGGCAGGTAGGCGCCCAGCATGCCGACGAAGAGCGCGTAGAGCGCATTCTGCCAGAGCGGGTTCGCCGCAAAGACAGTGAACTGCATGTAGAACAGGCCAACAAAGAACAGCGCAAATGGCGTGACGAAACGCGCAAAGAGAAAGGTTGTCAGTGGCCCCTGTCCGCGATAGCCGGCGCGCGCGAGCTGCTCCACGGTGTTTTCGTCGGCGAA
Organism: Devosia sp.; assembly: GCA_015657675.1. Lineage (GTDB taxonomy): Bacteria > Pseudomonadota > Alphaproteobacteria > Rhizobiales > Devosiaceae > Devosia_A. The sequence continues at coordinate 8,493 of JACDQI010000138.1, forward strand.
GGCCTTCTGCAGGTCGAAGCGCTGCACGACCTTGGTCATGTACTCCTTGCCGGCAACGCGGCGAATGCTTCGTGGCTCGGCCTCGCGGCTGCCGCCGCGCAGGCGCGACATTTCTTCGGCACGGAGTTTTTCGCGCTCGAGGGCAACGCGCTTGATGCGCTGCTTGATCTGCGAACGGTTCCCCAGCAGCGATGAGCCGAGGGTGAAGACGATCGCGCCGGCCGCAATCGCCGCAAAGACGGCGATGAGGAATTTCGGATCGGTCAGCGTAGCGACGAAGTTCACCGGCAGCTCCTAGAAATCGAACGCGACCATCTTCTTCATCACGAAGACGCCCATGCTCATCATGACTGCGGCAATGCCAAGCCAGAGGTTGCCGATGGAGGTGGTAAAGAGCGGCAGCAGATAGGTCGGGGTGGTGAGGCTCACCAGCAGGGCGACGATGAATGGCAGAGAGCCGATGATACCGGCAGACGCCTTGGCCTCGGACGACATGGCCTTGATCTTGGCCTTCATCTTCTTGCGGTTACGTAGCACCTTGGCAAGGTTGCCCAACGCTTCGGAGAGGTTGCCGCCAGCCTGCTGCTGGACGGTGATGACGACGACGAAGAAGTTCACCTCTGGCAGCGGCACGCGATCGAACAGGATCTGCACCGCCTCGCTCATCGACTTGCCGACCGACTGCTGGTCGAGGACGCGCTGGAACTCGGACTTGACCGGTTCCTTGACCTCCTTGGCAACGACCCGCATGGAGTCGTTGAGCGGCAGGCCGGACTTGACGCCGCGGACGATGGCTTCAACGGCATTGGGCAGCTCATCGAGGAACTTGTTCTGGTAGGACTTGCGGCGGTTGCCCAGGTACATGCGCGGCAGCACATAGCCAGCGGCGGCGCCGAAGACGGCGGCGTAGTACCACTGCGTCATCAGCATCAGCAGGACGAAGACCACGGCACCCAGGATGATCTGGTTACGTATAAAGGCCGCGGCCTTGATCTTGAGGCCCGCCTGGAAGATGCGGTCCTGCAGCGAGACGTTCTTCTTGCGCTTTTCGATCTGCTCGGTCTGCGCCTTGAGGGTCTGCTGAATGTCCTTGCGGCGGCTGTCCGTCTTGCGGGCCGCGTTCAGTTCGCGGCGATTGGTCTGCACATCGCCCTGCAGCGCCTTGATGCGCTTGTCGGCACGGCTGGAATTGCCCAGCGACGGCACCAGGGCGAACCCGGCTGCGGCGACGGCGACGAACCCAAGGACTGCCAGCAGAAGAATACTCATCACACTACCCTAGCGCCTCAGTTATTGAGAATTTCGCGCTGTTCTATGTTGGATTTTTCCAGCGCCTCGATGAGGTTGGCCTCTTCGTTGAAGTAGCGGGCACGCTCGGTGAACTGCGGCTTGGTAATACCGGTGGAGCGATGGCGACCAATGAGGTTGCCGGCCTGGTCCTCGCCGACGATGTCGTAGAGGAAGATGTCCTGGGTGACGATGACGTCGCCTTCCATGCCGAGCACTTCGGAGATGGCAGTGATGCGGCGCGAGCCATCGCGGAGGCGCGCGGCCTGCACCACGACGTCGATCGAGGAGACGATCATTTCGCGAATGGTGCGCGAGGGCAGCGAGTAGCCGCCCATGGTGATCATGGATTCCAGACGGCTCAGGGCTTCGCGCGGGCTGTTGGCGTGCAACGTACCCATCGAGCCATCGTGGCCGGTGTTCATGGCCTGCAGCAAATCGAAGGCCTCAGGGCCGCGGACTTCGCCCACGATAATGCGTTCGGGACGCATACGCAGACAGTTCTTGACGAGATCACGCATAGTGATTTCGCCCTCGCCCTCAAGATTGGGCGGGCGGGTTTCGAGACGCACCACGTGCGGCTGCTGCAGCTGCAGTTCGGCCGAGTCTTCGCAGGTGATGACGCGCTCGTCTTTTTCGATGAACGCCGTCAGGCAGTTCAGAAGCGTGGTCTTGCCCGAGCCGGTACCGCCCGAGATCAGGACGTTGGCGCGTACCCGGCCGAGGATACGCAGCACTTCGGCGCCCTCGGGCGAGATCGAGTTGTACTTGACCAGTTGCGCGAGCGTCAGCTTGTCCTTCTTGAACTTACGAATGGTGAGGGCGGCGCCATCGATGGAGAGCGGCGGGGCTATGACGTTGACGCGCGAGCCATCGGGCAAGCGGGCGTCGCAGATCGGCGAGCTTTCGTCGACGCGGCGGCCGACCTGGCTCACGATGCGCTGACAGACGTTCATCAGGTGCGCGTCGTCGCGGAAGCGGACGTTGGTTAGCTTCACCTTGCCGCCGACCTCAATGTAGCATTTCTGGCTGCCGTTCACCATGA
>JACDQI010000139.1 GCA_015657675.1 Devosia sp.
AATGATCTTGCGCGTCATGAGGGTCCGAAATGGAGGCGAGAGTCCCATTAGCATAGTGGGCCAAGGTCGGGTCGTCACCCTGCGCGTGCAGGTCCCGCGCAATCCGTGATGAGGTGGTCATTCGTTCCCCGCTAGCCAAGTGGCTAGCCTTGACGGGGGCGTCCGCCAGCCGCCATGACTTGCGACATACGAACAGCGAGGGATGAGCAATGGCCGGTGAAGCAGTCACCCATGCGGCGCAGGCTGCCGCCCATAGCGGCGTGGACCTGGTGCAGATCGTAGCACTGCTCGGCGCCGCCGTGATTGCTGTGCCGCTGTTCCGCCGCCTCGGTCTGGGCTCGGTGCTCGGCTATCTCGTGGCCGGCCTCGTTATCGGGCCGTTCGGTATTGGCCTTGTGGAGGACGCAGAAGCGATTTTGCATGCCGCGGAACTGGGCGTGGTGATGTTCCTCTTCATCGTCGGCCTTGAAATGGAGCCAAGCAAGCTCTGGAGCCTGCGCCGACAGATTTTCGGGCTCGGCGTGATCCAGGTGGTGATCTGCGGCGCGCTGCTGACCGGGATCGGCGTTCTCCTGGGCTTCAGCCCGGTGGTGGCCTTTGTCGCCGGCATGGGCTTTGTGCTGACGTCCACTGCCATTGTCATGCAGATCCTGACTGAACGCGGCGAGTTGAGCACGCCGCACGGCCAGCGGATCGTCTCGATCCTGCTGCTGGAAGACCTCGCCATCGTCCCGCTCCTGGCGCTGGTGGCCTTCCTCGCGCCCTCGAGCGGGGAGGGCGGCGACGCCCTGTCGCGCTGGATCAGTGTCGGTTTTGCTGCCGGTGCGGTGGTGGTGGTGATCTTTGCCGGGCGCTGGGTGCTCAACCCGGTGTTCCGCCTGCTCGCCGAATCCAAGGCGCGCGAGGTGATGACGGCGGCTGCGCTGCTGGTGGTGCTGGGCGCGGCGCTGATCATGCAACTGGGTGGCCTTTCGATGGCCATGGGCGCCTTCCTTGCTGGCGTCATGCTCTCGACCTCGACCTTCCGGCATCAGCTCGAAGCCGATGTGGAGCCGTTCCGCGGTATCCTTCTGGGGCTCTTTTTCCTCGCTGTCGGCATGTCGCTTGACCTCGCCGTGGTGGCTGCCAACTGGCAGATCATCGCGCTCAGCGTCGTGGCCTATATGCTGGTCAAGTCGGCCGCCATCTACGCAGTGGCGCGGGTGCTCAAATCCAGCCATGCCGAAGCGCTGGAGCGGTCGGTGCTGATGGCGCAGGGCGGTGAATTTGCCTTCGTGCTCTACACAACGGCTGCGGCTGCCGGCATCTTCTCGGTCCAGATCAATGCCGTGTTCACCGCCACGGTGATCATCTCGATGGTGCTGACGCCGTTCAGCATCATTGGTCTCAAGTGGCTGATGCCCAAGGCGGAGCAGTCGATGGAGGGCGTTGAAGCCCCTGACGGGCTCTCGGGCAATGTGCTGGTGATCGGCTTTGGCCGTTTCGGCCAGATTGCCTCGCAGCCTCTGCTCGCCAAAGGCCACAGAATTTCGATCATCGACAACGACACCGACATGATCCGGGCTGCCGGCACCTTTGGTTTCAAGGTCTATTATGGGGACGGCACCCGGCTCGATATTCTCCGCGCGGCCGGGGTGGAGACTGCGGATGCCGTTCTCGTGGCGGTCGATGACAAGGCCGCGGCGGTCAAGATCACCGAGCTCTTGAAGTCCGAGTTCCCGCTGGTGAAAGTGTTCGCCCGTGCATATGACCGCACCCATGCTATCGAACTGGTCAAGCTGGGGGTGGATTACCAGATCCGCGAACTGCTCGACTCGGCGCTCGCCTTCGGGCGCGAGGCGGTGATCCAGCTGGGCGCCAGCAACGAGGAAGCCGACGAGATCGTCGAGGGTGTGCGCGAGCGCGACCAGCAGCGGTTCGAGGCCCAGGTGCTCGGTGGCGCGCAGGCGGCGCGCGATCTGCTGCTCAAGAATTCCGAGGAACAGGCCCGGGAAGTGGGGCGCAAGGGCGCCCCCAGCACGCCGATTGTCCCGGTTTCCGGCCAGTCTGAGCCCGTCTGAGCCGCTTTTCACGCGCTGATTCCAGCGGCCCTTCCCACTGCCCGTTTTAAGTGCAATTGTGCGGTTGAAGAGGGGACTTCATAGTTATGATACGTGGATTGCGACATGCCGCAAAAGCCGATCGTCTACGACGCCCCCATTCCGGAACCCCGCGCCCTCACGGCCGCGGCGCTCCAGTCGGAAATCCTTGAAAAACTTACATATTCTGTCGGTAAAGACCCGATCGTCGCGCGGCCACATGACTGGCTGAAGGCGACGATTCTGGCGGTGCGCGACCGCATCATCGACCAGTGGATGGAATCGAGCCGCGAAACCTGGCGGACGTCCAAAAAGCGCGTCTACTACCTGAGCCTCGAGTTCCTCATCGGTCGGCTGATGCGCGATGCGATGAGTAACATCGGGCTGATGGATCCGGTGCGCGAAGCGCTCAAGAACCTCAATGTCGATCTGGGCGACCTGATCAACCTCGAGCCCGACGCGGCGCTGGGCAATGGCGGCCTCGGTCGCCTCGCCGCATGCTTCCTCGAATCCATGTCGTCGCTGAAAATCCCGGCCTATGGCTATGGCATCCGCTATGCCAACGGCATGTTCCGGCAGGAAATGAGCGAAGGCTGGCAGGTCGAACTGCCCGAAGACTGGCTCATGCACGGCAATCCGTGGGAATTCGAGCGGCGCGAGTCGAGCTATGAAGTCGGCTTTGGCGGCCATGTGGAGCCGATCACCGAGCCCGACGGGCTGGTGCGGCACGAGTGGCGGCCGAGCGAGCACATGTTGGCCGTGGCTTTCGATACGCCGATCGTCGGTTGGCGCGGGGCGCGGGTGAACACCCTGCGGCTCTGGAGCGCGCAGTCGATCGACCCCATCCTGCTCGACAAGTTCAATTCCGGCGATCATATCGGCGCGCTCGAAGAAAGTGCGCGCGCAGAAGCACTTACCAAGATTCTCTACCCGGCAGATTCAACCCCGGCAGGGCAGGAGCTGCGGTTGCGTCAGGAGTTCTTCTTCTCCTCGGCCTCGCTGCAGGACATCGTCCGGCGCCATCTGCAGCAGTATGGCGACATGGGCTCGCTGCCCGACAAGGTGGCAATCCATCTCAACGACACGCATCCGGCCATTTCGATCGCCGAAATGATGCGCATCCTGATGGATCTGCATGGGTTGCGCTGGGCCCAGGCCTGGAAGCTGACTCGCGGCACCTTTGGCTACACCAACCACACACTGCTGCCCGAAGCGCTGGAAAGCTGGCCGGTCGGCCTGCTCGAGCGGCTGTTGCCGCGCCACATGCAGATCATTTACGCGATCAACGCGGAGGTTCTGACTGAAGCGCGGGGCCGGGCCGGCTTTACCGACGCCCAGGTTGCCAATGTGTCGTTGATCGACGAGCACGGGTCGCGCCGTGTCCGCATGGGCCAGCTGGCTTTTGTCGGCTCGCACTCGATCAACGGCGTCTCGGCGCTCCACACCGAGCTCATGAAAGAGACAGTGTTTGCCGATCTCAACGCGCTCTATCCCGACCGCATCAACAACAAGACCAACGGCGTGACGCCGCGCCGCTGGCTGATGCAGTGCAATCCAGGTCTCACCAAGCTGATTTCCGATCGTATCGGGCCGCAGTTCATGGACAACCTCGAGCTGCTCGCCAACCTGGATGCGCATGCCGACGATCCGGGCTTCCAGCAGCAGTTCGCGGCGGTGAAGCGTGCGAACAAGGTGGCGCTGGCGCAGGTGATCAAGGATCGGCTCAACGTCACCGTGTCGCCCGACGCGATGTTCGACGTGCAGGTCAAGCGCATCCATGAATACAAGCGCCAACTGCTCAATGTGGTGCAGGCCGTGGCGCAGTATTCCGAGCTCCGCGCGCATCCGGAACGCGACTGGGTGCCCCGGGTGAAGGTGTTCGCCGGCAAGGCGGCGCCGGGCTACTGGAATGCCAAGCTGATCATCAAGCTGATCAATGACGTCGCCAAGGTCATCAACAATGACCCGGCGGTGCGCGGCCTGCTCAAGGTGGTGTTCCTGCCGAACTACAATGTCAGTCTGGCTGAAACCATCATGCCGGCGGCCGATCTTTCCGAGCAGATCTCGACGGCGGGTATGGAAGCCTCGGGCACCGGCAACATGAAGTTCATGGCCAATGGGGCGCTCACCATCGGCACGCTCGATGGCGCCAATGTCGAGATGCTGCAGGCGGTGGGCGAAGACAACATGGTGATCTTCGGCCTCAAGGCCGACCAGGTGGCCCAGAAGCGGGCCCGCAGCGAAGTGCCGCGCGCCGCCATCGACAACTCGCCGGCGCTCAAGGATGCGCTGGAGTCGATTGCCTCCGGCGTCTTCTCACCCGACGATCCCAATCGCTACCGCGACCTGATCGGTGGCCTCTATGACCATGACTGGTTCATGGTGGCGCGCGACTTTGATGCCTATGCTGCCGCGCAGAAGCGCGTCGACGAGGCCTGGAGGACGCCCAAGAAGTGGTATTCGATGGCCATACGGAACACAGCGCACGTTGGCTGGTTCTCCTCTGACCGGACGATACGGCAATATGCCGAGGAGATCTGGAAGGTTCCAGTGGACAGCCAGTGACGGCGGATAAGGGCGCAACAGTGAAGTGGCAGGCGAGTGAGGACGACATCGAGGCAATCGTGACCGGCAAGCATGCCGATCCGTTCTCGATCCTTGGTATCCAGCAGGTCGGCGAGCAGTGGGTGGCGCGTGCGTTCATCCCGCATGCGGGTTCCGTCACTGCCATCGACCGCACCGGCGCGTCTGTAGGAGAACTCGAGCGCCGCCATGGCGGCGGGTTCTACGAAGGCATCGTTGCCATCGACCATCGCCAGCCGATGAGCTTTCGCGCCAGCAATGCCGGCGGCAGCTGGGACGTCGCCGATCCCTACAGTTTTGGTCCCGTCCTTGGGCCGATGGACGACTATTACATCGGCGAAGGCAGCCATCTGCGGCTCTTCGACAAGCTCGGCGCGCATGCAATGGAGTTCGAGGGTGTCGCGGGGACGCATTTCGCCGTCTGGGCGCCGAATGCGTCGCGAGTCAGCATCGTCGGGCCGTTCAATGACTGGGACGGGCGGCGCCATCCGATGCGGCGGCGGCTCAATATCGGTATCTGGGAAGTGTTCATCCCGCATGTCGGTCCCGGCGAGATCTACAAATACGAGATCGTCTCCAACGACGGCTCGCTGCAGCCGCTGAAGGCCGATCCCTTCGGTGCGCAGAGCGAGATGCGCCCCAAGAACGCCTCGGTGGTTGCCGATCCGAGGCCGTTCGACTGGAGCGACGCGGCTTATCTCGAAAAGCGCGGCAAGAAGAATTGGCGCCGCGAGGCCGTGTCGATCTACGAAGTGCATCTGGGCAGCTGGCGGCGCCGCGCCGATGGCGGTTTCATGAGCTACGACCAGTTGGCCGAGCAGCTCATCCCCTATGTCGCCGACCTGGGCTTTACCCATATCGAGCTCTTGCCGATCACCGAACATCCGTTTGATCCGAGCTGGGGTTACCAGCCGGTCGGGCTTTACGCGTCCGACGGCGCGGTTCGGTCGATCCGGCGGGCTTTGCGCGCTTTGTCGATACCGCGCATGCGGCAGGGCTCGGGGTGATCCTCGACTGGGTGCCGGCGCATTTCCCGACCGACGACCACGGTCTGTCCCGTTTCGACGGCACGGCGCTTTACGAGCACCTCGATCCGCGGCAGGGCTATCACCCGGACTGGAACACCGCGATCTACAATTTCGGGCGCAAGGAAGTGGTGAGCTTCCTCGTCAACAACGCCCTCTACTGGCTGGAGAAATTCCACCTCGACGGCCTGCGCGTCGATGCCGTGGCCTCGATGCTCTATCTCGATTACTCGCGCAAATCCGGCGAGTGGGTGCCCAATCAGTTTGGCGGCAACCACAATCTTGAGGCCGTCGAGTTCCTGAAGCGCGTCAATATGGAGGCTTACCGGCTACATCCGGGCGTCCTGATGATCGCCGAGGAATCCACCTCATGGTCCGGCGTTTCGGCGCCGGTCGACGCGGGAGGCCTCGGCTTCGGCTTCAAGTGGAACATGGGGTTCATGAACGACACCCTGCGTTACATGAGCCGCAACCCGATCCATCGCCGCTACCATCATCACGACATGACGTTCGCGGCGCTCTACGCCTACTCGGAAAACTTCATCCTGCCGCTCAGCCATGACGAGGTGGTGCACGGCAAGGGCTCGCTGCTCGAAAAGATGAGCGGCGACGACTGGCAGCGCTTTGCCGGGCTGCGGGCCTACTACGCCTATATGTGGGCCTGGCCGGGCAAGAAGCTCTTGTTCATGGGCCAGGAGTTTGCCCAGCGCGAAGAGTGGAACGAGGCCAAGGGGCTCGACTGGTGGCTGCTCGACGCGGGCATGCACGAGGGCGTCCGCCGCCTGGTCGGTGACCTGAACGCGGCCTATCGCGAACTGCCTGCGCTGCATGCGCGCGACTGTGAGCCGGAGGGCTTTTCCTGGCTTGTCGGCAACGACCAGACCAATTCGGTATTTGCCTGGGCGCGCCAGGCGCCAGGCAGCGAGCCGGTGGTGGTCATCGCCAACCTGACGCCAGTGCCGCGCGACAATTATCGTGTGCCCATGCCCAAGGCAGGCAACTGGGTGGAGCGCATCAATACCGACGCCGGCTGGTACGGCGGGTCCAATAGCGGGAACCAGGGCAAAGTGGTGGCCATTCCCAGCGAGGTGAAGGAGTTCGGCCCCTATGCCGATCTTTACCTGCCACCGCTCTCGACAATCATGTTGAAATACGACCCGTCATAAAGCCGGGCACCAGGAGGAGGGAAATATGGCTGACTACAGGACTCCATCGCCGCTGGCGCGCGAGGCCATGGCGTATGTGCTCGCTGGGGGACGCGGCACTCGCTTGCATGAACTCACCGATCGGCGCGCCAAACCGGCCGTGTATTTCGGCGGCAAGTCACGCATCATCGATTTTGCGCTCAGCAACGCACTGAACTCAGGCATCCGCCGCATCTCGGTGGCGACGCAATACCAGGCGCATAGCCTCATCCGCCACCTGCAGCGCGGCTGGAACTTCCTCCGCACGGAACGTAACGAGAGCTTTGACGTGTTGCCGGCGAGCCAGCGCGTCTCCGAGACGCAGTGGTACGAGGGCACCGCTGACGCCGTCTACCAGAACATGGACATTATCGAGGATTACGGTCCGCGCTACATCGTGCTCCTGGCGGGCGACCACATCTACAAGATGGACTACGAAATCATGCTCCGCCAGCATGTGGACACCGGCGCCGACGTCACCATCGGCTGCCTGGAAGTCCCGCGCATGGAAGCCACTGGCTTTGGCGTGATGCATGTGGACGGGCGCGACCGGGTTATCGATTTCGTCGAAAAGCCCAAGGACCCGCCAGGTATTCCAGACAAGCCGGAGATGGCGCTGGCCTCGATGGGCATCTATGTGTTCGAGACGCGCTTCCTCATGGAACAGCTGCGCCGCGACGCCGCGACGCCCGGCTCCAGCCGTGACTTCGGCAAGGACATCATCCCCTATATCGTGCAGAACGGCTCGGCCTGGGCGCACCGCTTCCCGCGCTCTTGCGTCCGCTCGACCAACGAGGAAAACGCCTACTGGCGCGACGTCGGCACAGTCGACGCCTACTGGAAGGCCAATATCGACCTTTGTGACGTGCAGCCGCAACTCGACCTCTACGATCGCGACTGGCCGATCTGGACCTTCGCCGAATCACGCCGCCGGCAAGTTCGTGCACGATTTCGACGGTCGGCGCGGCTCGGCCGTCAACTCGCTGGTTTCCGGCGACTGCATCGTGTCGGGCGGTCATCTCAACAAGACGCTGCTCTCGACCGGCAGCCGGGTGCATTCCTATTCCGAGCTCAACGAGTGCGTGGTGCTGCCCTATTGCACCATCGGTCGCGGCGCGCGGCTGAAGAAAGTCGTGCTCGATCGCGGCGTCTCCATCCCCGAGGGGCTGGTGATCGGCGAGGATCCGGAGTTCGACGCCACCTGGTTCCGTCGGACCGATGAAGGCGTGACGCTGGTGACCCAGCCGATGTTGGACAAGTACCTGGTCGGCCGATGATCGAAGTTCTCTCGGTCGCTTCCGAGATCTATCCGCTCATCAAGACCGGTGGGCTGGCCGATGTCACCGGGGCGCTGCCTGGCGCCCTGGCGCCCCTCGGGGTGTCGATGCGCACCCTGGTGCCGGGCTATCCCGCCGTTATCTCCAAGCTCGAGGCGGCGCGCGTCGTCGCCGAGATGCCGGACTATTTCGACGGCACGGCGCGGTTGCTGGCTGGCCGGGCCAGCGGGCTCGATCTCATCGTGCTCGATGCGCCGCATCTCTACGACCGGCCGGGCAGCCCTTATCTCGACGCCTCCGGCAAGGACTGGGTGGACAACTGGAAGCGCTTTGCGGCGCTGAGCTTTGCTGCCTACGAACTCGGCCGCGGCATGGTCGAGGGCTACCGACCGCAGATCCTCCACGCCCATGACTGGCAGGCCGGGCTCGTGCCTGCCTATGTCGCCTTCAATGCCCCGACACGGGTCAAGACCGTGCTGACGGTGCACAATCTCGCCTTCCAGGGTGTCTTCGGCTGGGACGTGTTCGCGCAGCTGCGGCTCGACTTCCGCGCCGCACAGGAAGGCGCCATCGAGTACTTTGGCTCGATCAGCTATCTCAAGGCCGGCCTTCAGGTCGCCGACGCGCTGACCACCGTCAGCCCGACCTATGCGCACGAAATCCGCACCGGGGCCTATGGCATGGGTCTCGAAGGCCTGCTGCAGAGCCGCTCTGACGTGCTGCACGGCATTCTCAACGGCATCGATATCGGCGCCTGGGATCCGCAGAACGACCCGGCGCTGGCCGAGGCCTATGGTTCCAGTTCCACGGACAAGCGGGCCCAGAACCGCGCCAAGCTGCTCGAGCGGTTCGGTATCGAGAACTCGCCCGGTCCGGTGTTCTCGGTTGTGAGCCGCCTCACCTGGCAGAAGGGCATGGATATGCTGGTCGAGTGCGTCGATGCACTCGTGGCCCTGGGTGGCAAGCTGGTGGTGCTCGGCTCGGGCGATCCGGCCCTCGAAGCTGCGCTCAAAGGCGCTGCCGCCCGTCATCCGGGCAAGATCGGCATCATCGTGGGCTATTCCGAAGAGCTCTCGCACCTGGTGCAGGGCGGGGCGGACGTGATGATGGTGCCGTCGCGCTTCGAGCCCTGCGGCCTCACCCAGCTCTACGGCCTGCGCTATGGCTGCGTGCCGCTGGTGAGCCGCGTCGGCGGCCTTGCCGATACGGTGATCGATGCCAATGAAGCGGCGGTCGATGCGGGCGTTGCCACCGGGGTGGTGTTCGCGCCCGCAACCACCGAGGCGCTGACCGAAGCCATCCGGCGTACGGTCACGCTCTACGGCCGCGAGAAAACCTGGCGCAAGATGCAGCGCCGCGGCATGAAATCGGACGTCTCGTGGGAAGCGAGCGCCCGCAAATATGCCGACCTCTATTCCGATCTATTGGGGCTCAAGCGCGATGAACAAGACGATTAAGACGGCGCCCTATGCCGACCAGAAGCCTGGAACGTCCGGCCTGCGCAAGCGGGTACCGGTGTTCATGCAGGAGAACTATGTCGAGAACTTCGTGCAGTCTATCTTTGACAGCCTCGAAGGCTTTGCCGGCAAGACCCTGGTGATCGGCGGCGACGGCCGCTACTACAACGATGTGGTCATCCAGAAGGCCATCCGCATCGCCTCGGCCAACGGCTTCGGCGCAGTGCTGGTGGGGCAGGGCGGTCTGCTCTCGACGCCGGCTGCCAGCCATGTGATCCGCCATCACCACGCCTTCGGCGGCCTCATCCTCTCGGCCAGCCACAATCCCGGCGGCCCGGATGGCGATTTCGGCATCAAGTACAATGTCGGCAATGGCGGACCGGCGCCCGAAAAGATCACCGACGCGGTCTATGCCCGCTCCAAGGTGATCGACCGGTATCTGACCGTCGACGAGCCCGACGTCGACCTCTCCCGCATCGGCACGCATCACTGCGCCGGAATGGTGGTCGAGGTCATCGATCCGGTCGCCGACTACGCGGCGCTGATGCAAACGCTGTTCGATTTCCCCAAGCTCAAGCAGCTCTTTGCCTCGGGCTTCCGCATGCGCTTTGACGCCATGCACGCCATCACCGGCCCCTACGCGCACCGCATTCTCGAAGACATGCTCGGCGCGCCAAAAGGCACCGTCATCAATGGCACACCCTCGCCTGATTTCGGCGGCGGCCATCCCGATCCAAACCTCGTCTATGCCAAGGACCTCTACGACCTGCTGATGAGCGCCGATGGCCCGGATTTCGGCGCCGCTTCTGATGGCGATGGCGATCGCAACCTGATCATCGGCAAGGGCCGCTTCGTCACCCCGTCGGACTCGCTCGCGCTGCTCGCCGCCAACGCCCATCTCGCGCCGGGCTACGCCAAGGGCATTGCCGGGATCGCCCGCTCAATGCCCACCAGTGCTGCGGCGGATCGGGTGGCGGAAAAGCTCGGCATCGAGATGCACGAGACGCCGACCGGCTGGAAGTTCTTCGGCAATCTGCTCGACGCCGGCCGCGTCACCATCTGCGGCGAAGAGAGCGCTGGCACCGGCTCGAACCATGTGCGCGAGAAGGATGGGCTCTGGGCCGTGCTGCTCTGGCTCAACATCCTCGCGGTGCGCGGCGAGAGCGTCGACGCCATCGTGCGCGCCCACTGGGCGACCTATGGCCGGAACTACTATACCCGGCACGACTATGACGAAGTCGACACCACGGCTGCCAATGGCCTGATGGACGCGCTGCGTGCGCGCCTCGGTACGCCAGCCAGTTTCAATGTCGGTGGCTATCAAACGGCCTATGCCGACGACTTCACCTATCACGACCCCATCGATGGTCGGTGAGCGCCAAGCAGGGCATCCGGATCGGGTTCAAGGACGGCAGCCGGATCGTGTTCCGGCTCAGTGGAACCGGGACCGTGGGGGCGACGTTGCGGGTCTATCTCGAACGGTATGAGCCCCCTAATGGACACCATGATCTCGACACGCAAGCCGCTCTCGCGCCGCTCATCGCAGCCGCAGAGCAGATTGCCGGAATCTCTGACCGCACTGGCCGCTCCGCACCTAGCGTTATCACCTGATCCCGCCGTCATGACTCCGCAACTTGTGCCGCATGCCGGCAGCCCCGACGCTTTGGGGGCGACCCTGACCGAAGCGGGCGTCAATTTTGCCGTCTATTCGGAATCCGCGTCCGCCATCTGGGTGTCGATCTATGACGAGCTCGACCACGAAGTGGCGCGGCTCGAACTCGATGGGCACGACAATCATGTTCATCACGGGCTCGTCGCCGGCATCGGCGCCGGCGATCGCTACGGCTTTCGCGCCGATGGGCCGTACAATCCGGACCAGGGCTATTTCTTCGATCCGCACAAGCTGCTGACCGACCCCTATGCCAAGCGGCTCGACCGGGTCTATGTGCGCTCGCCCAGCCTGCGGCTGCCGCGCGAGGACGCCGTCGACACCGCGTCGTTGATCCCCAAGTCGATCGTGCAGGGCGTGAGCAACAAGCTGATCCTGCCGCGGCGCAAGCAGCCGGGGCTGTTCTACGAGCTCAATGTCCGCGGCTTCACCATGCGCCACCCCTCGGTACAGGGGCCCCTGCGCGGCACCATCGCCGGGCTCACGACGCAGCGCGTCATCGACCATTTCAAGTATCTGGGCGTCGACACGGTGCAGCTCATGCCGACGGCCGCCTGGATCGACGAAGGTCACCTGCCGGCGCTCGGGCTCACCAATGCCTGGGGCTACAACCCGGTGAACTACTTTGCCATCGACCCGCGTCTGGCGCCGCGTGGCCCGCAGGAATTGCGGGTGATGACCGATCTTTACCGCAAGAACGGCATCTCGGTGATCCTCGACGTGGTCTACAACCACACCGGCGAGGGCGACGCGCAGGGCCCGATGCTCTCGATGATGGGCCTCGACGCCAAGACCTATTACCGGTTCGTCGAAGCCGACGGCAAACAGCACCTCGTCAACGACACCGGCACCGGCAACACGCTGCGCGCCGACCATCCGGCCGTGCAGCGGCTGGTGATCGAGAGTCTGCGCTACTGGATCGAGGAGATGGGCGTCTCCGGCTTTCGCTTCGATCTCGCGCCGGTGCTTGGTCGTGAGCCGGGCTTTAATCCCGACGCCAAGATGCTGCAGATGCTCAAGGCCGATCCGGTGCTCGCCAAAGCGATCATGGTTGCCGAACCGTGGGATCCGGGTCCGGGCGGCTATCAGTTGGGGCGCTTCGGCAAGGAGTTTCAGGAGCACAACGACACCTACCGTGACGAAGTGCGCTCGTTCTGGCGCGGCGAGCCCGGCAAAGTCGGCGCGCTCGCTGGCAAGATCGCCGGCTCGGCCGAAATCTTCAACTTCGCTGGCCGCAAGCCGAGCGCCGGCGTCAACATGCTGGCCGTGCATGACGGTTTTACGCTGCAGGACCTGGTGTCGTTCAACGACAAGCACAACGAGGCCAATGGCGAGAACAATCGCGATGGCCACAGCAACAACCAGTCCTGGAACGGCGGCGTCGAAGGCCCGACGGACGACGCAAAGATCATCGCGGCCCGCAAGCGCGACGTTCGCGCGCTGCTGGCGACACTGTTCCTCTCTCGTGGCACACCGCTGATCCAGCAGGGCGATGAGATGGGCCGCACCCAGCATGGCAACAACAACGCCTATGCCCAGGATAATGAAATCACCTGGGTCGACTGGGAAAATGCCGATGGCGCGCTAGTGGACTTCGCCGCCGCCGCCTACCGGTTTCGCAAGAGCCATCCGGCGCTGACGCACGACCACTTCCTCACCGGACAGGACAAGAACGGCATCCGTGATGTCGTCTGGCTGCATCCGGATGGCCGCGAGATGAATGTCGGTGACTGGAGCGAAGCCGGTGCCTCGGTGCTGGGCATGCATCTGCGCACGCCCGCCGACGAAGTGATCGTCTGGTTCAACCGCCGCATCGACACGGTCCTCGCCAAGCTGCCGCCCGGCAACTGGGACGTCGCGCTCGTGTCTGACGCCGACGCCAAGCCGCTGGCCGAAGGCTGGGTGGTCGACCTGCCGCCGCGCTCGGTCGTCGCGCTGACCCGCGCCACCATCCCGACGCAACAGCCCCAGGAAGTTCCCGTCCAGCAGCCGCAGGAAACCCCGGTCCAGGATCCGCCGGAAACCCAGCCAATCGAGCCCGACCGCCTCCCTGGCAATTCTCCCGAAGAACTCCCCGACGAGCCGCCCGGCGAGGGCACGCCGCAAGAGTAGAGCAGGTCGAGATCGCTCCTAGCTTGGGCGCGATCTCTCAGTAGACCTCATCCTGAGCCTGTCGAAGGACGAGGTCGTGGCACCA
>JACDQI010000013.1 GCA_015657675.1 Devosia sp.
CCGGCCGCCCCTTGTAGGGCACCTGGCCCTCGATGCCTTCGGGCACCAGCTTCATCTGATCGCGCACGTCCTGCTGGAAGTAGCGATCGGCCGAACCCGAGCCCATGGCGCCCACCGAGCCCATGCCGCGGTAGGATTTGTACGAGCGGCCCTGGTAGAGATAGACCTCGCCGGGGCTCTCGTCGGTACCGGCGAGCAGCGAACCGACCATCACGCAAGAAGCACCACCGGCCAAGGCCTTAGCCATATCTCCTGAGAACTTGATTCCGCCGTCGGCGATGACCGGAATGCCCTGCTTGTCGGCTTCCTCGGCGCAGGCCATGACGGCAGCCAGCTGCGGCACACCCACACCGGCGACGATGCGCGTTGTGCAGATCGAGCCCGGACCGATGCCGACCTTGACGCTATCGGCGCCGGCGTCGATCAGCGCCTTGGTGGCCTCCGCCGTCGCCACGTTGCCGGCGACGATGCGGGTCGAATTGCTCTCGCGCTTCACCCGCTCCACTGCCTCGGCGACGCGCACCGAATGGCCATGTGCGGTGTCGATGACGAGCAGGTCGACGCCCGCGTCGATCAGCGCCAGCGAGCGCTCGAAGCCGGCGTCACCCACGGTCGAGGCGGCCGCGACACGTAGACGACCCTCGGCGTCCTTGACGGCATTGGGGTTGAGCTGGGCCTTTTCGATATCCTTGACGGTGATCAGGCCAATGCAGCGATAGTCGCCATCGACCACCAGCAGCTTTTCGATGCGGTGGCGGTGCAGGAGGCGCTTGGCTTCGTCCTTGGAGACGCCGTCGCGCACGGTGACGAGGCTCTCGTGGGTCATCAACTCGGCGATGCGCTGGCCGGGGCTCGAGGCAAAGCGCACGTCGCGGTTGGTGAGGATGCCTACCAGCTTGCCGATGGCACGGCCGCCGGTGCCGCCGTTCTCGACCACCGGAATGCCGGAAATACGGTTGAGCTGCATCAGCTGCAGCGCATCGGCGAGTGTTGCGTCGGGGCCGATGGTGATCGGGTTGACCACCATGCCGCTTTCAAAGCTTTTCACCTGCCGGACCTGCTCGGCCTGTTCGGCGGCGGTCAGGTTCTTGTGGATCACCCCCATGCCGCCGGCCTGCGCCATGGCAATCGCCATCGCGTGCTCGGTGACCGTGTCCATGGCCGAGGACAGGATCGGCAGGTTGAGCTCGATATCCTTGGTGACCCGGCTGCGGATGTCGGTCTGGGTCGGCAGGATATCGGACCGGGCGGGCTGCAGCAGCACGTCGTCGAAGGTGAGCGCGCTCTCGCCGGTGATAGTGGTAATGATCTTGGCCAAGGGGGATGCCCTTCCTTTGTCTTAGCTCAGAAAACAGGAAGCCCGCCGGGAGAGACGACTCGTCGTCCTCGGCGGGTTGGCGAGGGTGATTACCACCGGGCCCCGGCTTTGGAAAGGCGGTTTGGGTCGGGGCTGGCATGCGGGGTCGCGCGCCGCCCCGCCATCGTGGGAATCACACTGCCGGGCATTGGCTCGCGGACATAGACCATCGTCTCGACCATCATGGGGTGACGACTCTGTCCCAGCATGCGAAGGTAAGTCCCATTCCCGCCTCCCCCACATTGCCTTGAACCGTATTACCCCCCTCATCCTCGCGGTCGCCCTGTTCATGGAGCAGATGGATTCGACCGTGATCGCCACGTCGCTGCCGGCGATCGCGGCCGATATCGGGGCGGAACCGATCTCGCTGAAGCTGGCGCTGACCAGCTATTTCGTCTCGCTCGCCATCTTCATCCCGCTCTCGGGCTGGGTCGCCGATCGGTTCGGCGCCAAGACGGTGTTCCGCTGGGCGATCGGGGTCTTTGTGCTCGGCTCGATTTGTTGCGCCTTTTCCGACTCCCTCCTCACCTTCGTGCTGAGCCGCTTCCTGCAAGGGGTTGGCGGCTCGATGATGACGCCGGTGGCGCGGCTGGTGCTGGTGCGCTCGACGCCGCGCAACGAGTTGGTCTCGGCCATGGCCTGGCTCACCATCCCGGCGTTGATGGGGCCGATCAGCGGCCCGCCGCTCGGCGGCTTTCTCACCACGTATCTGAGCTGGCACTGGATCTTCTGGATCAACGTGCCGATCGGCATTGCCGGCATCTTCCTCGTCACCCGCTTCCTCGACGATGTCGAGGGCCGCACCGAGCGGCCGATCGATGGCGTCGGCCTGGTGCTCTCCGGCCTCACCTTTGCTGGCATCATGTTCGGCCTCTCGGTGCTCAGTCTGCCGGCTATCCCGACCTGGGCGGGCTATCTCGGCGTCGTGGTTGGGCTGGTCTCGGGCCTTCTCTATCTGCGCCACGCCCGACGCACCGAATTCCCGATCCTCGACCCCAAGATGTTCCAGCTGCCGCTGTTCCGGCAGGCGATCATCGGCGGCTCGCTGTTCCGCATCGGCATCGGCGCCTTTCCGTTCCTGATGCCGCTGATGCTGCAGCTGACCTTCGGGCTCACCCCGTTCGAATCGGGCATGACCACCTTCATTGCCGCCTTCGGCGCCATTCTCTCCAAGTTCGGGGCCGAGCGGCTCTACGCTGCGGCGGGGTTCCCCCGCACGCTGATAGTCACGGCCCTGCTCGGCTGCGTCTTCCTTGCGGTCAACGGGTTCTTCTCGCCGGCCACGCCGCATTGGATGCTGATGGGGGCTCTGCTGCTGGGCGGGCTCTGTCGCTCATTCTTTTTCACCGGCGTCAACGCCCTGGTCTTTGCCGATGTCGATGAAAAGCAGGCGAGCCAGGCGACCGCCATCAACGCGGTCAGCCAGCAGCTCAGCATCGCCGGCGGCGTTGCCGTCGCCGGCGGCGTACTCGAACTCAGTTCGAACCTCCATGGCGGCGACCTGACACTGGGGGACTTCCATCTCGCCTGGTTCGTCATCGCCGCCGTCGCCGTCTGCAGCGCCATCCCCTTTGCCCGGCTGCCGCCCGACGCGGGCAGCGATGTCTCGGGCCACAAGGTTAAATCCATGCCCAAGTCCGCCGATACATCGCTATGACCAATACCCGCCTGACCCCGCTCATCCTCGCGGTGGCCCTGTTCATGGAGAACATGGATTCCACGGTCATCGCCACGTCGCTGGCGGCGATCGCCAATGACATCGGCACCGAGCCGATCGCTCTCAAGCTGGCGCTGACCTCCTATCTGGTGGCGCTGGCCATCTTCATCCCGATCTCGAGCTGGATGGCGGACCGCTTCGGGGCACGCAACGTCTTCCGCTGGGCGATGCTGGTGTTCATCGTCGGCTCGGTGGCCTGCGCGATGTCCAATTCACTGCTGACCTTCGTCCTCAGCCGCTTCCTGCAGGGCATGGGCGGCGCGCTGATGACGCCGGTGGCGCGGCTGGTGCTGGTGCGGGTGACGCCGCGCGATCAATTGGTCGGGGCCATGGCCTGGCTTTCCATCCCGGGCCTGGTCGGACCCATCGTGGGCCCGCCGATTGGCGGCGCCATCACTACATTCTTCAGCTGGCACTGGATCTTCCTGATCAACGTGCCGATCGGCATTGCCGGGGTCCTGCTGGTCAACCGCTTTCTGCCCGAGTGGCAGCGCAACGCCCCGCGCCGTATGGATTTTATCGGCTTCTTCCTCGCCGGCACCACCTTTGCCGGCTGGGTGTTCGGCATCTCGGTGCTCACCCTCCCTGCCCTTCCTGCCGCTTTCGGATTTGGGGCGCTGGGGCTTGGCGTGGTGACGGCGATCCTCTATTTCCTGCACTTCCGTCGGACGGAGAACCCGCTGCTCGACCTCCGGGTGTTCAAGTTCCCGCTGTTTCGCATGACCGTGGTCGCCGGTGTCTTCTTCCGGCTGGGCGTCGGCGCCACGCCCTTCCTCTTCCCGCTGATGCTGCAGCTTGCCTTCGGGCTCAGCCCGTTTGCCAGCGGCATGGTGACGTTCGCCGGCGCGGTTGGCGCCTTTGCGGCGAAGTTCGTCGCCGAACGGATTCTACGGCTCACCGGCTTTCGCGCCACCCTGGTCTGGTCGACGCTGGTGACCGCGCTGGGCATTTTCGCGCAGGCCATCTACGCGCCGGAGACGCCAATCCCCTTGATGTTCCTGATCCTGATCGTCGCGGGTTTCTTCCAGTCGATGTTCTGGACCGCCACCAACGCCTTCGTCTTCGCCGACATCGACGATAAGGACGCGGGGCAGGCCAATGTCATCAGCCAGGTCAGCGTCCAGCTCTCACTGGCCTTCGGCGTGGCTCTGGGCGGCGGTGTACTGGAACTCTCGCGCCTCACCACGCATGGCGGCAGTGAACCGCTACTCGGCGACTTCCACATGGCCTTCTGGGTGATCGGCGCCGTCACGCTGATTTCGACCGTCATGTTCATGCGCGTCCCCAAAAGCGCCGGGCTGCACATTTCCGGCCACAAGGGCGGCGGCGACGGCGGACACTAATCCGTCGGCTGGGCCTTGAAGCCGCGGGCGATGAGGTAGGTTTCGGCGCTTTCCTGCCGGCTGGCCTTGGGCTTGGCGTGCAGCGTCGTCGCGAAATGCCGCTTCAGCAGCGACAGCAGTTCGTGCTCGGTGCCGCCCTGAAACACCTTGGCGACAAAGGTGCCGCCCGGCGCCAGCACGTTGATGGCAAAGTCGGCAGCCAGTTCGACCAGCGTGATGATGCGGATATGGTCGGTGGCGCGATGGCCGGTTGTCGGCGAGGCCATGTCGGACATGACGATGTCCACCTTGTGGCCGCCCAGCGCGTCGATCAGCGCCTTGGGCGCGCCATCGTCGGTAAAGTCCTGCTGGAGGAAGACGACGCCGGAAATCTTGTCCATCTCTAGGAAATCGATGGCGGCGATCAGCGGGTTGGCATCGGTGGAGCCGACCAGCGGCGCTGCCACCTGCGACCAGCCGCCCGGCGCGGCGCCCAGATCGACGATGCGCTGGCCCTTCTTGAAGAGCTTGTAGCGCTCGTCGAGCTCCTTGATCTTGTAGGCGGCCCGCGAGCGCAGGCCCTCGGCCTTGGCCCGGGCCACGTAGGGGTCGTTGAGCTGGCGCTGCAGCCAGAGCGTCGAGCCGATCTTGCGCCCCTTTGAGGTTTTCACCCGGACTTTCAGGTCACGGTCGGAACGACGGCCAGCGCCGCCGCCCATGTTGGTGGTCTTGACCATCAGCGCGCTCCCCGGCCCGGACGGCCGCTACGATCGCCGCGATCGGCGTCTATCAGAGAAATCAGAATACCTTCGCGCAGCCCACGGTCGGCAACGCGGACCCGATCGGTCGGCCATTCGCGGCGGATCGCCTCGAAGATGGCGCAGCCGGGCAGCACCAGGTCAGCGCGGTCGCGGCCAATACAAGGATGGGCGACGCGGCGGTCGAACGACATGCCGAGCAGCGCGGTGATGGTCGCGTCGATCTCTGGTTTGTTCATCCAAAGCCCGTCGACCTTCTGCCGCTCATAGCGCTCGAGCCCCAGATGCAGGCCGGCGAGCGTGGTGACGGTGCCGGAGGTACCAATCAGGTGCACGGGCTCGTCGGCGATCATCTGGCGTAGCTTTTCGCGGCCACGGAACTGGCGCAAATGGCTGGCGACGAAGGCCACCATGGCCTCGAACGTTTCGCTGGTCACATCGACGCCGCCGAACTTTTCGGCAATGGAAACAACGCCCACCGGCAAAGACTGCCAGGAGCGGATGGACGAGGACATGCGACCCTGCCGCTTCGGCCGCCCGCCACGGAAATCCAGCCAGGCGAGTTCGGAGGAGCCCCCGCCGATATCGAACATCAGTGCGCCGGTGCTGTCATTGTCGATCAGGTCGGCGCAGCCGGTGACGGCCAGTGCGGCCTCGGTCTGGCGATCGACGATCTCGAGCTTCAGACCCAGCTCGCGCTCGACTCGGTCAATGAATTCAATGCCATTGCTGGCGGCGCGGCAGGCTTCGGTGGCGATCAGGCGCATGCGGGCCGGTTCGTGCTCGCGCAGCTTGTTGCGGCACTGGCGCAGGGCTTCCATGGTGCGGTCCATGGCGGCGTCGGAGAGCTTGCCGGTGACCGAAAGCCCCTCGCCCAGCCGGACGATCCGGGTGAAGCCGTCGAGCACGCGAAAGCTCTGCTCGTGCGGGCGGGCGATCAGCAAACGGCAGTTGTTGGTGCCGAGGTCGAGCGCCGCATAGAGCGGGCCGCGGGGGCGCCGATTGGCCGGATTCTGGGCGTTTTGTGTCCGCTTGTCCGTGCCGCCCGGGTAAGGACGCGAAGCGCCCCGGGGCGTTGTCGGCGCAGGCGATGGCCCTGCTCCGTCACGGTGCTGCGCGTCGTCCACAAGGCCGGGCGCGGCGGCGGACCGATCAATCTCGGCCAACCTGTCTCCAGTCTGCGCGGTCGCTCCAGGGTGAATACCAAGGGCGCCCGAGCGCAGTTCATTACGTGTCTCAGACAGGGTAGAGCAGGACGTCGTTCAGCGCAACGCCGGGTTTTCGCCGCAGAGCTGAACGTCAAATGAACGACTCTAGGCGGCCAATCGGGACTTCCGCCTGCCGTAGCGCCACCAGAGAACGAAGAAACACCCCGCTGAGGCCACGCCGACTCCGGCCAGCAGCAGCAAGGTGGTGCTGGTCGAGCTCCAGCCGACCACCACCGAGAAGATGAACGGCGCAAAAGCTGACACACCAAGGCGGGCAAAGCTGATCCAGCCCAGGCGCTGTCCGTAACCGACGGCGCCGAAGAGGGCGAGCGGCAGCGTGCCGGCGACGATGATGGAGAGACCCGAGCCAAAACCGAAAATGATGGCGAAGGCGGCCGCGCCGGGCGCCCAGGGGGCGGTGAGGGCGAGGATGGCGAGGCCGGAGGAGAGCAGCAGCGCGGCGAGCATGGAGAGCCCCGGCTGCGACAGGGCGATGCCGAAGCGCATGTTGACGACCCGGCTCAGCACCTGGGCCGGACCGAAGAGTGTGGTGACGAGCACGCCGGCCGTGCCCAGCCCGAGGCTCGCGAGCATGGGCAGCATGTGCACCAGGATGGCGGAGGAGACGAAGCCCATCAGCGCGAAGGCGACCAGCAGCAGGATGATCACCCTGCCCTCGGCGTCCTTGTCGACCAGCGGCGGGACAATGGCGACGGCGCCGTCCTTGGCCGAGGGCCGCGGACGGGTCAGCGGGGCGAGCCAGAAATGGATCGGCAGGCAGATGGCGAGGTTGAGTCCGGCATAAACGAGATAGACGCCGCGCCAGCCGACGGAGGCATGCAGACCGCTGGTCAGCGGCCAGAACAGCGTCGAGGCGAAGCCGGCGATCAGGGTCAACTGGGTAATGCGGCGCTGGGCCGAACCGGCATCGACCTGCGCCAGAGCGACAAAGGCGGTGGCATAAAGGATGAAGGCCGAGGCGACTTCGACGGCGATCAGCGCGATCACGAAGCTGATGGCCTCGGGCGCCAAGGCAGTGGCCAGCAGCGAGACCGCGGCTGCGACCGAGCCCCGGACCATGATACGGCCGGCGCCGAAGCGGTCGGCCCACCGGCCGGAGATCGGCGAGACAAAGCCGCTGATCAGCAGCGAGACCGAGAGTGCTCCATACACCCAGGCTTCAGAAAGCCCGAAGTCGCGGGCAATCGAGGGGGCAAGCGCGCCAAAGCTATGAGTAGATCGTGCCGTAGCCGACGATCTGGGTGATGCCGAGGGCCCAAACGACCCAGATCGGAGACTTCATGACGGCCAAGTAGTTAGGTGGGCACAACATACTGACCGGGGCGAGCCCCGCGTCAACGGCTCCTTAGCGGGTTTTTCCGCGCCGGGCGTCATAAAAGGTTCACTTGAGCCTGTCGCATCGTATCGATAATCCTCGATACATGGATATGAACTCAGCCACCGAGATCTTCGCAGCACTGTCGCAGCCGACGCGGCTTGCCGCCTTTCGTCTGATCATGCGGCATACACCAAAAGGTCTGCCGGCCGGCGACGTGGCCCGGCAGCTCGACGTGCCACAGAATACCATGTCGAGCCATCTCGCGGCGCTGACACGGGCTGGCCTCGTGAGCGCCGAGCGAGTCGGCCGCAACATCCTCTATCGCGCCGAACTCGACCGCGTGCGCGAGATCACCAGCTTTCTGGTCAATGACTGTTGCGGCGGCCGGCCGGAACTCTGTGAACCACTGGTCGCCGAATTTACCCCATGTTGCAGCCCGGGAGCGTCCCAGAATGCCTGCTGACAAGATCTACAACGTGCTGTTTCTGTGTACCGGCAACTCGGCCCGCTCGGTCCTGGCCGAAGTGCTGCTCAACCAGGTCGGGAACGGCCGCTTCAAGGGCTTTTCTGCCGGCAGCACGCCCAAGGGCAGCGTCCATCCGCTGACGCTGGCTGTCCTCAAGGACGCCGGATTGCCCACCGAGGGACTGCGCTCCAAGAGCTGGGACGAGTTCGCCGGCCCGGACGCACCGAAGATGGATTTCATCTTCACGGTCTGCGACAACGCGGCGGGCGAATCCTGCCCGATCTGGCCGGGCAAGCCGGTGAGCGCGCATTGGGGCATTGAAGACCCCGCAGCCGCTGGGGGCCCGCCCTTCGCCCAGCGCGCGGCGTTCGAGGACGCGCTGCGCTACATGCGCAACCGCATCGTCGCCTTCACCAACCTGCCCATCGCCAGCCTCGACCGGATGACCCTCGACCGGCACATGCGCGAAATCGGCGCCTTGGCCGGCAGCAGCCAGAAAACCTCGGGTGCCGCATAATGCTGGAATATGAAGTTGCCGCCCATCGCATCGACGCGCATGGGAGCCTCGCGACGACCAAAGACGCCGAGATTGTGCTCGACACCGACATGGCGGGCCGACGCGACGCCTTCAATCCGGCAGAGCTCTTCCTCGCCGCCATCGCGGCCTGCATGATCAAGGGCATCGAGCGGGTGACGCCGATGCTCAAGTTCGAGCTGCGCGGCGTGCGGGTGAGCCTGAAGGCCGTGCGGCAGGATGCGCCGCCGAAGATCATTTCGGTGCATTATGCGATCGAGGTCGATACCGACGAGACCGACCAGCGGCTCGAGCTGCTGCACACCAATGTGCGCAAGTACGGCACCATCTCCAACACCGTCGCGGCGGCGACCGAACTCATCGGCACGATCGGACGCAAGCCATGATGCGGCGGCTGACGGCCGAGGCGCTCGGCACCGGCCTGCTGGTGGCGACCGTGGTCGGCTCGGGGATCATGGCCGAGCGCCTGACCGACGACGTGGCGCTGGCGCTGCTGGGCAATACGCTGCCGACCGGTGCTATCCTCGTGGTGCTGATCACCGTGCTGGGACCGCTCTCGGGGGCGCATTTCAACCCGATTGTGTCGCTGGTCTTTGCGCTGAAGCGTGAACTCGGCTGGCGCGAACTGGGCCTTTACAGCGCCGCACAGATCGGCGGCGGCATCGCCGGTGCGATCGTCGCGCACATGATGTTCGGGCTCGATCTCGTGACGCCGTCCGAAAATGTCCGAACTGGCATGGCGCAGTGGTTCTCTGAGGGAGTTTCCAGTTTCGGGTTGGTGCTGGTGATCCTCGGTGGTCTGCGTAGCCGCCCCGACAGCATCCCGTGGCTGGTGGGGCTCTACATCACGGCGGCGTACTGGTTCACCGCCTCGACCTCGTTCGCCAACCCGGCGGTGACCATCGCGCGGGCGCTGACCAACACATTTTCCGGCATCCGGCCGCTCGACGCGCCCGGCTTCATTCTGGCGCAACTGGCGGGCGGCCTCGTTGCTCTCGCTCTCGCGACCTGGCTCTGGCGCCCCGCCCAAGGAGAAGCGAAGTGACCATCACGATCTACCACAACCCCGATTGCGGCACCTCGCGCAACACGCTCGCCATGATCCGGCAGAGCGGCGTCGAGCCGGTGGTAATCGAGTATCTGAAGACGCCCCCTGCCCGCGCCCGGTTGGCTGAAATGATCGCCGCCGCTGGTCTGACGGTGCGTGACGCGATCCGGCAGAAGGACACACCCTATGCGGCTCTGGGACTCGATAATCCGGCGCTCAGCGATGCGCAGTTGCTCGACGCAATGCAAGCGCATCCGATCCTGATCAACCGACCTCTGGTGGTGACGGAAAAGGGCGTGCGGCTCTGCCGACCGTCCGAAGTGGTGCTCGACATCCTGCCCAACCCCGAGATCGGGCCGTTCGTGAAAGAGGATGGCGAAGTGATCATCGACGCGGATGGCAAGCGGGTGAAGTAGTTCGCCCAATGAGTGCAAGGCAAGACAAGCCCCTCCCCCTGCACCTCAACCCCGGGCTTGACCCGGGGATGACGGTGGGTGGGGAGGGAGTGGGGCGTTAGGCCCATTGGGCCGCCAAACGCGATTTGTTGCTGATCGCCGAAGCCATGTTGCTCAATGTTGCTCACCCTGATGGGGTTACGAAGCGTTGCAAATCTGCGGGTTTGGATGACTTGAATGGGACGATGCGGCCCGCAACCTAGGTCGCATGAGCCAGACACATCACACTCTCAGCGTCGTCACCGACGCACCTGCGACCCGCCCCACCGACCGTCAGACGGCCAGTGAAAAGACCACCAAGCGGATGTCCCGCGCCGACACCGCTCGGCCGACCGTGCCGCCGACGGTTACGCCACACACAGCAGCGGTGCCAAAGCGCAAACGCAGCCGCACGACCCTGCTGCTCGGCGTGGCGCTGGTCGCGCTTCTCGCCGCAGGCGGCGGGGCGTGGTGGTTGACCAGCAAGACCGAAACAGTGAAGGCGCCGACCACGGTGGCGGTAAGCCGCGCCGACATCGAAGAGACAGTGCTCGCCTCGGGCACGCTGGAGGCCAGCTCGCTGGTCAGCGTCGGCGCCCAGGTATCGGGCATCGTCAAGAGCATGAACGTAACGCTGGGCCAGGACGTGGAGGCCGGCGACACGGTGGCGCTGATCGACTCGCTCGACCAGGAAAATGCCGTCAAATCAGCGAAGGCCTCGCTCGCCAATATGGAAGCGCAGCGGCTGGCGCAGGACGCCGAGCTGACGCAGGCCCAGAAGGCATTGGATCGCGCCAGGGAAATGTCGAGCCAGCAGCTCATCTCGGACTCCGATCTCGAAACGGCAGAAGCAGCGCTGGCGAGTGCCTCGGCCAAGCTGGCGGCGCTCGATGCGCAGATCCAGCAGGCAACCATCAATGTGGAAACCGCCGAGCTCGATCTGAGCCGCACCACCATCACCGCGCCGATTTCGGGCACCGTGGTGGCCGTGCTGGTGCAGCAGGGCCAGACGGTCAATGCGCAGCAATCGGCGCCAACACTGATCAAGATCGCCAACCTCGATACCATGCTGATCAAGGCCGAGATTTCCGAGGCCGATGTGACGCGTGTCGCTGCCGGACAGAAGGTCTATTTCACCATCCTGGGCGATCCCGACACCCGGATCGAAGCAACGCTGCGCTCGGTGGAGCCGGCGCCCTCCTCGATCGAAGAGGACAGCACGTCGGAGAGCACGTCGGCGATCTACTACAACGGCATTTTCGAAGTGCCCAACCCCGACCACACGCTGCGCATCTCGATGACGGCCAATGTGACCATCGTGCTCGATGATGCGAGCGATGCGCTGGTGCTGCCGGTGGCGGCACTGGGCGGCACGGGACCTGACGGCAAGACCATGGTGATGGTCTATGACGAGGCCAGCGGCCGGGTGCAGCCCAAGCCGGTGACAGTTGGGATCAACAACGGCGTCTCGGCCGAGATCGAAGACGGACTTTCAGAGGGCGATCTCGTCGTCACCACCGGTTCGGCTGCCCCCACTGCAACGGCGGCCAGTTCCGGCATGCCTGGCGGCATGGGTGCGATGGGCGGCGGTATGGGCGGCCGCCGCCGGGACTATGACCATGACGCCAATCATCTCGGTCCGCGGCCTCACCCGCGACTTCCCCGCCGGCGACGAGACGGTCACGGTGCTCAAGGGCATCGACCTCGACATCATGCCCGGCGAGATGGTGGCCATCATCGGCAGCTCGGGTTCGGGCAAGTCGACGCTGATGAACATCCTCGGCTGCCTCGACCAGGCAACTGCCGGTACTTATGCATTCAACGGCACCGACATTTCGCAGCTGGCCCCCGACGAGCTGGCCGCCCTGCGCCGCGAGCATTACGGTTTCATCTTCCAGCGCTATCAGCTGCTGTCCGATCTCAATGCGCTCGAAAACGTCGAGATCCCGGCCGTCTATGCCGGCGCAGACCCCGGTGCGCGTCGCATCCGCGCCCGGGGCCTGCTGGAACGCCTCGGACTGGGCGACCGGCTGACACATCGGCCGAGCCAGCTATCCGGCGGGCAGCAGCAGCGCGTCAGCGTGGCGCGCGCACTGATGAACGGCGGCGAGGTGATCCTCGCCGACGAACCGACCGGCGCGCTCGACAGCAAGAGCGGCAAGGAACTGATGGCGCTCCTCGCCGAGCTCAATGCCGATGGCCACACCATCATCATCGTGACGCACGACCCCAATGTGGCGGCGCAGGCACACCGCACCATCGAGATCCGCGACGGCCAGATTGTGCGCGATACCCGCAAGGACATGACGCGGGTCCCCGACGTCATGGCGGCGCGGGCCGAGGTGCCACTGCAGGGCAAGCTGCGCGCCGTACTGTCGCGCTTTACCGAAGCGCTCGGCATGGCACTCCGCGCCATGGGGGCGCACCGCTTGCGCACCTTCCTCACCATGCTCGGCATCATCATAGGTATCGCCTCGGTGGTCGGCGTGGTGGCGCTCGGGCAAGGCACGCAGGCCACGGTGCTCGAAAACATTTCGGCCATCGGCACCAATACGATCACCGTGATGCCGGGGTCCGGGTTTGGCGATCGGCGTGCAGCACGCGTGGAAACGCTGGTGGGGTCGGACGCAACAGCGCTCGCCCAGCAGGATTTCGCCGACAGCGTGTCACCCAGCGTGTCGAGCAACGTGACGGTGACGGCCGGCAGCGTTTCGGCCAGTTCGCAGGTCCAGGGCGTCGGCGCCTCGTATTTCCAGGTCAACGGCCGCGACATCCTCTCGGGTGTATCGTTCACCGAAACCGACGTGACCGATCGCACCCAGGTGGCGGTGATCGACGAGACGGCGGCGACGACGCTGTTCCCCGATGGCACGGATCCGCTGGGTGAAGTCATCCTCCTGGGCAAGGTGCCGGTGCGGATCATCGGCGTGGCGGAAACCACCACCAGCTTCGGGCCGAGCAGTTCGAGCCTCAATGTCTGGGTGCCCTACACCACCGTGATGACCCGGATGACCGGTCAGACATACCTCTCGGGCATTACCGTGCGGGTGAGCGACGACTACGATACCGACACGGCGCAGGCCGAGATTTCGGCGCTGCTCGCGGCGCGGCACGGCACCACCGACTTTTACCTGCAGAACTCGAACACCATCCGCGAGACGATTACCTCGACAAGCCAGACGCTGACGCTCTTGATCTCGATGATCGCCATCATCTCGCTGCTGGTGGGCGGCATCGGGGTGATGAACATCATGCTGGTGTCGGTGAGCGAGCGGACCAAGGAGATCGGCGTGCGCATGGCGGTGGGCGCCCGGCGCGGCGACATCATGGTGCAATTCCTGATCGAAGCGATCCTTGTCTGCCTCGTGGGCGGCGCGGCCGGCGTGGCGCTGGCCTCGGGGCGGGTACGGCACTCAGCGTCCTGGGCGGGGTGCGGCTCGAATACTCGACACTCACCATCATTGCGGCCTTTGCCTCGTCGAGCCTGATCGGCATCGCCTTCGGCTTCATGCCGGCGCGGTCGGCGAGCCGGCTCAACCCGGTGGACGCACTCGCAAGGGAGTGATGCACCGAACCGTCCGGGCAGGTAGGCGCGGGGTACAGAGTGGTCTAGGGTCCAGCGGCAAGGAGACCACCACATGCCGCCGATCACCCCCATCGTCCCTCTTCCCGGGCAGGAAAGTGTCTGGGACTATCCGCGGCCGCCGCGGCTCGAGCGCGTGGCGCGGCGTATCGAGATCGTGCTGGGCGGGGTGACGATCGTTGATGCACCGGAGGCGTTCCGCGTGCTCGAGACCAGCCATCCGCCGGTCTACTACATCGCGCCGGCCTTCATTGCGCCCGGCGCGCTGGTGCCGGTGGAAGGCAGCAGCTTTTGCGAGTGGAAGGGCGCGGCGCGCTATTTCGACGTGGTGGGCGGAAGTCGCGTGGTACCGCGCGGCGCCTGGGCCTATCCCGATCCGACGCCGGGCTTTGCCGAGATTGCCGACGCGGTGGCGTTCTATGCCCAACCAATGGATCGCTGCCTCGTCGATGGCGAGGTGGTGACGCCGCAGCCGGGCGGCTTTTATGGCGGCTGGATCACTAAAGCCATTGTCGGGCCGTTCGAACGGGATCCCGGATCGATGGGCTGGTAGCGGCGACAGGCAGGGTACTCAATCGCAGATTTCCCGGCTAAGCTTGCCGCATGCGTGTGATCCATCCCCTGCTCGTCGTCTTGTTCTCTGTGCTTGTCGTCCCGGTTCAGGCCGGCGAACCGCAGGGCATCGCGGCTTACAAACGCGGCGACTTTGCTACGGCGGTTCGTGAATTGGTGCCCGCCGCCGAGGGCGGCAGCGCCTTGGCGCAGACAATCCTCGGGGCGATGGCAGCCAATGGCGAGGGCGGCGTCGCGGACCCCGCTGCGGCGGCCAAGTGGTTCGCCCTTGCTGCGGCGCAGGGCAGCGCCGATGCACAGCACAATCTGGGCTATCTCTACGAGACCGGTCAGGGCGTGCCGAAGGATGCCGCGACGGCGGTCAAATGGTATCGCCTCGCTGCCGAGCAAGGCTATCTCAATGCACAGTTCAATCTTGCCTCGGTGCTGGCGACCGGCGCTCCGGGTGTAGCGGCGGACACGACAGAGTCGGCGACCTGGTTCCTGGCGGCCGCGCAACAAGGCGACGCCCTGGCGCAGCACCGCCTCGGCGTAGCGCTCTTCAATGGCCGCGGGGTGGAGAAGGACCAGGCCAAGGCGGTCGAGTGGTTCAGCAAGGCGGCGGCGCAGGGACTTGCCGAGGCGCAGTACACACTGGGTGTCAGCTACAATACCGGCCAGGGGGTCAAGCCCGACGATATCGAAGCGGCCAAGTGGTTCCAGCGCTCGGCCGACCAAGGCTATGCGCCCGCCCAGGCCAACCTGGCACTGCTCTACGACCACGGCCAGGGTGTGCCGCAGAGTGATGACGACGCCATCAAGTGGTACCGCCTCGCCGCCGACCAGGGCGAGCCGCACGCGCAGCACGGCCTGGGAGAAATGTACCGCAACGGCTATGGCGTCGAACGTGACCTGGTCGAGGCCTACAAGTGGGCCAACCTCGCCGCTCAGCAGGGGCATATCGAGGCGATGGGGAACCTCAGCGCGCTGGCAAAGCGCATGACCCCCGAGGAAATCGCCCAAGGCCAAGCGGCAGCAGCGGCCTGGAGCAAGCGCTAAACCGTTACTTTCTGCTCAAAACCCGGGGAAAGTCCCGGGTGTGATTTGATTTAAATGCAAGGACGGAACTAACTGGCGCTTCAACTCAAGGGCTGGGAGCGTCCAATGTTCAAAGAATTCAGAGACTTCGCTATCAAGGGCAACATGATCGACCTGGCGGTCGGCGTGATCATCGGCGCGGCGTTCGGGGCGATAGTGTCGTCGATCGTCGATGACATCTTCATGCCGGTGATCGGCCTGCTGCTCAACGGCATCGACTTTTCGAACCTGTTCATCGTCCTGAGCAACCCCAACAACCTCCCGGTGCCCTCGATCGCCGTGGCCAAGGAGGCCGGGATCGCGACGCTCAATATCGGGCTCTTCATCAACGCCGTGGTGAAGTTCACCATCGTGGCCTTTGTGCTGTTCATGGTGATCAAGGGCGTCAACAGTCTCAAGCGCAAGGAAGCCGCGGCGCCTGCCGCTCCCGCCGCGCCGAGCGCCGAAGTGGTGCTGCTGACCGAGATCCGCGACGCGCTCAAGCGCTAAGCGTCTCGTCACTCCGAGAAAAAAAGGGCCGTCGGGCAACCGGCGGCCTTTTTCTTTCGTTGCTGCCCCCCGAAGCGCGGCGTGTCGCGTCGGTTGCGCCAAGGGAGAGACGACTGAGCATGGGCGCGTTGCGGATTATCCTGCTGGACCAGTTGTCGGCACGGCTGGAGATCGTGGCCGAGGCGGAAAAGACGCGCGACGTGTTCCTCGTCGTCGAGGTGATGTCCGAAGCGACGAACGTGCGCCATCACGTCAAGAAGCTCGCCTTCGGCTATGCAGCCGCGCGGCACTTTGCCGAAGCGTTGCGGGTGGCGGGCTTCCGGGTGCGCTATGTGACGCTGGATGAAGCCGACAACACGCAGACACTGGACGGCGAGGTCTTGCGCGCGGTGGCGGAACTCTCGCCGGACCGCGTGCTGGTGACCGAGCCCGGCGCGTGGCGGCTGCGCGACGGGTTCGAAGCGCTCAAGCTTGCCCTGCCCGTGCCTCTGGAGATCCTGCCGGATACGCGGTTTCTCTGCTCGAATGCCGAGTTCGATGCCTGGGCCGAAGATCGTCGCGAATTGCGGATGGAGTATTTCTATCGGGAGATGCGGCGGCGCCACGGGGTTCTGATGGAGCCCGATGCCACGCCGACCGGCGGACGGTGGAATCTGGACGCCGAGAACCGCAAGCCGCCCAAGGCCGGGCTCGACTCGCCGCCGCGGCGCAGCTTTCGCAAGGATGCGATCACCCTCGACGTGCTGGAAATGGTGCGCCGTCGGTTCCCCGATGGCTATGGCCGACTGGAGCCTTTCCACTTTGCAGTCACACGGCGGCAGGCGCTGGTCGAGCTTGAGCACTTTGTCACTCACATCCTGCCCGGCTTCGGCGACTATCAGGACGCCATGGTGCGCGGCGAAGCGTACCTACGCCATTCGCTGCTGGCGCCCTATCTCAATGCCGGGCTGCTCTATCCGCTGGAGATCTGCCAGGCGGCAGAGGCGGCGTTTCGCGCCGGCAATGTGCCGCTCAATGCGGCCGAGGGCTTCATCCGGCAGATCCTGGGGTGGCGCGAGTTTGTGCGCGGCGTCTACTGGCGGAGCATGCCGGGCTATCTCGAGCAGAATGCGCTGGCGGCGCACGAGCCCTGCCCTGGTTCTACTGGAGCGGCGAGACGCAGATGGCGTGCATGCGCGAGGCCTTTGCCCATACGTACGACCATGCCTATTCGCACCACATCCAGCGCCTGATGGTGACGGGGAACTTCGCCCTGCTCGCCGGCTCGACCCCAAGGCCGTGCACGAGTGGTATCTTGCTGTCTATGCAGACGCCTATGAGTGGGTGGAGTTGCCCAATACGCTGGGGATGGCGCTGCATGCCGATGGCGGGCTGCTGGCGACCAAGCCTTATGCGGCGAGCGGCAACTACATCAACAAAATGAGCAACTTCTGCAGTGGTTGCGCCTATGACCCGAAGGTCTCCACGGGCAACGGCGCCTGCCCGTTCAACGCGCTCTACTGGGATTTTCTGGCCCGCCACCGCGACCGCTTCGGCGCCAATGCACGCATGCCCTATGTCTATGCGACCTGGGACAAGATGGGGCCCGACAAGCAAGCGGCGCTGCGGTCGCAAGCGCAGGCGCACCTTATCGCCATGCGCGCAGGAACCCTCTGATGCCCAAACGGATCGCCAAGGCCAACCTGCCCAGCAAGATCTGCGTCGTCTGCCAGCGCCCGTTTGTCTGGCGGAAGAAGTGGAGCAAGGTCTGGGACGACGTGAAGTATTGCTCGGACGCATGTCGGGCCAAGCGGTAGGTCTCTGGCGCTGCAGTGAATTTGCACGCTGCGGGTATGAAAATGTTCAGTTTCGCTTGGCATAGTGTTCTTCATGGAACGCTGGCTCGCCCTTCTGCGCATCAACTCGACTCGACAGGTGCTGCTGGGCACCGCGGCGATCACTGCGATTGCCGTTGCGGCGCCGGTGCTGACCTTCGCTGTCGTGCTGGGCGTCTGGATGAAAGTGCCGCTCCACGCGAGCCTGGGCATTCTGGCGATCTGCGCCGTCATTCCACTGCTCATTGCGCCGCCTATATCGTTTTTCGCCCTCTCGATCCTTCGGTTGCTCACCGTGACGATCGAACGCGTCGACGTCTATGTGCGCTTCGACGCCCTGACCGGCGTACTCACCCGCGCCTACCTCCTCGGGCAGATCCGAGATCAGTTGGCAAAAGCGGGGAACGGGGCATTCCTGATGGTGGATGCGGACCACTTCAAGGTGATCAACGACACCTATGGCCATGATGTGGGCGACGAAGCGTTGAAACGTTTGGCAGAGGTGCTACGCACCAGTGTGTCCATCGACGCCCTGGTCGGACGCCTCGGCGGCGAGGAATTCGGCGTCTTTCTGCCGGGCGCCGATGATGCTGCGGCGGCGACCGCGGCCAGTGCGTTATGCGAGGCGACGCGGCGCAATGCCAAGGTGATTGCGGGGCATGACATCGCGCTCACCGTCAGCATCGGCGGCGCCAGCCACACGGGCAGCGGCAAGCTCGAAGAGACGATCAAGCTGGCGGACGCGGCTCTCTACCACGCCAAGCGAACCGGCCGGACCGGTTCTACATTGCCGGATCGACCGAAACCATGCCGGCGCTGATCCTGCGCGGACGTGAGCGCGGCATCGCGGGGTAAGGCATCACGGTCGGTACTGGAAAAGTGCCGCCGGCTGGTGAACCTGGACCCTGAGCAAGACTGGTGCAGTCCAGTAAGCACCTCCAACCGGTAGGCGCCGTTCCGCCCCGAACGGTATCCACTGCGGTACAACGACGCCCATATTCGACTGGCCCAAGAGCGCCCTTCAAACTGACGCTATCTGATGGTGTAGCCGCCATCGATGACCAGCACTTCCCCGGTCACATAACTCGAGGCCGCCGAGCAGAGGTAGAGAGCCGCAGCGCCGATGTCTTCCGGGGTGCCAACCTTCGGCATTGGCGTCATTCCACGCCAGACCGGCGACCATTCCGGATTGGCAAAGCCGCCGGCTGTCATGTCGGTATCGATATAGCCCGGCGCGATGGCGTTGGCGCGGATGCCTTCGCCGGCATAGTCGCTGGCAATGCTCTTGGTGAGCATATGCACGGCGGCCTTGGACGCGTTGTAGGCAGCCTGTGGCTGCGGAATGTTGGAAATGTAGCCCGAGATCGAGCCGATATTGAGGATCACGCCGCTCTGCTGCTTGCGCATCGGCACGAGTGCCGCCTGGCAGGCGCGGAACACGGCATCGACATTGATGTCCATCAGCCGTCGGTAGTTTGCTTCGGTGAAGCTGTGGGTATCACCGTGCTGGGCGACGCCGGCATTGTTGACGAGGATATCAAGGCGTCCGGTGATGGCCGTCGCGTCAGCGACGAGCTTGGCTGGCGCAGCCGGGTCCTGCATGTCGGCCTGGAGGTAGTCGATGGTGTGGCCGGCGGCCTTGAGCCTGGCGATGACCTCGGGCTTGGGCACCTTGGACGAAACGATGACATGCGCACCGGCCTCGGCCAGCGCTTCGACAATCCCGAGCCCGATGCCGCGTGTGCCGCCTGTGACCAGCGCTACCTTGCCGTCGAGACGAAAGAGATCCTGGATCATGCACGCACTCCCATTTTGGCGGTTTCCGGCCGATCAAGGCCGAGGATGAAGTCGACACAGCGATCGCCCAGCATCATGGCCGGTGCGGTCGTATTGCCGGCGTTGATGTTGGGGACGGCGGAGAGATCGGAGACCCGAAGGTTGTCGACGCCCCGCACCCGCAGCCGCGCATCGAGCACGGCCATCGGGTCGCCGTCCGCGCCCATGCGGGCGGTGCTGGCCGGATGATAGTTGGTCTTGACGAAGCGCCGGCAATGCTCGGCCATGGCCTCGTCGCTGAGGTCGGGGCCTGCCGGCGCAATGACTTTTTCGATGCGCTTGCCCAGCGGTCCGGACTGCAGCACCTCTCTAAAGAAGCGTTGCCCGGCGATCATCGTTTTCATGTCGTCAGGATGCTTGAGCAGGTGCGGCGAGACCACCGGCATGGCAGCCGGGTCGGCTGAGCGCAGCTCGACGAAGCCGCGCGACTTCGGTTTGACAACCACTGTGGTGATTGTGACGCCGTACGTGTCGTCGAATACCTTGAGCAGGTCGCGATCGAGATAGACGATCGGCACGCAGAACGCCTGGATGCTGGGCGGCGCGTCGCGGTCGATCGGGTTGATGAAGGCACCGGCCTCGAAGCCCGATGACAGGATCGGACCGTTGCCGAAGAGCTTGAAGTTGAGGCCGTTCCTGAGCATCCGCCAACCAACGCCCTGGCGATAGTAGCCGTAAGGACCATTGGCGACCGAGATCACGGGCACTTCCGGATGATCGATGAGGTTCTGACCGACGCCGGGCAGGTCGACGATCGTTTCGAGGCCATGCTTTCTCAGCTGCTCGGCCGGTCCGAGACCCGAAAGCATCAGGATTTTTGGCGTCACCAAGGCCCCTGCCGAGAGCACGATATCGCCCTTTGAGTAGACGGTATGCTCGCCGGTGTTGTCGCGATAGGTGACGCTGACGGCCTTGCCGTTCTCGACATTGATCCGTTGCACCGCCGCCCGCAGCCGGACGGTCAGGCGCGTGTCGGCCTTGAGCGGCTCGACATAGGCATAGGCGGCGCTCGAGCGCTTCCCCTTGCGGTTCATGAATTGGTAGAAGCCGACGCCGCGCTGCCCCGGACCGTTGAAGTCGGAGGTGTAGGGCTCGCCCATCTGCTGCACGCTTTGCACGAACCACTTCGACACGTCGTCGACATGACCGGGATCTGACACCAGCAAGGGGCCGTCCGCGCCATGCAGGTCATTGCTCAGTCGGTTGTTGCCCTCGATGCGGCGGAAGTGCTTGAGCACACTCGACCAGCCCCAGGGTGCACCATCATTGTTGCCGCGCAGGATGTCGTCCCACTCGTCGTAGTCGGATGGCCGGCCGCGCATGTAGACCTGCGCGTTCACCGAAGTGCCACCGCCCAAGACGTTGCCCTGCGGGATATCGTGCACGCGGCCGTTCAGATGCGCCTGAGGCTCAGTGTGGTGATAGGTCATGTACTTGCTGCCGTTGATCAGCTTGAAGATCCCCGGCGGCATGTCGAGCAGCGGATGGTGATGCGAGTGACCAGCCTCAAGCAGTAGCACGCGCCTGCCGCCGTCTGTCACCAGTCGCGCAGCGACCACGCAACCGGACGCGCCGCCTCCGATCACGATGTGATCAAACTCCTCCCGCATTCCATACCCCTGCACTTGCATTGTCCTGGTGCGAAATCAGAAATGTCCTGGGCCGCCTCCAGGAGGTCGAGCGGCCCAGGCATCAGGTTGGCGCGACGATCAGAAATCGAAGCCTTCGATATTGCCCTTGTTGAACACGAAGGGCGCGCCGACGAGGATTTCCGACCCGTTGATCACCGACAGCTCACCGAGCTTGCCAGCCTTGACCGTGGTGTCGCCCGGCTTGAGCGTACCATCGGCGACGGCACGCAGGACGTGGGCGGCGACGTAACCGAGATCCACCGGGTTCCACAGCACCACGGACTTGACGCAGTCCGAAGCCACATAGGGCTTCATCGCGTTCGGGGTTGCGAGGCCAACCACGGCGATCGAACCGCACTTGCCGGCCTGGGTGACGGCGTCGGCAGCGGCCGGGGTCGCAACCGAGGTCATGCCCACGATGCCCTTGAGGTCATCGCCGTACTTGTTGATCAGGGTGTTGGCCTGATTGAAGCTCAGGATGTTGTCTTCCTGTGCTTCGACCGTCTCAAGCCACTTCAGGCCCGGGTGGCATGCTGCGGCATAGGCGGCCATTTCGGCGATCCAACGCGCCTGGTTCGGCGTGGTGAAGGTCGAGGTCACGATGGCGAACGACGCGTCCGCACCGGTCTCGGCGACGAGCGAGTCGATCAATGACTTGGCGATGCCGTTGAACTCGGCCTGGTTGACGAACCACTGGCGCGCATCCGGCTCGGAGTTGGCGTCATAGCCGACAACGTTGATGCCGGCAGCAAGGGCCTTTTTGAGCACCGGCGCGATGGCGACCGGATCGTTGGCGGCAAACAGAATGCCGTCGACGCCCTTGGTGATGTAGTTGTCGATCAGGGTGATCTGGTCGTCGATATTGGCCTCAGTGGGACCGTCCGTGGTGGCGGTCATGTTGCCCAGTTCGGCGGCGGCTTCAGCGATACCCTTGGAGGTCGCGTCGAAGTAACCGATGCCGATCAGCTTGGGGACATCGACCACGGTGATGGGCTTGCCATTGCGGTCGGGCGCATTGGTGGTCATGCCGCCATCATAGGGCTTGGCAACTGGGGTGGCAGGGGTGCCATCGCAGGCCAACGGGCTGGTCGGCAGATCGTCGCCGCCGGTCCAGGCGGACTGAGCCTGCACCAGACTGGTCGACAGCGAGAGGATGGCAAGCACGGCTAGTGAAGTTCTTAGCATAGTTCTTCCTCCTATGAGCACACGGGCCTTTTTTGTTCGGCAAGGCCTCATGCGCGGGTTGCTTCTCATCGGTTGCCGTTCCGGTGAAAGAGATTGGAAAGCAGGATGGTGAGGATCAGCACCGCCCCGATCAGCACAATGGTGCCATCGCTCTTGATACCGGCCAGCGACAGCCCGTTCTTGAGCGCCTGGATCAATATCAGCCCGAGTATTGTGCCAATGATCGTGCCGCGGCCTCCAAAGATCGAGGTACCGCCGAGCACCACGGCGGTAATGGCGTCGAGCTCGATGCCGGTGCCCATGTCGGAGCGGGTGGTCGAGACCCGTGACACGAAAATGACTGCCGCCAGCGCTGCCGCAAAACCCGACGCGGCGTAGATCGCCAGCTTGATGCGGTCGGCCTGCAGCCCGGAGAACCGGGCGGCTGTCTCGTTGTGACCGACGGCGTAGACCCCGCGGCCCCAGACGGTGGTGCCAAGAATGATGGCAGCGACCAGCGTTACGACCCCGAGGATCCAGAGTTGCACAGGCACGCCCCAGAACTGGCCCTGACCGAGAACAAAGAACCAGTCGGGATAGCCCCGCACGGAGCGGGCTTCGGAAATGCCCTCGGCGATGCCGCGGTAGAGCGCCAGAGTGCCTAGCGTGGCGATCAGCGGGGGCACCCGAAAGCGGGTGATGATCAGCCCGTTGATCAGCCCGGCCAGCGTCCCGACCATGAGCCCGAGCCCGATGGCCACAGGTAGTGGAAGGCCCATGTTCTTCCAGAACACGCCCAGCAGAACGGCAACCAGCCCGAGGATGGAGCCGACGCTGAGGTCGATGCCACCCGTGATGATCACGAAAGTCATGATCACCGCGATCAGCCCGACCTCGGTCATCAACCGACCCTGGTTTAGCAGGTTGTCGAGCGTGAAGAACTTGTCCGACTGACTGGCCAGAACCACCAGCGCGAGAACTGTCAGCAGAGCCAGGATCGTCTCGTGTCGCAGCAGCTTTTGCCAGGTCATCGCTTGGCGCTCCGCTGTTCGCGCACCCGACGCGCCATGTCGATCAGAACGGTGATGAGGATGAGCACGCCGATGACGGCGCGCAGCCAGTAGGGCGAAACGTTGATGAAGATCATCGCCGAGCCGATGGCTGAAAAGAGGATCGCCGCCAGCGTCGAACCGATCACCGTGCCGGTGCCGCCCAGGATGGAGACGCCGCCGATCACTGCAGCTGTGATGATGGTCAGTTCCAGGTTAGGCGGCACGGTCGACTGGATGATGCGGAGCTGTGTGGCGAAGAGCACCGTCGCGAGGCCGGCAAAGGCGCCGTGGATCATGAAGACCTGCACCACGCGGCGTTCCACCGGGATGCCGGAGGCGCGTGCCGCCTCGATATTGCCGCCGATGGCAAACAGCGAGCGTCCGAAGGCCGTGTGGCGCATCCACAGGAACGCCCCCACGGTCAGCACCACCATGAACCAGATGGGGATGGGTATATCGAGCAGGCGTTGCTGGGCGAGGTGAAAATCTGGCGGCAGGTCGTTGATCCAGGCGCCGCCGGTGATCGAAACCAGTCCGCCGCGCAGGATCGAAAGCATGCCGAGCGTCACCACGATGGACGGAATTCTGCCGTAGGCGACCAGCGCGCCGACGATCGCGTTGATGCCGACGCCGATCAGGATCGGCAGCGTCCAGGCAATCCACACCGGATAGCCGGCGGTCGCGAGCGTGCCAGAGATGGTTGCCAGCACGCCGATCAGCGCCCCTACCGAGACGTCGATGTGGCCGGTGATGATGATCATCGACATGCCGATCGCAGCCACCGCGATATAGGCATTGCCCGAAATGATGGTGTTGAGATTGTTAGCGGAGAGGAAGCGCGGCGACACCATCGAAACAAGCACGAAGAGCGCAATGATCGCGCCGGCGATGACCACTTCCTGGCCATAGGTGGAAATGAAGCGGACAAGGCCGGTGCGCTTGGCAACGAATGCCGGGGCGTGATCGGTCGTCACTTGGCCACCTCTAGGCTGCGGGTCGCCAGGGTCATGGCAGCACCAACG
Source organism: Devosia sp. (assembly GCA_015657675.1). Taxonomy (GTDB): domain Bacteria; phylum Pseudomonadota; class Alphaproteobacteria; order Rhizobiales; family Devosiaceae; genus Devosia_A. Next base: position 24,426 of record JACDQI010000013.1, read on the forward strand.
GTTTCCGGACTGGCTTGGGCCCGATCGATGGTGGCGACGCTGGTGCCGCCGTTCATGACCAGCACGCGGTCGGCCATGCCGAGCACTTCAGGCAGTTCGCTCGAGATCATCACGATAGCCATGCCCTCCTGCGCGAGTTTCCCCATCAGCGCATGGATCTCGGACTTGGCACCGACATCGATGCCGCGGGTGGGTTCATCCATGATCAGGATGCGCGGGTTCGTTGCCAACCACTTGCCCAGCACCACCTTCTGCTGGTTGCCGCCAGAGAGCTGGCCCACCACCTGCTCGGGACCACGGGCCCGGATGCCGAGCCGCGCAATTGCCTCGACGGCCAACCTGATTTCTTCAGCAAAGCGCATGAAGAGACCGTTGGTGACGCGGTGGAGTGCCGCCATCGAGACGTTCTGGGCAATGCTCATGGGCCGCACCAGACCCTGCAGCCCGCGGTCCTCGGGCACATAGGCGATGCCGAGGTCACGGGCCTGGCGCGGCGAATTGATGCTGATGACGCGCCCGTCGAGCTCGATGCTGCCGGCCGTCGCGGGAGTAATGCCGAAAATCGTCAGTGCCATCTCCGTGCGCCCCGAGCCGACAAGGCCGGCGATGCCGAGGATTTCGCCGCGACGCAGATCAAAGGAAATGTCGCGTACGCGGTCGCCGAAGCAGAGACCCTTCACTCGCAAAATGACGTCGCCGATATTGGGTACCGGCTTGGGAAAGAGTTGCGCGATATCGCGCCCGACCATCATGCCGACGAGGCTCTGCTCGGTGACGTCGGCAATCGGGTGGGTGCCAATCAGCGCCCCGTCACGCAGCACCGTGACCCGGTCGGCTGTTTCGAAAACCTCGGGTAACTTGTGGCTGACATAGACGATACCGACTCCGCGTTCGCGCAGCCGCTTGACGACGACCATCAGCCTGCGCACGTCGGCGTCGGCGAGCGCCGCCGTCGGTTCGTCCATGATCAGCACGCGGGCATTCTGGCTCAGCGCCTTGGCGATCTCCACGCGCTGGCGGTTGGCGACCGAAAGCGTGCCGACCTTGGCATCGACATCGAGATCGTGGCTGTCGAGGGAGTCCAGCAGTTGTCGCGCCTGCCGCCGCATAAGCGACCAGTCCAGCGTCCCCAGGCGCGTTCGCGGGGCGTGGCCGAGGAAGACATTTTCGGCAACCGAAAGCTCGGGGAAGAGCAGCAATTCCTGGTAGACCGTGGCGATGCCGCCTCGTGCGGCGGCGCGTGAACTCAATGCTTTGTGCTGCGTATCCCCGATACGTATGATGCCGCCTTCGTCGGGAGCATGTACGCCTGAAATGATCTTGATCAGGGTGGATTTACCGGCCCCGTTCTCGCCCATCAGGGCGTGCACTTCCCCGGGGCGGACGTCGAAGTCGACATCCTTGAGCACGCGGATGCCGGCGAAGGACTTCGAAACACCGCGCAGCTCGAGCAACACCGTCATCGGGCGCGGCTCATGGTCGGCGCCTTGATCGCTGCATCGCGGATTTGCATCGACGTCACCGCCCCCCTCAAGCCGCGTCGTGCATAGACCACGCCATTGGCCAGCCCGGACGTGCGACGACCGACGAAGCCAGCGGCGATCGCACCCTGGTCCGTCGCGATAGACGACCGCGCTCCACCGAGTTTGCGAAGATACTCTCGCAGCCGCGCCGCCGGTCCCTCGCCGAACTCGACGCGCGCCAAATGGCTGATCGCGCTCATCTCACCCCCCGCCACCCGTTAGGGCAGCCTCCTTACTCAAAGTAATATATGAGTTGAGGACTTAAGCCAGCCCTGGATAGCGTGGAAAACGTCTTCTTTGATTGCGCACCCCCAACTTTTGTGGAATTTTCTGGCACATGGGACATATCGCCGTGGAACGCCGATCAACACCGAAGGCGCTTCAGATATATGAGTTCATGCGCCGCGGCATCATCCTGCTCGAGATGGCGCCGGGCTCTGCAATCATTGAGAAGGACATCTGTCTGGCAAATGGCGTATCGCGCACGCCGGTGCGTGAGGCGGTGCAGAAGCTGGCCGATGAGGGTCTGGTGATCGTGGTGCCGCAATCGGGCACCTACGTGAGCCGCATTTCCTTCCAGCTAGCCGAGGAGGGATTTATCATCCGCCGGGCACTGGAAATCGAAGGTGTGCGCCGCGCCGCGTTGCGCCGGGACGACACGGCCCTAGCGCGGCTCGACTCCATACTCGACCGCATGCGTCAAATTCTGGCCGACAATACACTCAAGACCTATCTCAGTGCTGACGATGACTTTCACGGCAGCATCGCTGAACTCAGCGGCATGACCCGCCTATGGCGCTACATCTCCATGGCGAAAGTCGACCTCGACCGGATGCGGCAACTTTCAGCACCAATTCCCGGGCACCTCGAACGCGTCACCCAACAACACGAGCAGATCGTGCAAGCGATCCGTCGCGGCAGCGCCGACCAGGCCGAACTGGCCATGCGCATCCACCTGGAGTCCTCCTTCGAAGTCATGGCCAGCATGATCAAGGGCAGCGACGACCTGTTTGTCGGGGAGTAAGCTTCTTGCTTGCGACCACAAGGCAATCAGCAATCTGAGGACGTCTCAACACCCATTCGATGCCATTCGAGCCATCCGGAGAGGCGGCGGCCAGCCGCGAATTGACCCAGCAAGGGAATGCAAGATGAAGATCACGTCGGTGACTGCGCACCTCGTTAAGGAGTGGCGCACCATGCTGTTTGTGAAAGTCGAAACCGACGAGGGCCTCATCGGGATCGGCGAAGGCGGACTCACATCGCGTGAGGAAGGCGTCGCTGGCATTATTCGCGCGCTGGCGCCGCTGCTGGTGGGTGAGGACCCGATGCGCTCGGAGCATCTTTGGCAGCTGATGTGGCGCAGCGGCTTTCACCCCTCCAATCAGGTCCTCACCTCTGCAATGGCGGCAATCGACATTGCCCTTTGGGACATCAAGGGCAAGGCCCTGGGCGTACCGGTCTACCAGTTGCTGGGCGGCAAGGTTCGCGACAAGGTTGACTGTTACTGCCACATTGGCGGCGCCACGCCTGAAGTGCTTCTCGCTGATGCTCGCGTCAGGGTGGCCGAGGGCTGGAACTGCCTGCGCTGGTCGAGTGGCCCCGTCGGTGACGGCATCTACGAGCCGCACAAGGCCGTTGACTATGCGATCGAAACGTTCCGCCTGTTGCGGACCGAGCTTGGCCCCGACATTGAGCTGAGCTTCGACGCGCATACGCGCACCAGCGTGCCGGATGCGGTGCGACTGTGCCGGGGCGTCGAGGCGTACCGCCCGATGTTCATCGAGGACCCCATCCGCATCGAGAATCCGGAATCGTACCGTCGACTGCGGGAGCAGACTGCGGTGCCGATCGCCGCCGGTGAACAACTCGGCACCAAGTGGCAGTTTCGGTCTCTCATCGAAGAGGAGCTGATCGACTATGCGCGGATCGACATGTGCATTGCGGCTGGCTTCACCGAAGCGAGGAAGATCGCAGGCTGGTGTGAAACACACTTCATCGACATAGCTGTACATAATCCGATCGGCCCGGTTTCCACCGCCGCCTGCCTCCACCTGAACATGGCGACGCCGAACATGCTGGTCCAGGAGCTTCCGCGGCGACCTGGAGAGAGTCTCTCAGACGTCATCGTCAGTGGTCACCGTTGGGAGGATGGTTGGCTGATCCCTTCGGATGCGCCCGGACTTGGCCTTGAGGTCGATTGGGAGGGACTGAAGCGTTACCCGTTCGAGCACGAGTCCCTGCCGCTGTTTCACAGGGTCGATGGCTCGCTCACCAACTGGTAGCGTTGAGCCGCCGAACGATCCGGATTGGGACCATGTTCTTGGAGGACGACGGTGTGACGCCGCGGCTCGACCAGCGGTCGCACGTGTCGCCCTCGTCCCTTCATTCGGCGCTTCGGGAGGGGCATGAACCCTTCGTGATCTATACGGCGAAGGTCCTGTGGGTTGCGCCGCGGAAATGCGCCTCGAGGGCGGCAATGGCCTGATCGACATCTCGCCTCTTGAGCGCCTCGAGAATCTTCATGTGCTCGTCGATGGTCTGGAGCAAGGCGCCGCGAAAGTTCGGGCGGCGGTGCACCTGTTGCGCCATGGAAATGTTGTCTTGCAGGCGTCGATGGGTATCCAGGATGGCCCTGTTGCCGAGCGCCTCGACGATCTCGAGGTGCATGCGGCGATCCAGTCGAGCGAACTTGAGCTGGGCGTCTTCAAACAGGCTGCTGTCAACGAGGGTGGTACGACATTCCTCGTGGCTGGCAATCATGTTGTCGATCCAGTCCTCCGTCACGCTGTCGCCAAAACTGCGCAACGCGAACACCTCGATCATGATCCTGAACTGGTAGTTCTCGCGGATGAACGCGACCTCCGGATAAACGATCCGTATGCCGGTGCGCGGCTTGATCTCGACGAGGCCGAATTCTTCCAGCAGCACCAGGGTTTCGCGCAGCGGCGAGAGCGATAGTCCAATCAGTTCGCAGAGCTCGTTCTGCGTTACCACCATGCCGGGCGTGAGGATGCCCGCCTGCATGGCCTCGCGGAAGCGCCGGTAGCCTTCGTTGTCGGCGCGGACGTCGGTCATTGGTACCTGCTGGTCTGGGTCGTCATCGTGTTCTGCCCCTGTCTATCGCCTCGCCCAGCCTCAATCCAGTCCGGGCGAGTACACAAACCCTGCGCCCGGCGATGACCCCGCGCAGCTGATTAATCACGTTATCAGCCGCTCAAAATCATCCTGACGCTTGACCTGAGATATTAATACGGTTCATTAATATCTCAATGGGGAGACATACAATGCGTTGGATCGAGCGAAACCCTGCCGTCAGGGGTCGATAGTGGCAGCGGTCGAGCTGAAGAACGTGCGCAAGTCCTTTGGGACAGTCGACGTCATCACCGGCGTCGACCTGACCATCGACAAGGGCGAGTTCGTGGTGTTCGTGGGCGCCTCGGGCTCAGGCAAATCGACACTGCTGCGGATGATCGCTGGCCTGGAAACGGTGAGCGATGGCGACATCCTCATCGATGGCGCGGACGTGACATTTGCGGAGCCGTCCGAGCGCGGCATTGCGATGGTGTTCCAGTCCTACGCGCTCTATCCGCACATGAACGTCTACAACAACATTGCCTTCAACCTGAAGCTGGCGGGGTTGTCGAAGACGGAGATCGACAAGCGGGTGAAAGAAGCAGCGCGTATCCTCAGGCTGAACGAGTTGCTGAGCCGGTCGCCGGCACAGCTGTCGGGCGGCCAGCGGCAGCGCGTCGCCATCGGCCGCGCCATCGTCCGCAACCCCAAAGTGTTCCTGTTCGACGAGCCGCTCTCGAACCTCGATGCGGCACTGCGCGTGCAGATGCGTCTCGAGATCGAGCGGCTGCATCGCGAGCTTGGCACGACGATGATCTATGTGACGCACGACCAGGTGGAGGCGATGACGCTTGCCGACCGGATCGTGGCGCTCGATGCGGGGCGGATCCAGCAGGTGGGGCCGCCGCTCGAACTCTATTCGCGACCGTCCAACGTGTTCGTGGCGGGCTTTATCGGCTCGCCGAAGATGAACCTGATGCCGGGCAAACTGGTGAGCAGCGGGGCGGGCAAGTCAACGGTGCGGCTCGACGCCAGCGCTGCGACGCAGTTCGACCTTGGCGCCTCGCGCGGGGCAGCGGGCGACGCGGTGACGGTGGGTGTGCGGCCCGAGGCGCTGCAGATCTTCGCGGATGGCGGGGTGCTGCCCGCGGGGATGACCGGGATGCCGGCGCGGGTCGAGTCTATCGAGCGACTGGGGAACATCACCTTCGCCTATCTCGATGGCGGCACGCCGGAAGTGATCACCGTGCAGGTGATGGGGCAGGCCGATTTCTCGCCCGGCCAGCAGGTGCAGGTGGGGATACAGCCCAGCCAGCTCTACGTTTTCGACGCCAACGGGACGGCCATCGCCTCGGCGGCGAACGCATAAGGCCCGGCACCAAAGCCCGGGCGCAACAGGAGGAGACTGACATGCGAATTCTCGGAAGGAATGCCCTGGGCACAGCGAGCGGGCTGGTCGGCGGGCTCATGCTTGCAGGCGGCGCGGCAGTGGCGCAGGAAGTGACGTTGAACGTCTGGTCGGACCCGGTGCGGCTGACGATGTTCGACCTCTATGACAAGACCCACGACAACGTTAAGCTCAACGTCACCACGATCGACCGGCGGGGCTCGTGGCGAAGATCCAGCTCGGCATGCAGTCGAAGTCGGAAGTGCCCGACGTCACCTTCATGAACGATATCGGCTATGCGGCGCAGCTGTCGACGCGGCGGTCTAACTACTTGCTCGACCTGACCGACAAGGTGCCGCAGTCGACGCTCGACGAGTTCTACCCCAACGCCAATTCGCCCTGCTACATCAACGGCAAGCTGCTCTGCATGCGCAACGACATCGCGCATGACGTCGTGTGGTACGACAAGCCGCTGATGGAGAGCCTCGGCGCAAAGGTGCCGACCACATGGGAAGAGTACCAGGCGCTCGGTGACGAACTGGTCGCCAAGGGCTACTCGCTCGGCTCGCCCATGGTGCCGTTCCAGGCGTTCCTCGTCTCCGGTGGCTGCGACATGGTGATGCCGGTCGAGGGCAAGGACGACACCGTCAAGATCGACCTCACCACCGAGAAGTGCCTGAAGCCTGCGCGGATGATCGACCACATGATCTCCGTCGCAGCCTCAGCAAGGTCGGTCCCTTCGATCCTTCCGTCGTCGAGCTGGTGAAGGCTGGCAAGGTGCCGCTGATGGTCGGTCCGACCTGGTTCGGCGAGTATGTCATCAAGCCGACCTACGAAATGCCCCCCGGCAAGCTCGCCGTGGCCCTGCCGCTCAGGTGGGAAGACCAGGCCCAGCCGCTCACCTGGAGCTGGGGCGGCGGCGTGTATGGCGGCTGGAAGGATACCGCGCATCCGGCCGAGGTCGCCGACCTGATCACCTGGATGTCGAGCGATATCACCAACCAGACCACGGCCGTCACCCTGCCGGCACACAAGCCATCGTCGCTCGCCTGGGGCGAACGCCTCAAGGCGGACGCATACTACGCGTCGCCCGACGTGTTCGACATGCAGGTCAAGGCGGCTGAGTACAGCCATCCAGGCTACGTGTCGCTGCGCTTCTCGGTCGAGGATGCCATCGTGAAGATCGTCTCGGCGAACATCGCCAAGGGCCAGACCGTCGAGTCCTCGCTGCCGGCGCTGCAGACTGAACTGGTCAACCTCGCCAAGCTCAACGGCTATACCGTCGAGTAAGGCCAGCCTCCCCCGGCTGGGCGTGTCCCCCGACTCGCCCAGCCGACACCATCCCGTCGATCTGCCTGCTGGACCAAGATGAGCGCCATCGCCGACACAGCATCGCCGACAGCCCCCCGTGATCGCGCCCGTGCGGCGAGACGGAAGGGGCAGCGCGACACGCGCATGGCCTATCTGCTGCTGCTCCCTTACCTGGTGCTGCTGATCATGTTCGGCGTGTTTCCGGTCGCCTATGCGTTCGGACTCAGCTTCGTCGACACCATCGAGAATGCCTTCTACGGGCTCGCCAACTACGAGTTCGTGTTCAACGATTTCCGCGTGCCCGCTGCTGCGGTCAACGTGCTCTGGTTCGTGGTCATCTGGGTGGCGATGACGATGGTCGGGGTGGCGACGCTGTCGCTGATGCTCGACAGCGTGGGGCGCAAGACGGCGACGACGCTGCGCACCATCTATTTCCTGCCGGGCGCTGTGACCTCATCTGCCGTGGTCGTGCTCTGGCTGTTCCTGCTCGACCCCGGCGTGAGCCCGTTCCAGGGGCTGCTGCATGCGGCAGGCTGGACCTACAGCATTGACGTCATCACGGGCATCGGGCTTGCCGGAGTGTTCGCGCTGATGGCGTACTTTTCGAGCTCCGGCGGCTGGATCGTGGTGTTCGGCGGGGCGTTGTCGAGCCTGCCGACCGAGGTGATGGAGGCTGCCCGCGTCGACGGCGCCAATCGCTTCCAGCTCGCCATCCGCATCAAGCTGCCGATGATCTGGCGATCGCTGGTGCTGATGGGCATCCTCAGCTTTGCCGCAGGGCTCCAGCTGTTTGTCGAGCCGCAGCTGATGCAGCTGGCCGGGCCGCAATCGGCGCAGAACGACTGGTCGCTCAACCAGATGGCGTTCCAGTACGCCTTCCGCATGGGCGATTTCGGCGCATCGGCGGCTCTGAGTACCATGCTGGTCAGCACCTCGATCATCATCGCCTTGGTGATCGTGTTCGCCACCCGCTTCTACAAGATCGATTGAGGGATCATGGCCGACGCTCGCACTCCGCCATTCCGTCTCAACCTGGGGCGTTTCGTCGTCTATGCCGTGCTGCTGTTCGCAGTGTGCTTTTACGGCATTCCGCTCCTGTGGTTGCTGCTGGCAGGGACGCGGTCGCAGGCGTCACTGTTCGCCGACCCGCCGTTCACGCTGGGCACCTGGGACAGCTTCATCGCGACCTGGAACAACCTCACCACCTACAACAACTTCCAGATCGTCAACTGGGCGATGAACTCGCTGATCTACTCCGTGGGCGGCGTGGCGTTGTCGCTGATCGCCTCGATCCCCGCGGGCTACGCACTGGCGGCGTCCGAGTTTCGGGGGCGCAAGCTGATCCTAGTGGTGACGCTGATCGCCATGATCACGCCCTCGACGGCGGTGGTGCTGCCGATCTTCCTCGAGATGAACCTGCTCGGGCTCAACAACAGCTACGCAGGGCTGATCCTTGCCAGCGGCTTCTTCCCGTTTGGCGTCTATCTTACCTACGTGTATTTTTCGACATCGCTGCCCAAGGGCGTGATGGACTCGGCACGGATCGACGGGGCGAACCGGTTCGAACTGTTTACCCGCATCGCGTTGCCGCTCGCCCGGCCGATCGTCGCGCTGGTGGCCTTCTTCAGCTTCATCGGCATCTGGAGCAACTACTTCCTCGCCTTCGTGCTCTTGAGCGACGACAAGCTCTACAACCTGCCGGTCGGCCTGACGGTGCTGATCTCGACTTCGGGCGCCCTCAGCAACCTGCCGGCCAACGACGTGCCGATCAAGAAGCCCGAGGTCATCCTCGCGGCGATCCTCGTCATCCTGCCGGTCTTGCTCATCTTCATCGTCGCACAACGCTTCGTCCGCTCGGGCACCCTGTCAGGGGCCGAAAAGGGCTAGGCACCGCATCGCTTTACGTCTTCTGGAGGACTAAATGAAAATCACGGGGTTTACCGCTTGGCTCGTCGACCAGGAGCCAGGGCCAAAGTTCATCTGGCGGGACGGCATTCCCGGCTCGCATGGTGACATCCCGCGCGCACCAAACCCCACAAGGCGGTGATCCGGATGGAGACTGACAGCGGTCTCTTCGGGTCCATTGAGATGGGCCGCGGCGAGGCGGTGATCGACCTGGTGCGGCGGCGGTTCCACGAATTCATCGGCGAGAACCCACTGCTGACCGAGCGGATGTGGCGGCTGATCTGGGAACTCGACCGGATCGAAGAGTTCCACATGCGGACGCTCGGGATGCTCGACATGCTGTGTTGGGACGTCAAGTCGCAACACGCGAAGATGCCGATCTACCAGTTGCTGGGCGGGGACGACCGCGTGGTGCCGGCATATGCCTCGACGGTCACCTGGCCGACCATGGATGAGTACGAACGCTACATCAAGATGAGCCGAGACGTTGGCTTCAAGGCGTTCAAGCTCCATGCCTGGGGCGGGCCAGTGAAGCGCGATATCGAGCTCTGCAAGAACCTTCGCAAGTGGGTGGGACCGGACGCAGACCTGATGTTCGACGGCTCGGCCGGCTGGGACTATGTCAACGCACTGGAGTTCGGCAAGGCGATCCAGGATCTCGGCTTTCTCTGGTACGAAGAGCCGATGCGCGAGTTCCACCTGGGCAGCTACACCAAGCTCTGCGAAAAACTCGATATCCCGATCTTGGCGGCCGAGACGTCGGACGGCGTACACGGCAACATGGCGACCTGGATCGAGAACAAGGCGCTCGACATGACGCGGGTCTCGACCTTCTACAAGGGCGGTTTCACCGGCTCGATGAAGGTAGCGCATCTGAGCGAAAGCCACGGGATGCGGGCTCAGGTACACGGCATGGGACGGGAGAACGCGCAGATCTGCGCTGCCATCTCGAATAACGACTATTACGAGCAGCTCGTGATGAACGAGGAGCAGATCAAGAGCCTCGACAAGCTCGGCCCGCTGTCGATCATCGACGGCAATCTGACGGTCAGTGACGAACCCGGCATCGGCTATGATTTCGACTTCAAGCAGCTCGATGCCACGGCCCTCAACAAGATCGAGGTAACGGAGCGTTTGGCTCCGCCGGGCCCCCAGGTGCCATGGCACTGACCTTTAGCGAACGCGGCGGCCCTGTTCTTGGGCAGTGGTGCAGCGGCCGAGGTAATCGGCCAGTTCGATCAGGCTGAATTCCGCGATGACAGCATCGAGCGACAGGTCGGGATCGAGGCGCGAAATGACGAAGAGATGTTCCTCGCCACGGGTCTCGAGCACCAGCCGGTCGCCATAGCGGGATTGGACGGCGAGCAGCTTTTCTGCCTGGCCATCGGTATGGAACCAGCGCTGGTCGAGGTCCAGTGTGGCGCTGGCCAATCTCCCCCAGCGACTGGTGGACGTCAGCACCCTGCCCGACCGATCAATGATCTTGCCGGTATAGGACTGGACCGCAGACACCACGATGAAATCATGGAGACAGGCATAGGCCTGCAGCGGAAAACCACCCTCGTAGGCAGAAATCCAGGCGACGATCTCGGCCCCTTCGGCCTTCATCCCGGCCCACAAGTCGCGCCAGTTGAGGTCAAAGCAGATGGCGAGGCCGATACGCCCTATATCGCTATCGAACACACCCATCGCGTTGCCGGGTGTCACGCCGCCCTCGATCTCGCCTTCCGTTGGATGGCGCTTGGAATAGGTCCCGACCAATTCGCCGTCCCGGTCGAAAAGGACCGAGACGTTTTCGATTGCGCCGCTGCGCTTGAGGAAGGCGCCAGCGACGAGATTGACTCGGTTGGTGCGGGCCCGATCCGCAAGCGCCGCAAAGGAGGGACCATCGATCGGCTCAGCCAGGTCGGCGATGCGCGCACTCGGCAGACCGGCGGCGGCAAAGGTTTCCGGCAGGCAGACGAGATCGGCGTGTTGAGCACCGGCCGCGTCGACCAGAGCCAGACCGCGCGCGAAGGTTTCATCCGGGTCGGGCTCGGCAAGGTTATAGGGCGGCGCAAACGGCTCCAGCGTGGCAAGCGACGTCGTGGCGATGCGGGCGAGCTTTTTCATCTATCGATCCCCTCGCGCCGCTAGTTCGGCGCACCCTCGTCCTGTGGACGCTTCGAGCGTCTCTTGTACTTGGCCAAGTGAAAGGGTGCGAGTCTCGCCCTCGAAAGGCGATACCAAAACTGGCTTCAGCGCTCCCTATGGCCCCGGCGTGATGCGATCAAACAGGCGGGACAGGTCGTCGCTGGTGTCGATCGGCTCGCTGCCTGCACGTACGGCGTTGGCGAAGGCGATGAGGGATGATGTGGGGTTGTGCCGGCCGGCACCGGCCCGGAGGTTCATGACCAGCGTCGGGCAGAGGAACAGCGCGAGGCGCACGACATCGCGCCAGTCGGCCGGGAGCAGGCCGCGATCCTTGAGCAGTTGCAGCAGCGGGCGCCAGGCCCTGTCGGCCTTGACGGCGAGCAGGTCGCGGCGCACGGGGCTCAGCGTCCAGTTGGTGTCGACCGAGAGCGTACCATCCCTGAACTGCGCCGTGGCCTCGTAGCGCGTTTCGGCCTCGTCGGGGTCATAGAGCCACAGGGGGTGGGCAAGGATGTTGTGGAAGGTCGTCTTGACCTCGGCCAGCAGCGTCGGGACATGGGCGCCGGCAAAGGCCGGGTCGAAGAAGGACAGCACGGCCCGTTCGGCCCCGTCGGTGTACCAGACATTGGCATTATGCGCGTCGCCATGGGCAACGACGCCTCCGGCATCGGCGAGGAGCGCCGGCAGCAGCCGGGCATGAGCACGGTCAAAGAGCTGTCCAACCGTGTCGCGATAGGCGATGCCGTTGATGACAAAGCGGGCGCCGGCAAACTGTTCCCATGTGAGGTCGGCACCCGGGAAACGGAACGGCTTGCCGACATAGAAACTGGCAGCGCCCGCCACGATAGGTCCCAGTGGCCGGGTCGATCAGGCGCTCGTAGAACAGGCGGTTGATCGGCTCGGCGCTTGCCTGTTCGGGGGCAATCGGTCCGAGGCTCTGGCGATAGACCTCGAACACGGTCTGGCTAAGGGCAGTCTCTGCAGCGACGGCGCGGGCACGCATTGCCGGATCATCCGCGAGATCCAGGGCGCGCAGAACGTCGGAGAACCGTGGGTCGCGGCGGCGGCGATAGACGAGGATCTGTTCGCCTGGCAGCACTGACATATGGATGGGCTGATCGACCGGCAGTCCAGCCCGCGCCAGAATATCGGCGCGGTAATACTCGCCGCTCATCGCCTCCTCGCCCTCCTCCTGATGGAACTTGAAGAAGAACTCGCCATCGTCGGTCGCGAAAAAGCCGTTCAGCGAATTGAGGCTGTACTGGTCGTGATTGATGGCGACGTTGCGGGGCTCGATGGCAAAGAGGTCGCGCAGCAGTTCGGCCAGCATCGGCTCGGCTCGGTCAGGTCCCTCCTTGGCTGCAGCACGAATGGCGGCGGTGCGGCTGATGAAGGCGGTCACCGGGCCGTATCCGGGGCAATGGCGATGATGGTCTTGAGGCCCGACATTTGGCCGGCCAGCAGGCGCGTGAACGCGGCTGGAACCGCTTCGAGCTCGATCGTTGTATCAATGAGAGAAATCAGGGTGTCCTGCAACGCGGTGCACATAGCGATGGCCGCGGGCAGTTCGTCGCGAAAGGCATGGCAGCCCACCAGATTGATCTCCCGCTCGACCAGTCGATTGGGGTCGAGGTCAAGCGTGCCGTGGCTGATGCCGACGAGCGCAAGGGTCGCGTTGGAGCCGATGACTTCGAGGATCTGGCGAAGGGCCGCGATGCTGCCGGTGGCGTCGATCACATAGCGGACCGGAGCGCCGCCAGTCGCCGCGGCGATGGCGGCAGCGTCGAGTTCCACCCCCTGCCCCCTGGAGACAGCAGCGACCATCTCGACCCGCGCCGCATTGCGATCGCTGAGAAGGATTGGACCGCGATGGGTCTGCGACAGGGCCAGCGCGCAAAGGCCGCCAATGGTGCCGCAACCGACGATCAGCACAGGCGCGTCGGACCTGGGCGCGAGTTTGGCAATGGCGTGCAAGGCCACCGCCAGCGGTTCGGCCATGGCAGCGGCGCGCGGGTCGAGCGTGGCGGGGCGCTGGTGGACCAGCCGTTCGGGGAGGAGCATCTGTTCCGCAAAGCCGCCGTCGCAGACCTCGCCAATAAAGCCGAGCGACGCGCAGGAATTGTAGTCGCCGGCGCGGCAGTTGGCGCAGGTGCCGCACCAATAGCGCGAGTCGGCGACGACGCTGTCGCCGGGGACGAACGAGCAGCCCGCGCCAACCGCTGCGACGCGACCGCAGACTTCGTGTCCGGCGATGCTGGGTGACCGCGAGATCCACTGACCGGTCGAGAAGTTGTGCAGGTCTGAACCACAAATGCCGGCCGCCTCGACATCGATCAGCACCCAGCCGGGGCCGGGCGCGGCGGGGGCCGGCACCTCTTCGAACCGCAGATCCTTGACGCCATGCAGGCGGACAGCGCGCATGGTCTGGCTACTTGATGAACTGCTGGCGCAGCGGCGACACGGCCAGCGCATGCGAGGAAAAGCCCTCATAGAGCGCCAGGGTATGGGCATGACCGGCGAGCAGTGGGAAGCCGGCGGCCGTGACATAGCCGATCGAGCTGCGCTTGACGAAATCGGTGACCGAGAGCGGGCCATAGGTGCGGGCCCAGCGGCTGGTGGGCAGCACCGCATTGGGGCCGAGGCCGAAATTGCCGATGGAACACGGCGTATGCTGGCCGAGCAGGATTTCGGACGCTTCGGTGATGCGACCGAGATGGTCGTAGGGCTCGGTCGAGAGGATTTCGAGGTGTTCGGGCGCATAGGAATTGATGAAGGCGTAGCTCTCCTCGACCGAGGAGGTGAGGATGATGCCGCCCGTCTTGCCGGTCAGCACAGCCGTCGAGAAGGCGACACGCTGCTCCGTCATCCTGGCCCAGTGGTCAGGCAAGGCGGCCAGCGCCTCGTCGACGACGCGGCGGCTGTGGGTGACGAGATAGGCCGACGAGTCCGGGCCGTGTTCGGCCTCGATCAGCAGATCCAGCGCCGCGAGGCCGCCATGCACGGTGTCGTCGGCAAAGATTACTGCTTCAGATGGCCCCGCCGGCAGGCCGGTGTCCAGCACTCCGGAGAGGAGGCGCTTGGCGGCGACAACCCAGGGGCTGCCGGGTCCGACGATCTTCAGCGCCGGCTTGATGGTTTTGGTGCCGAAAGCAACGGCAGCGACGGCCTGGGCGCCACCGACCTTATAGACCGTCTCGACGCCAGCGAGCCGCGCCGCGACCAGCGTTGCAGCATCGACGCTGCCATCTGGGGCGGGCGGGGTGATGATGGAGATGTTTGGGACACCCGCGACGGCTGCTGGTACCGAAGTCATCATGGTAACGGACGGGAACGAGCCCTTGCCGCGCGGGACATAGAGGGCAACCGACTGAATGGGGGTGAAGCGATCACCGGCAAAGGCGCCGGGTCGTATCTCCTTCATCCACATGGTCTCGGGCTTCTGCTCCTCGTGGAAACTGCGGATGTTCTCGATCCCAAACTGGATCGCCTCGACGACCTTGGCATCGACCTGCTTGAAGGCAGCGTCGAACTCGGCCGGGGTCACCTGGATCTGGTCTTCGGAGACACTGGACTTATCGAGGTCGCGTGAAAAGCGCGCGAGTGCTGCATCGCCCTCGGTTCGCACGGCCTCGATGATCGGCTTCACCTTCTCGATGACGCCCGACAGGTCGGCTTCGGAACGCTTGAGCAGGGCGGCGCGGCCCTCCGCCGACAGGCTCGCATAGTCGTAAAAGGAAACTTCAGCCATGATGGATCTCGCTTTGGCAGGGTGACGTTGACGTCACTTCGATTTGAGGAAGATGTCGAGGCCGACCAGACGATCGAGCAGCGCAATCACCAGCGCCGCGCAGGCAATGAAGACGACCGAGATCGCCGCCAGGTCCGGCGTGATGATGGAGCGGATCGAGTTGTAGATCTGCACCGGCAAGGTCACCGTGCGCGCATCGGTCAGCAGCAGACTAACGAGGAACTCGTTGAGCGCCAGGATGAACATCAGCAGCGAGCCGCTGATCACGCCGGGCATGACGGCCGGCAGGGTGACATGGAGGAAGGTCGAGATCGGCGGCGCGCCGCAATTGGCGGCGGCCAGCTCGAGGTCGGGATCGAGGCTGCCGGCGCTGGCGGTGACGGCCCAGATCATGAGGGCAGATTGATGACGCAGCAGGCGACGCCGACCGGCCAGATCTGGCCGAGCACACCCATCTGCCCGAACAGCAGCATCATGCCAATTCCGGAGCCGATCAGCGGAATGGTGAAAGGCAGCAGCAGATAGATCTGCAAGGTCTTTTCGAACCTGATCGCATATTTGGAGAGCGCGATGCCGGCCAGCGTCCCGATGGGGATGGCGATCAGCGTGCAGATAGCGGCCACCGCGAGCGAGCGCATGAAGGCGTTGCGCAGGTCCGCCGCCATGGCGATCTTTGCGTACCACTGCAGCGAAAAGCCGTCGGGGGGGAAGGCGATGATGTTGCCGGAAGTGAACGATGCGCCGAGCACCACGATGGTGGGCGCCGACAACACGATCAGCACGGCGCCAACCATGAGCCAGATGACGATGGTCTTGCTGAGCGGGGCGTTCACTTCTTGTCGCGCCCCATGGCGAGGGTGCCGGCACCGAAAAGGGTGAAGACCAGACCAACTGCCAACGAGCCAACGCCCACAAGGATCAGCGTCAGTGCCGCACCCATGCCCTGGTCGGAGGTGCGGAAGAACTGGTCATAGATGGCGTTGGCGATGAAATCCTGCGAGCCGCCGCCAAGGATGGCAGGCATGGCGAAATCGGTGAGCGAGAGGGTCAACACCACCAGTCCGGCGCCGACGAGGCCGGGTTTGGCCAGTGGCAGCACGATATGGATGAAGGTCCGCCACCAGCTGGCGCCAAGCGAGTTGGCGGCCGATTCCATCTCTTCGGGAATGGCCGTGAGCGCCGGAGCCAGCATCAATACGGCAAAGGGCAGCATGTATTGCACGAGCCCGAACAGCACGGCGGGATAGTTATAGAGCAAGCGGATCGGCTCGATGCCTACCAGCCCGAGCAGTCCGTTCGCTACGCCCTGGTTGCCCAGAATGATCAGCCAGCCATAGGCGCGCACGACCTGGCCAATGAAGAAGGGCAGGAAGAGCGCAATGAGCAGAAACTTGCGCAGCAGGGCCGAGGGGGTGCGGACCATCAGGTAGCTGTAGGGGAAGGCGAAGACGAGGCAGATCGCCGTCACGATCACCGAGCCCAGAAGGCTCCGCCACAGCACTGTCCAGTAGAGCCCGGTCGAGAAAATCTGGCTGTAGTTGGCTCCGGTATAGTCCTCGGAGGCGAGGAAGGTAGTGCGGTCGAGCGTATGTGCGCTTGATTCCGCGATCTGGATCATGCCGATGACCAGCAGCATCACCAACAGCACCGCCGGCAGCAACATCAGGTACGGCAAGCCCCGCGAGAAGCGCGACGGCCACAGGATGCTCGCCGCACCTTCGATGGCATCCATGACGCGCCAGCGGAATGGATAGGCGTGCTTGGACGTTGGCATGGAGGCTCCTTGGAAACGGGGTGGCGCGCACGCCACCCCGAGGTCGGAGGGCGTGGTTCAGCCCTGCATGATGGCCTTGAACTGGCTGAACCAGTCGCTTTCGTGCTCCACCTGGATGGCGGTCGGAATGCGGATCAGGCGCTTGAAGTCTTCCGGTTCGGTCGGATAGGACGGATCGCCCGCCAGACCTTCCGGTGGCGTGACCCCGGGGACGACACCCGGAAGCCCGAGGCCGTCAAGCCAGACCTGCTGGGCTTCGACGGTCAGCGCAAAGTTGATGTACTGCTTGGCCCAGTACAGCTCGTTCGCGGGCAGCCCCTTGGGGATCCACAGGCCGTCGGTTTCGAACTTGGAACCTTCTTCCGGCACGGTCCAGGCGAGATCGATGCCGTTCTTCATGGCTTCGCGGGCGTTGGTCGAAATGGTCACTGCCAGATCGATTTCGCCGTTCTGGAACCAGGTGGTGAAATCGGGGTCTTCGCCCAGCAGTGGCTCCTGAGCCTTGACCTTGCGAATGAACTCCCAGGCCGGCTCCATATTGGCCGGAATGTCCTCGAGCTTGCCGCCACCGGCCACCTGGGCCGGGAAGTGGAAGCCGATACCGTCATTGTAGAGCGCGATGCGGCCCTTGAACTTGGGGTCGAGCAGCACCTGCAGCGAGGCCGGCGCGCCATCGGGGAACGCGGACGGACGATAGGCCAGCACATAGACATAGCCGTAGGTGTTGACGATCGGGTAGCCATCGAGCCCGACCGGCTTGGCCAGCTCGGTGGTGTTGGCGAGGTTCGGCAGATCGGACAGGTCTTCGGTGACGCCGCGCAGCGCCGATTTGGTGGCGTTGGTGGTGGTGTCCCAGTTGATGTGGATCGGCGGGACACGGCCCTGCGCTACGGCGGCCCAGACTTTGGGCTGGATCTCGTTGTCTTCGGTCAGGTCATGACGAACGGCGATGCCGGTTGCAGCGGTGAAGGGATCAGAGACGCCGGCCTGCAGGGCCGCCACCCATGAGCCACCCCAGGCGCGCACGATGATCTCGGCCGGCTTTTCGGGTTCCTGAGCAAATGCCCGGCCAGTCCAGCCGGTCGCGGCGAGGCCGCCGAGGGCCGCGGCGCCGCCGAGAAACCTGCGGCGGGTAAGGGCGAGGATAGAGGTCGTCTTGGTCATGCCGTTCTCCTGTTGTTGCCGGACCCTGCCGGTTCAGTTCGGGTAGGTCAGCACATCCTGTGCGTTCCAGCCCATCGCCACCGTTTCCCCGATGGCAAATTGCTTGTGTGCGCCGGGATCATGGTCGAACACCCGTAGGCTGGCCGACGATGATGCGAGGGCAATTTCATAGACCGTCCGCTCGCCCTCGAAAATCGCGTCGCGAACGGTTCCGGTACGGGTGGTCTGACAATTGGCGAGCCCTGCCTCGTTGGCAGCCAGGCGGATCTGTTCGGCGCGCAGGGCGCCGGTGACGGCGGAACCGGCCGCTGGAACCGCGCCACTGGCGCACCAGGCTCCGGAAATTGTTTCGCCGCCCGCGTTGAAGGCAACTTCCGAACCCGCGGCGGAGACAAGGGTGCCGGAGATGAAATTGGTGACGCCGATGAAGCCGGCGACGAAGGCATTGGCCGGATTGCGGTAGGTCGTCGAAGGGGGCGCCATCTGCTGGATTTCGCCCTTGTCCATGACGATCACCTCGTCGCTGACCACCAGCGCCTCGCGCTGGTCGTGGGTGACGTTGATGGTGGTCACGCCAAGTTCGCGCTGAATGCGGCGGAATTCCAGCTGCATTTCCTCGCGCAGCTTGCGGTCGAGCGCTGCCAGCGGTTCGTCGAGCAGCAGCAGGTCGGGCTCGAACACCAGCGCCCGGGCGATCGCCACGCGCTGCTGCTGCCCGCCGGACAATTGATGGATGCGCCGGTCGGCATAGGGCCCCAATTGCACCAGGTCGAGATAGCGCTTCACGCGATCGGGGATGGTCCGCGCATCGAAGCGACGCATCTTCAGCGGGAAGGCGACATTCTCGGATGCCGTCATGTGTGGAAACAGCGCCAGCTTCTGAAACACCATGCCGATCGAGCGCTTGTGCGGTGGGGCCGCGCTCACCGGGATGCCGTTGATCACGATCTCGCCCGCGCTTGGCTTCTGGAAACCGGCGATCATGCGCAGCAGCGTGGTCTTGCCGGAGCCGGATGGTCCGAGGATGGTCAGGAACCGCCCTTCCTCAAGCTCGAAAGAGGCGTTCTTAACGGCGTGCGAGTTGCCGAAGACCATGTCGACATTGTTCACCGACACGGCGATCTGGCCAGCGCGGGGGACGGATCGGTCAGCGGTTTGACTTGTCATCGCTCTTCCCCAAGTCGCTCAGGATCGCAACGGAGACCGGGCGTACCGGTCAGTTCGCAGCATGATGTCTATACATAATATTCCTGGAGTCAATCTGATCGTGTGCATTTTTGGGGACTGCTCAAATCTTAGGCATACGAGTTAGATCGACGCCAAGAACCCCCCGTCGATGGCCAAACACTGCCCGGTAATGTAGCGCGCCGCATCGCTGGCGAGAAACACTACGGCACCTCCGACATCGTCCATGTGGCCAAAACGCCGCTGCGGTATCTTTCCCAGCATGGCCTTGGCCCAGGCCTCGTCGACGTAGAACACCTCGGTCATCTCAGTCTGGAAATAGCCCGGCGCGATCGCATTGACGCGAATGCCGGCGGCGGCCCATTCGGCCGACAGGGCCCGCGTCATGCCGAGCAGGCCGCTCTTTGAAGCCGTGTAGGGCACCGCCGTCGGTATGCCGACGAAGGAGGTCAACGAGCACAGATTGACGATCGCCCCCTCGGCGCCGCGCTGCGCCATGCTGCGGGCCACCGCCTGCGACACGAAAAAGCTGCCCTTGAGGTTCGTGTCGACAATGCTGTCCCAAAGCGCCTCATCGACATCGGCCGATGGCGAGACGCTCTCGAAGCCCGCATTGTTGACGAGAATGTCGATGGGCCAGTCGGCGACAAGCGCATCGATGCGGGCACTGATCGCGGCGACGTCGCGCACATCGAAGGCGAGCCCCCTGCCCGCTATGCCCTCGGCCGCCAGCAGTTCAAGCGTGCCCTCGAGGGCCTCAATACTGCGGGAGGTCACGCAGACTTCCGCGCCCATTCGGCTCAGCGCCAGTGCGATGGCCTGCCCGAGGCCACGGCTTCCACCGGTGACCAAGGCGCGCGGCGCCAAGCTGAATGAAAGAGGACCAAACATCACGACCTCCCCTTCATGAACGCTGGTAGGATTGATATGAGCACTTCCCATCCATCATGTCTATACATAGACAGGTTGCCTTCCTCGGCACGCTATGATGCCGGCGTGAAGGTCGCCACCAGCGCGTGACGATCGCCGGGGTAGGTGAAGCGCACCTGTGTCACCGGCCCTGCCCCGCTCCAGGTGCGGCGCTCGATGACAAGGCATGCCGTGCCCACAGGCACGGCGAGTGATGCCGAGGTCTCCGCGTCGGAAGCCACGGCAAAAATGCGATGCTCGGCGGAACTCCAGGGGACCTGGCTGAGCAGCCACTGGCCGGGCGTGGTCTTGCCGAAATCGGCCGCCTCGGCGCCCGGCACGCTGTCGAGACTGATCAGGCGTTCCTCGAGCAGAACGGCTTGCTGCCTGCCAGGTGCAGGCAGGTCAGCGCCAGTACTGATGCCGCTCGCGGCACGTCGAGCCGCACGCGATCGGCGCTGGTTGCCTTGCGCCGGACGCGCCTTGTCAGCGTGAAGGAATAGGCCAGCTTGAGGGATTCGACCTCCTTGCGGATGTCATTGATCTCGAGCACCGCCGATTGCGCCTGCGGCCGGCTGACGAAGCTGCCGCTCTTTTTGACACGGTCGATCAGGCCGGCGCGGGCAAGCTGGGTCAGCACCTTGTTCACAGTCATGCGCGAGCAGCCATAGTGCTTGGCCAAGTCGACTTCGAACGGAATGCGGTGACCCACCGGCCATTCACCGGAGACAATCTTGCCTTCGATATCGCCGACAATGCGCTGGTGAAGGGTGCTTTCCCGGTCTTCCGAGGGCGCATCCATCTGTGAAAGATCGACTGCACTCACGCTGCGTTGGCCTCCATGCCGCATGATTGGTACATCCGGATTGCCCAGTGCCGTCAAGCGTCCAGCAATTGTTTCATGGTTCGCTCGAAGCGGCGACGTATAGTTTCGCGTTCGACATGCCGACCGCCCACGACCCGTTTGCGGCCCAGCGCCCATACGTCGCCGACCCGCACATCAGCGCCAAAGATCCAGGCATCGAGCTGCGCCGCCTGTGGCAGGTAAGGGACTTCGCTGACATCGAGCGAGACGAGATCTGCAGGCCTATCGGCGGCTATGCCCGTCTTGCTGCCGAGCGCTTGCGCACCGCCGGTGATGGCCAGTTCCAGCAGCGTCTGACCGGTGGAGGCACCGGGCGCAGCGATTACGTTGCGCGCGCGCTGGCCGAGCCTCTGGCTGTATTCGTACTGCCGCAATTCGCTCGTCAGCGAGATC
The DNA here is from genome assembly GCA_015657675.1 of Devosia sp. Lineage (GTDB taxonomy): Bacteria > Pseudomonadota > Alphaproteobacteria > Rhizobiales > Devosiaceae > Devosia_A. Next base: position 45,795 of record JACDQI010000013.1, read on the forward strand.
AGCACATTGGAATCCGAGCCGACACCGAAGCGTCCGCCCTGCGCGAAGTAGCTGGCGCCGGGGAAGATGCCGTCACCGAGATTGGCTTCGGTGATCGGGCAGAGCCCCACTACAGCGCCGCTGCCGGCGATGCCGGACACTTCCGCGGGCGTCAGGTGCGTGGCGTGGATCAGGCACCAGCGCCGGTCCACCGGCAGATTGTCGAGCAAGAGCTGCACCGGCCGGGCGTTATGCGCCTTGAGGCAGTCTTCGACTTCGAGGACCTGTTCGGCAATATGAATATGTACCGGTCCGCCCTTGGCCAGCGGTAGCACCGTCCTGATCTCATCCAATGTCGCGGCGCGCAGACTGTGTGGCGCGATCCCCAGTTTGCCACCTGCCACGCCACCGATCAGGCTCTCGCAGGCGGCCACCAGTGTTGCGTAGCGATCGACATTGTTGATGAAGCGGCGCTGCCCCTCAGAGGGCGACAGCGGGCCGAAGCCGCCATGGGTGTAGAGCACCGGTAGCAGCGTCAACCCGATGCCAGTCTCGACGCTGGCTGCCGCGATGCGCTCGGCCATTTCGGCGATGTTGCCATAGGGCACGCCGTCCCGGTCGTGGTGGAGGTAGTGGAATTCGCCGACGCGGGCGAAGCCGGACTCCAGCATCTCGACAAAGGCCTGAGCGGCGACGGCAGCGACATGCTCGGGCGTCATCGACAGGGCGAACTTGTACATCACCGCTCGCCAGCTCCAGAAGCTGTCATCTGTCGGCCCGCGCTGCTCGGCAAGGCCTGACATCGCCCGTTGGAAAGCGTGGCTGTGGAGATTGCAGGCGGCCGGAATGATCACCGCATGGTGCTCGGCGGATGGGTCGGGCACGGCGCCTGGTGTGACGGAGACGATCCGCGCGCCATCCAGCTCTATGGCGACATCGCTTGCCCAACCGGTTGGCAACAAGGCCGCCGCCGCATGAAGCGCAACCATAGACCCCTCCCAAAACGAGCCAAGTTTCGGCGACAGATTCCTGCTTGTCACCAGCGCTATTATGTCTATACATGTTAGCGCTGTTTTAAAAGCGGGCAAATGCGATGACACCAGAATACTCGCCCCAGGCCAGCCCCGGCACTGAGATCTGGCGGAACTGCCGCCTCCTGACCATGACGGCCGGCAGCACGCTGATCGACGATGGCGTCGTGGTGGCCCGCAACGGGCGCATCGTCTTCGCCGGAGCCGCCAGTGCGGCGCCCGCCGTCCCTGACGCAGACACCATCGACGTCGGCGGGCGGCTCATGACGCCTGCCCCGATCGACTGCCACACGCACATTGTGCATGGCGGCCATCGCGCGCTCGAATTCGAGATGCGGCTGGCCGGCGCCAGCTATGTCGATATCGCCAAGGCGGGCGGCGGCATTGCCTCGACTGTGGGCGCCACGCGGGCGTTGAGTCCCGAGCAACTTGTGGCCGAGGCCCTGCCCCGCCTCGATGCGCTGCTGGCCGAGGGCGTTAGCACGGTCGAAATCAAGTCTGGCTATGGGCTGACCATCGAGTCGGAACTGCGCATGCTGCGTGCGGCACGTGCGCTTGCAACTCTGCGCCCGGTGCGGATCGTCACTTCCTATCTGGCCGCGCATGCGCTGCCGGCCGAATATGCTGGCCGCAAGGCAGACTATATCGCCGAGATTGTGCTGCCCGGCCTGCGTGCCGCCCATGCCGAAGGGCTGGTCGACGCTGTCGACGGCTTTTGCGAGGGCATCGCCTTCGATGCCGCCGAGATGGCGCGCGTCTTCGATTGCGCAGCCGAGCTTGGCCTGCCGGTCAAGCTGCATGCCGAACAGCTCAGCCACATTGGCGGTACGCGCCTTGCCGCATCGCGCCAGGCGCTATCCGCCGATCATCTCGAATACATCGACGAGGCCGATGCCGAAGCGCTGGCCCGGTCGGGTACGGTCGCTGTTCTGTTGCCCGGCGCGTTCTATGCCATCCGCGAGACGCGCAAGCCCGACATTGCCGCCTTGCGCAGGCATCGCGTGCCGATGGCGGTCGCCACCGACTGCAATCCCGGCACGTCGCCGCTCACTTCGCTGCTGCTGGCAGTGAACATGGCGGCGACGCTGTTCGGCCTGACCGTCGACGAATGTCTCGCCGGCGTCACCTCGAATGCCGCGCGCGCGCTGGGTCTTTTCGATGAGACCGGCACCCTTGAGGTGGGCAAGTCGGCAGATCTCGCCGTGTGGAACTGCACCACCCCCGCCGAACTGGCCTACCGGATCGGCTTCAACCCGCTTCACAGCCGCGTTTTCAAGGGTCAGCAGCAATGACCATCACCCTCACGCCGGGGGCGGTAAGCCTCGACACTTTGGCGATGATCTACTGGACCGGCACCCCCGTCCTGCTGGACCCGGCCTGCGATGCAGCCATCGATAAGGCCGCCGCGCGCATTGCCGAGATCGCCGCTGGCAATACGCCTGTCTATGGGGTCAATACCGGCTTCGGAAAGCTTGCCTCGATCAAGATCGACGCGGCAGATGTGGCAACGCTGCAGCGTAACCTCATCCTGTCGCATTGCTGCGGCGTGGGCCAACCGCTGGCCGAAAACATCGTCCGGCTGATCATGACGCTGAAGCTGGTTTCGCTGGGCCGCGGCGCCTCGGGGGTGCGCGTCGAACTTATCCGGCTGCTCGAGGCCATGCTGGCCCGCAACGTCATTCCGGTCATCCCGGAAAAGGGCTCGGTGGGCGCCTCCGGCGACCTCGCACCCCTCGCGCATATGGCGGCCGTGATGATGGGGGAAGGCGAGGCCTTTGTCGACGGCGTGCGCCTGCCCGGCGCCGAGGCCCTGGCTCGTGCCGGTCTGCAGCCTGTGGTGCTCGCGGCCAAGGAAGGCCTGGCATTGATCAACGGCACACAGACGTCGACAGCCCTGGCGCTGGCCGGACTGTTCCGCGCGCATCGGGCTGCGCAGGCCGCGCTCATCACCGGCGCGATGTCCACCGACGCGGCGATGGGATCGTCGGCGCCCTTCCATCCCGACATTCACACGCTGCGCGGCCATCGGGGCCAGATCGACACAGCTGCGACGCTGCGCGCCCTCTTGGACGGCTCGGCCATTCGCGAGAGCCATGTCGAGGGCGATGAGCGGGTGCAGGACCCCTATTGCATTCGCTGCCAGCCGCAGGTCGATGGCGCCTGCCTCGACATCCTGCGTGCCGCCGGCCGTACGCTCGAGATCGAGGCCAACGCGGTGACGGACAACCCGCTGGTGCTTTCAGACGGCAGTGTCGTGTCGGGCGGCAATTTCCACGCCGAACCCGTCGCCTTCGCCGCGGACCAGATCGCCCTCGCTATCTGCGAGATCGGTGCCATCGCGCAGCGCCGCATAGCGCTGCTGGTCGACCCGGCGCTGTCCTATGGCCTACCGGCCTTTCTGGCCAAGAAGCCGGGATTGAATTCGGGCCTGATGATTGCCGAGGTCACCTCGGCCGCGCTGATGAGCGAGAACAAGCAGATGTCCCACCCGGCATCGGTCGACTCGACGCCGACCTCGGCCAACCAGGAAGACCACGTCTCGATGGCCTGCCATGGGGCGCGCCGGCTTTTGCAGATGACAGACAATCTGTTCGGCATCATCGGCATCGAGGCGCTGACCGCGACGCAGGGCGTCGACTGCCGGGCGCCGTTGCTGACCGGCACCGAGTTACTGAAGGCCCGCGCGGCGCTTCGCCGGGTGGTGCCCGAGCTTGAAGTCGACCGCTATATGGCGCCCGACCTCGATGCGGCGATCCGCCTTGTGGCCGACGGCACGCTGATCGGCGCGATCAGCCCGGGGCTGCTGCCGGAGCTAGGCCTATGAGCGCCGTGTTCGAACTGCAACGCGGCAACTCGCCGGTCATTCTCGGATTTCCGCACACCGGGACCCATGTGCCGCCCGAGGTCTGGGCCAGGCTGAACCGGACGGGACGGATGCTGGCCGATACCGACTGGCACATCCATCAGCTCTATGCCGATCTGCTGCCCGGTGCGTCGGTGATCCGGGCGCTGTTCCATCGCTATGTGATCGACGCCAATCGCGACCCCTCCGATGTCAGTCTCTATCCCGGCCAGAACACAACCGGGCTGGTGCCCGAGACCGATTTCGACGGCTTGCCAATCTGGGAGCCGGGCGCAGAGCCCAAGGCGGATGACATCAGCCAGCGGCTCGCCGCCTATCATGTGCCTTATCACGCCGCCTTGGCCGCAGAGATCGAACGGGTGAAGGCCGAGCATGGCATTGCCGTGGTGTTCGACTGCCATTCGATCCGCTCGGTCATTCCTTTCCTCTTTGAAGGCAAACTGCCGGACCTCAATATCGGGACCGCTGGTGGCGTCACCTGCGACCCGCGCATCGAGGCGGCAGCCACCGAGGTCGCTCGGGATGCACAAGGTTATCGCTGGGTCCTCAACGGGCGTTTCAAGGGCGGCTGGACAACCCGCTTCTACGGGCGCCCGGGCGATGGGGTCCACGCCATCCAGCTCGAGCTGGCCCAGGACACCCATCTCGAGCACGAGGCACCGCCCTTCGGTCTGTCCCCCGAAAAAGCCGCCCGGCTGCGCGTCCATCTGGGCGACATGCTCAACCGCATCGAAGCCGTTGCCACATTGCTATCGAGAGAACAGTCATGACCGATCCAAGACACAATACTCGTGACGTGCGCGCCCCTCGCGGCACCCAGCTGCGGGCCAAGAGCTGGCTCACCGAAGCGCCGCTGCGCATGCTGATGAACAATCTCGACCCGGACGTCGCCGAGAACCCCAACGAGCTGGTGGTCTATGGCGGCATCGGCCGGGCGGCGCGGACCTGGAAGGACTTCGACCTCATCGTCGGTGCACTCGAGAAGCTCGAAGCCGACGAGACCCTGCTGGTGCAGTCCGGCAAGCCGGTCGGGGTGTTCCGGACGCATGCCGATGCGCCGCGCGTCCTCATCGCCAATTCCAACCTCGTGCCGCATTGGGCGACCTGGGACCATTTCAACGAGCTCGATAAGAAGGGCCTGGCCATGTATGGCCAGATGACCGCCGGCTCGTGGATCTATATCGGCACCCAGGGCATCGTGCAGGGCACCTACGAGACGTTCGTGGAGGCTGGCCGCCAGCATTATGCCGGCGATCTGAAGGGCAAGTGGATCCTCACCGGCGGGCTTGGGGGCATGGGCGGGGCCCAGCCGCTGGCAGCAGTAATGGCCGGCGCCTGCTGCCTTGCCATCGAGTGCAATCCGGACTCGATCGATTTCCGCCTGCGCACCCGCTATCTCGACGAAAAGGCCGAGACGCTGGACGAAGCGCTGGGCATGATCGAGGCCTGGACCGAGGCCGGCGAGGCCAAGTCGGTCGGCCTGCTCGGCAATACGGCCGACATCCTTCCCGAGATGGTGCGCCGCGGCATTCGCCCGCACATGGTCACCGACCAGACCTCCGCCCATGACCCGATCAATGGCTACCTGCCGAAAGGCTGGACGATGGCCGAATGGCGCGAGAAGCGGGAAAGCGCGCCCAAGGCCGTCGAAAGGGCTGCCCGCGCCTCTATGCGCGAGCATGTCGAGGCCATGGTGGCCTTCCACGATCTGGGCGTTCCCACCTTCGACTATGGCAACAATATCCGCCAGGTGGCCAAGGACGAAGGGCTGGAGCGGGCCTTTGCCTTCCCCGGCTTCGTGCCGGCCTATATCCGTCCGCTGTTCTGCCGTGGCATCGGCCCGTTCCGCTGGGCGGCACTCTCCGGCGATCCGGAAGATATCTACAAGACCGATGCCAAGGTCCGCGAGTTGACCCCGGGCAACACGCATCTGCACAACTGGCTCGACATGGCGCGGGAGCGCATCGCCTTTCAGGGCCTGCCGGCGCGCATCTGCTGGGTTGGCCTCGGCGATCGCCATCGCCTCGGCCTCGCCTTCAACGAGATGGTGCGTTCCGGCGAGCTGAAGGCACCGGTGGTGATCGGCCGCGACCATCTCGATTCCGGCTCGGTGGCCTCGCCCAACCGCGAAACCGAGGCGATGAAGGACGGGTCGGACGCAGTGTCGGATTGGCCCTTGCTCAATGCCCTGCTGAACACCGCTTCAGGCGCTACCTGGGTCTCGTTGCATCATGGCGGTGGCGTCGGCATGGGGTTCTCCCAGCATGCCGGCATGGTGATCTGCGCCGATGGTACGGACGACGCGGCCCGGCGCATCGCGCGCGTGCTTTGGAACGACCCGGCCAGCGGCGTGATGCGTCACGCCGATGCGGGCTACGAGATTGCGGTGGACGTTGCTCGCGAGAAGGGCCTCGACCTGCCCGGCATCCTCAACCGCTAGTGCCGGAGGGCCGCCGCGTGCTTTTGCGCCGCTTCGAGGATCAGCAGGTGGTACCATGGCGCAATGGCGGCGGAGTCACGCGGGAGATTGCCGTCGGCACCGGCGCGGATGCTGCTTCCGACATGCTCTGGCGGGTCAGCGCAGCGACGGTCGCCGCTGCGGGTCCGTTTTCGCGGTTCGAGGGGATCGATCGCACCCTAGCCGTCATAGCGGGCAACGGGCTTGTGCTAGTGACAGGCGCCGAACGCGTCACCCTGACCACGGACAGCGCGCCCTACTCGTTCGATGGCGAAACCGATATCGATGCCTACAACGTCGACGGTTCGACAATCGACCTCAATGTCATGACGCGGCGGGGGCATTTCGTTCACGCGATCAAGTGCATCCGAAGCGCTGCGCCAGTGACCATCACGGGTCAGCAGGACGTGACGATGCTGTTTTTCTGTGCCGAGACGGAGATTTCGGCGCCGGGGATCAACACCGCGGCGCGGATGGGCGATGCACTTCTCGACATTGGGAGGGGAGATGTCGTGCGCCTGTCCGCAAAGGTGCAGGTTGACGCATACCTGATCGAAATTGCGCAGGCACATCCACGCTGAACGGCCAGCGACCGCTTTTGGACAGAAACACACCTTGTACCGCTATCTTGCTTCCCAATCGACGCAAGCTTGAACCTAGCGTCGAGTGTCGGCGCCTCGGGTTGTAGAAGCGCTCGATATAGTCGAACACATCGGCCTTGGTGTCGTCCCTGGTGCGATAGACCTTGGCTGCGTTGTAGAAGAAACCTTCGAACATGATGTCGAGGCGGAGGCCGGTAGCGTGGGTGCGCTACCGAACTACCCGCTCCGACATCTCACTTTCAAGTTCTCTGCGTAGAATTGCTGGTGGGCGATCGGGTCTTTGTCGCGATAGCCGTTGGTTCCCGTGTGTGGAGTTGGAATGCCGAACTGCGCCGGGTGCCTTTTGGTTCGACCTCGTTGGCAAATCGGTTCAAATGTCGAAGAAAAGCACCTAAAGAACCGCTCGAATTCTTCGTTTCGGCGGTAGGTGCGCATAGACCATTTGTTCATTTCAAGCAGGCGCCAAGGAAAACACTGCGCAACAAATGCTCCGTGACCCACGAACAGCGCCTGGCGCGTGGTGGGGGGACGTCATCATGGAGGGATTGATGGTCTATCTGAAGGGAACGAAAAAGAGCGACAGCGGTGCTGCGTCGCTATTCGGCACCAAGCACTTCGACTTCATTCAAGGCTTTGCCGGAGACGATGTGATCGTCGGCGGACGAGGAAGCGACATCCTGAGCGGTGGGCGTGGAAATGACGCGATCTATGGCGGCAGAGGCAACGACTTACTAAACGGGGGCTCAGGGAACGACGTTCTCCTTGGCGGTCGGGGCAATGACATCCTGAGCGGCGGTAGCGGCAATGATGTCCTCGTTGGTGGCGACGGGAACGATCTCCTGCACGGCGGTGCAGGGCAAGACATTCTCATGGGTGGAGCGGGCAATGACCTGCTTGATGGCGGCTCCGGACGCGATTTCCTCGACGGCGGTACAGGCAACGATGTTCTGCGCGGCGGCAGTGGCCGCGACTTTGCCCTTGGCGGTGCCGGTAATGACGTTCTTGAAGGCGGCTCCGGTGGTGACGTCCTGGTCGGTGGCGAGGGCAAGGACGATCTCTCCGGCGGCGCGGACAACGACTATCTGGAAGGCGGAACCGGCAATGACGCGCTGTCGGGCGGCTCAGGCAAGGATATGCTCGACGGCGGCGACGGCAATGACGACCTCAATGGCGATGGCGGCGACGATAGCCTGCTCGACGGCAAGGGCAATGATCGCCTGCGCGGCGGCAGCGGCGCCGACTCACTTGCCAATAGCTGGGGGAACGACGTGCTGCTCGGCGAGGGTGGCAATGACCGTCTCGTTAGCTACTCGGATGCCGGCGAGCCGATGGTCGCCCAGGGCGGTCAGAAGGTCGAGCCAAACGAGCCGCTTCGCAACTCCAGCGACATCCTGACCGGCGGCGAAGGCGCCGATACGTTCTGGTTCAATCTGCTGGTCGATGCCAAGGCCGAGATCATCGCGAAACACACCGATGCCAATACGGGCCGTATCGACTGGATGGGGGTCACGGGCGAGAACAACAACGTCCACGACCACTGGGTGGAGTCCATCGGCAACGACATCATTACCGATTTCAGGAAGAGCAAGGGCGACAAGATCGCCATTGAAGGACACACGGTAGAGGTGACGTCGGTTGAACAGATCGATGCCAATGGCGATGGCGTCCGCGACTACACACTGATCAAGCTGATCAGTCAGCAGGGCGCCGCCGGTGCCCATGATGAGGACAAGCTCGGGAGTATCAAGGTCTATGGCGAAGCCGTGACCGCATCCGACATTTACGTTCACGCCCACCCTGCCTTCGGCATCGATACCTTTGATGGCCACACCCCGGTTTATGGCACGCTGGCCGACGACGAAATCTCCGATGGCCGCGGCAGTCAGGTTCTTTACGGCGGCGCCGGTAACGACAAGCTGGTCGCCTATAGTGATGGTGGCGAACCGGTGCCAGCACAGGACGCCGGAGGGAAAGTCTACAGCTATGATCCTGCGGTTTCCGCCGATGACGTGCTGATCGGTGGCCACGGTGGTGACAGCTTTGAGTTCAAGCTTCTCCTCAACGCCAAGCAGGAGATCCTTGACAAGCACAAGCTGGCTGGCGGTCAGATCGACTGGGTCGGGGTGACCGGTGAAAACAACAACGTGCACGACCATTGGGTCGAAGGCATCGGCAACGACACCATCTTCGATTTCGAATCCGGAGAAGACGGGCATCACGCCGATCACATCAAAATCGAAGGTCACACCGTCACCTACGAGATCGCGTATTTCGACACGGTGTCAGAGGCTGATACGGACACCGATGTGGACTACACGGTGATCACCCTTCGAGGTGACCAGGGGGCGGCCGGCGCCCATGACGATGACATCCTGGGCACCATTACGGTCTATGGGGACCTCGTCGACGAGGAGGACATCCACCTCCACGATCACGTCTACCACGGCATCAATATGCTGGAAGGCTCGATCGCCTGACGTCGCCCCAAGGGCGGCGGTAGGTCCGCCGCCCGATCACCACGATCGAGCGGACCAAAATGGAAACTGTAACCCTCATCAAGCAGGGGGTGCTATTCGCACACCTGCTTTTCTTCGCCATCGCGGTGGGCGAAATCCTCCGTGCCGACTGGCGAATGTTTCGCAACAACACAATCGATCAGCACGCTCTTGAGGCCACAGCGCGGGTCGTAGCCATTGCACTTGCTGGTCTTTGGATGAGCGGCCTTGCCCTTGTCTACATCGACACGGGCTTTGACCCGGCGTTGATTGCAGAGAGGCCCAAGCTTATTGCCAAGGTAGTCGTGGTGGTGGCGTTGAGTGCCAACGGCGCGCTGCTGCACACGGTGGCGTTCCCGATGTTGCGCGGTGGCACGGTGGCCAACAGGCAAAGTGCGCAGATCTGCTCGATGCTCGGAGCCATCAGTACGGTCAGCTGGCTCTACGCCGCCTTCGTTGGCGTTGCTCGTGTAATAGCCGCGGAGATGACCCTTGCCGATTTCCTAGCTTTGTATGGCCTTGGCCTGGCTATGGGAATTGGCGTCGCACTGCTGGTGGTCGCCCCATTGCTCGAGCACAGGGCCGGCGCTGCCGATCGGATATCTGGCCTGGCTGGAGACGACGAGGCGAAATGGGTCGCCGACCTGTTCGATGAGGAGCAGCGAGTCGCTGCGATATCCGCGGAGGATCCTGCCCGCGTCACTATTCCTCCCGGAAAGCGCGAGCGATCTGATCGGCGAGCGGCTTGACGAGATAGGCCAGGATCGTCCGGTCGCCAATGCTCAGGAAGACCTCGGTCGGCATGCCGGGAACGAGCTGCGCTCCATCCGGCAGGCCGTCGAGTTCGCTTTCAGGGATGGCGATGCGGGCGTGATAATACTGCGCGCCGGTGCGGGGATCGGTCTCAAGATCTGGGGCAACGGCCGTCACACTACCCTGCAAGTCTGAAGTGATCCGTGCATCGAAGGCAGGGAGCCTGACTGTTGCCAGCTGGCCTTCATAGACCTTGTCGATGTCGGTAGGAACGAGCCGGACATCCGCCGCAAGTTCCGTGCTCTGCGGCACGATGCGCATCAGGGTTTCACCCGCCCCGACGACACCGCCGACGGTCTCGACGATCGAGCTGTGGACAATGCCACCCTGCGGCGCTCGGATCTCGAGCCGGGCAAGTCGGTCTTCGGCCTCAATCTTGCGCTGCATCAGTTCGGCGACCGCCGCGTTCACGTTCTGTAACTCATCCATCACACTGGTGCGGAAAGCCTCGGCGATGTGATCGCGGGCGACCTCACGCTCAGCAATCGAGGCGCGCAGCCGGGCCGCTTCCATGTCGATCCGGCCGGCCTCTCCCTCCAGCCTGGCCGCTTCGCGCGCCTGGATGTTGGCGCGGGACTTCTCGGCAAATCCGTCTCGTGCCAGGTTACGGAGGTTTTCAGCTTCTTCCGCGACGATGGCCAGTTGCGCGGCATTGGCTTGCCCCTGCACGAGCAGTCCATCGATCTGCCGGCGCATTTGGTCGATCTGGTAGTTCAGTCGCTCCACCTGCACCGCGTTTTCCGAGCTGCGGCCGTCCATGAACTTCTGCTGGCTAGCCAGCAGATCCGCCAACTCTGCCCGCTGCGGCCAATCCGCCAGTAGCTTCGGCTCGACAATTGCAGTCTCGCCAGTGAGTTCCGCGTGTAGGCGAGCCTGGCGCGCGATTGCCTCGTTGAGCTGCGATAAGATGACGCCAAGCTCTGCCGCCGTTGCCGTGCCGTCGAGCCGCAGCAACACATCCCCGGCTTGGACCCTGTCCTCATTGCGGGCCAGAATCTGCCTTACGACGCCACCCTGCGGGTGCTGCACCAACTTAGTGCCGTCCTTGACCACGATTGCGCCACTGGCAACGATTGCGCCGGCGATAGTCGTCTGGCTCGCCCAGAGGCCGATCCCGCCGCCAACGATTGCCACGACGATCAGCCCGGCGATTCCGTGCCGGTGCAGGCTCTGCGACGTCGGCACAGCGCGAGGATCATGCGCTATGGCGATGGCTGTGTCGTTGTGATCCTCAGGTTCAGCTCGCATTTGCAATCCGCCTTTCCCTGCTTTCGACCGCCCGCACCGCCTTGGGGGAGATCGCCGCCAGCACATCGTCCTTGTCGCCAAAGGCAATCTGTTCGCCGTTCCGAAGGAACAGCAGTTTGTCGACCATGGTGATGGCGCTCGGCCGGTGCGCGACGACGATGACAATCGCGCCACGCTCTCGTGCAGCTGCGATCGAGCGCTGCAGAGCTGCCTCGCCCTCGGCATCCAGATTGGCATTGGGCTCGTCGAGGACCAGCAGGAATGGGTTGCGGTAGAGGGCCCGCGCCAGGCCGATGCGCTGGCGCTGGCCGCCCGAAAGCCGGGTACCTGCCTCGCCGACCCTGGTGTCGTAGCCATTAGGGAGAGATGCAATCAGACCATGCACGTCGGCGGCTTTGGCAGCGGCAATGACGTCGTCCGGGCCGGCGCTCGCGGCAAAGCGCGAGATGTTCTCGGCAATTGTGCCATCGAAGAGTTCGACGGCCTGTGGCAGGTAGCCAATCGACGCGCCGATCACCTCTGGCCCGAAATGCTCGAGCTCGGAGCCGTCGAGACGAACGCTGCCTGAGAGGGCCGGCCAGGCGCCGACAAGGGCGCGCGCCAGCGAGGACTTGCCGGAGCCGGATGATCCCAGGATGCCCAGTCCGTCACCGGCCCGCAGTGCAAAGTTGACGCCGGTCACCATGGTTGGGCCGGCCTCACTGGGGCCTGTGGCCAGCTCTGTGACCGTGAGCTCGCTCGTGGGCGAAGGCAGCTGGAGGTGACGCGGTTCTGTTACCGTGGCGTCCAGCGCCTGCTGCAGCCGGGCGGCGGCCTGGCGCGCACTGACAAAGTGTCGCCACTGGCCGACGAGCAGTTCGACGGGCGCGAGCGCCCGGGCGGTAATGATGGAAGCCGCGATCATCAGCCCGGCATTGATCTGGCCCTCGATGACCAGCAGCGCTCCGACGGCCAGCACTGCCGATTGCAGCAGCAGGCGGAACGACTTGGTCGAGGCCGCGTAGAAGGCGGTCTGATCAGCGGCGCGAAGCTGCACCTTACTGTAAGCCTGGCTGCGACCAAGCCAGCGCCCAAGGGCGGCCGGGAGGATGCCCATGGCCACGATCGCCTCGGCATTCCGACCCGCATCGTCGCTATCGGCATGACGCCGGCGCGATGTGTCGGTCACCTCCCGTGCAATGCCGCGCGACCGCCATTCGTTGATTGCCAAGAGGATGGCGATGCACAGCGCGCCTCCCGCAGCGACCAAACCGAGCAACGGGTGAAACGCGTAGACGATTGCGACGTAGACCGGGACCCACGGGAGGTCGAGCAAAGCGACCGGCGCCGGACCGGCAATGAAACTGCGTATGGTGTCGAGGTTCCGCACCGGATCGCCGCAATCTGCGCCAGGTCGAAGGCGGAGCCGCACAGCGGCCGAAAAGGTTAGTGGAGCCAGCCGCTCCTCGAATATTGCAGCCGTGCGGGCGCTCATCCGGGCGCGGATGATCTCGATCACGGCGTAGAGGCCATAGAGCACGACGACCAGCAGCGAGAGGGCCGCCAGGGTAGGAATCGAGCGCGACGCCAGCACTCGATCATAGATCTGCAGCATGAACAGCGGCCCGGTCAGCATGAGCAGGTTCGAGACCAGGCTGAAGACGATCAGCGAAACAAGCGAGAACCGGGACGCGCCCAGAATGCCGAGCGCGCCACCCGCAACATTTCGAATTGCCATCCCGCTCCACCCTCACACTCGTCCCGTGCGAGAGTAGAGAGGGCAGGCGTTAGCATTTGCTGAGAAAGCACCGGGGGAGTGCGTGCAAATGCAACGATCGGCACTAGCTCGGCAGAAACCATGCTCAGGACCGAGGTGAAGGCAGTGCGCTAGCGAGTTCGATCATGCGGCCGTAATGCCGATATCTGAAGGCCGCCCCGCAGGTTATGGTACACTGCAAGTTTAATGCCCTGGTGTCAGGATCAAAAAGCCGATGCGTCGGGGGTAATGTGGAAGCGAAGGTGCGCTACCGCGCTACCCCCCGACAACTCCTGTTCAAGTTTTCTGCCTAGAGTAACGTGTTCGACAGAGCCATCTACCCTGGTGGGGGGCGTCAGCAGGCAGTCTAGGGACATTGTACTGCGAACTACGAAAGCTCGCTGCGTAGCCTTGTTCCAAGATCAACCTCTTGAGGGATCACTGCTACGCCATAAAGCTGGGCCAGCGCGGCGCAGATCGGCTTCACGAAGTTGCGGCGTTTGCCACGCTGGAGGAAGCGCCGGCCGGTGACGCACCCGAGGAAGCGGATTGCCTCGGTGGCGCGCTCAGGGTCGCGGGCAATGATGTGCCCAAAGACGGCGACATCTCATACCCCGGCAGGCAAGGAAACCCTGCAGAGTTCCGTAAGCCTCTTCCGAGACCTCGCCGGTGCGGCTTCATGGGTATGCCAGTTCAACATGCCGTAGCTACCACCGATGTCCCACCCCTGCGTAAGCGCTCCGAGCCAGCCGCCATGTGCAGCATGCATCGCGGTATCCACCTTGCTTGGTCGGGGAACCGCTACCTAGCTGGTGAAAGCTCTCTCCGTCTTTGTGCTGGCGCAACAAGCACCCGATGACGGTGCTCCATACTGCACGAAATCAGAATGGCGGCAGATCATGCGCGCGGCGACACTATTGGATCTCAGCGTTGGCGAGATCATGACGCGATACCCGGCTACGATAGCTGTGTTTATCGCGATGCAAATGCACTGCGTCGGCTGTCCGATCGGGCAATTCCACACGCTGCCCGATGCGGCGCGAGAACATCACACAGATATCGACAGTCTCATCGCGGCTGTCATGACCGCGATCGAAGATTCGCCAGGCTAGAGCAGTCCCGGCCGCAGACCATCAGCGATCAGCAGTAACTGGTGACCATCCTTGACCAGCAGCTTCTGGCGCCCACCCTCGATCAGTCCGGCATGTTCCCAAGCAGTCATGACACG
>JACDQI010000140.1 GCA_015657675.1 Devosia sp.
GCACCAAAGCGGGGACGCCGGCGGCGCGGGCGCGTTGCAGCAGAGCAGAGAACACCTTCTGGTGGCCGCGGTGGCAGCCGTCGAAGTTGCCGATGGCAACCATGGCGCCCCGCAGGGCGGCAGGCACGTGGTCGAGGCCGGAAAGCCTGATGAAGCCGGACAAATCGCTACTCGCCCAGAAAGAGGTGGGGTTCCATCGCAAGAAACCGTCCGGGGTGCAAGCTCCCCAAACGGCTACCAGCCCAGCCGCGGCATGAAACCAGCCAGATTGGCGCCACTGGACGCCACCAGCTCGGCCACCGCCTGCGGATCGACATTGCCGAAGGCGTCGAGTTCGCCGGCGTGGATCGAACCGGTGATGAAGAGCAGGTCGATACCGAACTGGCTGGCGCCCATGGCGTCGGTGCGGACGCTGTCGCCGATGCCAAGGATGCGCCGGCGGTCGAGGCTGTGGCCGGCGGCCTGTTCGGCCAAAGCCAGCGCCTGGTCGTAGATCGGCCGATAGGGTTTTCCGGCCATCAGCACCTTGCCGCCGCGCGCCTCGTAGAGATCGCCGAGCGCGCCGCCGCAGTAGATCAGCCGGTCGCCATGCTCAACCACCCGGTCCGGGTTGGCGCAGATCATCGGCAGGCCGCGCTTCAGCCAGAGGCTCACCGATCGTTGTAGAGGTCGGGCGTGTCGTCATCGCTATCGAGATCGGTCACCACGACGACTTCGGCCTCCTCGGCGGTGCCGCGGATGACGCCCAGCCCCTCGTAGAGGCTGTCGTCTTCGGTGGCCGGGCCGACATGGTGCACCACCCTGCCCCGGTAGGGCGCGATCATGGCGCGGGTGGAATCGCCGGACGAGACGATGCCGTCATAGGCGTCATGCGGTACGCCCATGCGGTCGAGCAGGGCGATGATCGGCCCGGAGGGGCGCGGTGCGTTGGTGATGAAAATCAGCCGGCCGCCTGACTGCCGGTAGCGGACCAGCGCGTCGACCGCGCTCGGAAACGGCGCGATGCCGTTGTGCAGCACGCCCCAGACGTCGCAAAGCGCGGCATCGTAGTTCCCGGAAATCTCGGAGAACCCGGCGAGCGCGCGGGCGGGACTGGTCATGCGGACTTCCTTTGTCAGACTTCGGCGCGCGCGGCTCAGCCACCAACACGGGGCGATCGATCCGCAGGTCCGGACGGACGGACCGGGGCCGGCGATATGCGGGCCTTGCGCCAGCGTGATGCCATCTTCGAAGAGCGCCAGCAACTGCTGTTCGTCGATCACGCCGGTGGCGGTCAGCTCGATATGGAAGCGCCGCGCATAGGGCGCGACGTCGGCCGTATGGAAGTCGGTATAGATCGAGGGTTGTTTTAAGAACCGAGTGGCGTCGAAACGCACCGAGGAGAAGCCGAGGCTCTCGATCTCGGCAAAATCGAAGCGCAGCGAGTTCACCTGGGTCAGGGCATAGCCAATGCCGATGCGGCTCAACTGCTGCAGGATCATCTTTTCCTGCGGGCCGAGCAGCTTGAAGCTCGACTGCGGGATGGCAAAGATCAGCGCATCGTTGATGGCGCGATTGGCGTCGAGCAGCGCCACGAACTGTTCGACCAGCCGCTTGTCCTGCAGCGTCGCCTGGGTCAATGGCACGAAGAGCCGGATCGGCTGGCCGGAGGTCTTGGCGCGGCGAGCAATGACCACGGCTTCGTCGAGCGCCATTTCCTCGACCTGGCGCTTGAGGCCATCGGAACCGCTGCGCGGCATGAAATCGGGCGGATCGGCAAACTCGCCGTCGAGCATGAGCAGCCGCGGCACGAGGTCATAGCCGAAGGGCCGACGCTGCGGCAGGCTCACCACCGGCTCGATGTGAAAGACCAGCCGGTTCTCGTTCAGCGCCTGCTTGAGCAGTTCGGGCGGGATCACCGGCTCGGGGAAGGAATCCTCGTCGTCCTCGTCGGGAATGCTGCTTCTGGCGGTGCCGGCCGCAGCAGGTCCCTGCCCGGGCTGGGGTTCGCGCCGACGCGCCTCATCGAGTTCGTTGACGGTTTCGGCGACCTGACGGACCACCGTGCCCAGCACGGAAATGTCGGCCTCGATGCTCTCGAGGCGGCTGCCGGCATTGGCGTCGGTGAGAGCGTTGATGCGCTGGCTCAGCACCGCACCCGCCTGGGCGTCAGTGGACAGCAGTCGTGCGAGGTCCTCGATGGCGCGTTCGTGCCGGGCTTCGGCGCGCATGCGCAAGGCCCGCTCCTGCAGCAACACGGCCAAGCAGCCAAAACACACCGCCGTGACGATCGCCTCGATGGGCGAGAAGGTCAGCCCGAAATAGGCCGCGCCTCCGACCCCCAGCGCCGCCAGTGCGATAAATATGTAGACCAGACCCTGCACGTGCGGCTTCGCGCCTCCGGTACCACATGGATTCGACGCAGGTCCCTCATAGCATTGCGCACCCGCAGCCGAAAGCATTGCAGCCAAGAGGTCTGTTCAAAACGGATTATTTACCCTGTTCGTCAACACTCAGGTCATCAAGACGTCAGGAACGCGCCAGCGGCGGGTTCATCGTAAAGGACTATTCATGCCCTCGCCGACCGGCCAAGCTTCGGACGCCGCAGCGCGCCTCCTGCTGATCGATCGTGACCCCGCCGGTGGTCGCGCCATGGCCGGTAACCTCAGCAGTTGCTTCTTCAAGGCGCCGCACATCGCCGAAGTCCGCTCGGGCCGGGCAGCGGCCGACCTGCTGAGGGGCGAGAGCTACGACATCGTGCTGCTCGATCTGGGCAGCCTCGATGATCTGGCGCCCCAGACCGAAGACGCGGTGGCGCGGCTGGTCAAACTCGCCTCCGGCGCCTTGGTCGTGGCGCTCGCCGACGGCGCCTCAGTCTCCTCGGCCGTGGCTGCAATGCGCGCCGGCGCGCATGATTATGTCGCCAAGCCGATCAGCGGTCCGGCCTTTGCCACCCGCATCGGCGAGCTGGCGCACCGGCACGGCAAGGCCCGGGCCCTCACCATCGAAACCGGCAGTTCGCCGCTGAGCGAGAGTTTTGCCGGCTTTGTCGGCGCCTCGACCCAGATGCAGTTCGTCTACGAGCAGATCGCGCGCATCGCGCCGTCGGCCGCCCCGGTGTTCATCACCGGCGAGAGCGGCGCCGGCAAGGATGTCTGCGCCGAAGCCCTGCACCAGCGCGGACCCCGCGCCAGCAAGCGCTTTGTGGCCATCAACTGCGCCGCCATCCCGCGCGACCTGATGGAGAGTGAACTCTTCGGCGTGGCGCGCGGCGCCTACACGGGGGCGCATGAGGACCGCAAAGGCGCCGCCGAGCTCGCGGACGGGGGCACACTGTTCCTCGACGAAATCGGCGAAATGGACCTCTCGCTGCAGTCCAAGCTGCTGCGCTTCCTGCAGACCGGCACGATCAGCCGGGTCGGCGAAGCCTCGACGCGGCAGGTCGACGTGCGTGTGATTTGCGCCACCAACCGCAATCCGATGCAGATGATCGCCGAGCGAAAATTCCGCGAGGACCTGTTCTACCGCCTGCACGTGCTGCCGATCCACCTGCCGCCGCTGCGACAGCGGCCGGCCGACATCCTGGTGCTGGCGCGGCACTTTCTCGACCTTTACTCGCGCGAAGAACACAAGGCGTTCAGCGGCTTTGCCAACGAGACCGCCAATCTCCTGATCGCCCGCGACTGGCCCGGCAATGTCCGGCAGCTGCAGAACCTCGTGCGGCGCATGGTGGTGATGTTCGACGGCGGCGAAATAACCGCCGACATGGTCGCCGCGGCTGATATCGAGAGCATCGGCCTGGCGCGGGAAACGCCGCGCGTGGCGCCGAACCGTCGGCAGCCGGTGCTGCCGCTCTGGCAGCAGGAACAGCGGATCATCGAAGACGCGATCGAGAGTTTCGGCGGCAACATCGCGCTTGCCGCCGCCGCGCTCGAGCTCAGCCCCTCGACCATCTACCGCAAACGGCAGGCCTGGGCCGAGATGGCCGGCAAACGCGGCGCCGCCTGACGCCTTCAATTCTGCCGGCAAAAGGACTATCTTAACGGTTTAAGGCCGGAGGCAGCGATGTCCGAAGACGCATTAGTTGAGACCCGGATCGACAGCGATATCCGCGACCGCGCCGAAAAAGTGCTGCAGGCCGCCGGGATGACCATTCCTGACCTCGTTCGCCTCGCTCTCACACGCACCGCCGAAGATGGCGAGGTCCCTTACGGCCTCTCAACTGGTGATGACCCGGAATACGACGCCTGGTTCCGTGCCCAAGTGCAGGAAGCCCTGGATGATCCGGGGCCCTATCTGACGGCGGAAGAGGCCGAAGCGGAAATGGCGGCTTTTAAGGCCGAGCTCCTCAAAACCCTCCCCAAGACCGGAACGTGATCGTCAAGTGGGCAGAAACGGCTCGGCGAGACCGTCGTGGTGTCTATCGCTACTATCTCGAAGACGTTGGTAGCCCCAGAACCGCCGACCGTATCGACGCTGCCATCTTTTCCGTGAATGCGTTGCTCAGCGCCTATCCACACGCCGGCCGGGCTGGGAGGATCGCGGGGACACGCGAGCTGGTGATCAAAGACACACCCTATCTGGCCGTGTACCGCGTGGCGGACCAGAACGTGATGATCCTTAGGCTATTCCACCACGCCCAGCGCTGGCCGCGACGCCTTTAGCCCTTGGCGAGCTTGTCCGCCACCTTGCGGGCAGTGGCGAATGCCTTGGCTTCTTCGCCGAGCGCGCTGCCCTTCTTGACCAGCTTGCCGTCGACATGGATTTCCCAGGTCCACTGGGTGTTGGGACCAGCGCCGCCGGTGCGCTTGAGCTTGATGTCGTGGGTGGTGTCAGCCATGGAAACTCCTCAGCGCCAGGTGAAGACGCGGGTAACGGAATAGTTGAAAACGACGCTCATCAGCGCCCCGAGAATGCCGGCCAGGAAGAGGTCCGGGTTGGACTGGTAGATCCAGGTCGCCACCGAGACATTGGCCAGCGCGCCGATCGAACAGACGGCATAGAACGTGCCCAGACCAATCCAGAAGCGGCCGCACGCAGCTTCTTGTCCGAATAGGTCAGCTCGTTGTTGAGCACGAAATTGGTGGTCATGGCGACGATGGTCGCCGTCAGCTGGGCATTGGTGAAGTTAAAGCCGAAGAACTGGTGCGTCAGCCAGAGCGTGAAGAGATGCACCAGCACGCCGGTGCCGCCGACCATGCCGAACAGCAGGAAGCTCGTCGGCAAGAGGCCGCCGGTCATCTTGGAGACCAGGAGGCCAAGGAACTGGATGACGATGAGCGGGCTCATCTTGCTTTCGCCGGCGTGACGCGGGCGGAAGGTATAGGGCACTTCGCCGATCTTTAGGGTGCGGTCGGCGCGGGTACGAAAGCGGGTGGCCGAGACGATGATGTCGAGCAGGATCTTGAACCCGTCCTTGCTCAGGGTCGGGGCGATCTCGTCGAAGACTTCGCGCTTCATCAGGAAAAAGCCGCTCATCGGGTCCGAGAGCTTGGCGCCGGTGAGCAGGCTCGAGAGGCGCGTCGCCAGCCGGCTACCGGCCTCGCGCGTTGCCGAAAGGCCATCCCCCACCTTGCCGTCGCCGGCATAGCGGGTGCCCACCACGATATCGTCGCCAGCCACGGCCTTGGCGTACATCTGCGGCAGCACCGTCTCGTCGTGCTGGTGATCGGCATCGATCACCGCGAAATAGGGCGCCGCGCTGGCGGAGATGCCCTCGACCACGGCCGAGCTGAGGCCACGACGGCCGATGCGGTGAATGCAGCGGACATTGAATCGTTCGCGCGCCAGTTCCTTGACCGTGGCAGCGGTGCCATCGGGAGAATTGTCGTCGACGACGATGAACTCGAAAGCAATACCCTTGAGCGCCGTCGCCACCTTGTCATAGAGCGGCACGATATTGTCGCGCTCATTGTAGCTCGGCACGATCACCGCCAGTTGCGGGGCGATCCAGCCGGAATGGGCCGCGGGCTGCTTTTGTACGTCGTCGATCACGATACTATCCAGGGTACGTCTGGCGCGTTGGTTAGCCGCTCGGCACTCGCAATGCAACGGTAGGCTCCCGGGTTCCAGCTGTGCCGAAATCGCGGAGCCCAAATCTTGACTCCCCGAGGGGCAGGCCATATATCCCCGCCAGCTGTTAGCACTCGTATCCTGTGAGTGCTAACAAGCCTCAGAATTCAAACAGAGAACATGGAGCTATCATGGCTTTCCGTCCCCTGCACGACCGTGTGGTCGTCCGGCGTGTCGACAGCGAAGAGAAATCGGCTGGCGGCATCATCATCCCCGACACCGCCAAGGAAAAGCCCTCCGAGGGCGTGATCGTTTCGGTCGGCCCCGGCGCCCGTGACGAGAGCGGCAAGATCGTTGCCCTCGACGTCAAGGAAGGCGATCGCGTGCTCTTCGGCAAGTGGAGCGGCACCGAGGTCAAGCTGAATGGTCAGGATCTCCTGATCATGAAGGAAAGCGACATCATGGGCGTGATCACGCAGTAAGCTTCTGAGCTTGCAGCGTTTTTCACCCCGTTCAACCGCAAGGAGCGCCTCTCATGGCCGCTAAAGAAGTCAAGTTCTCGACCGACGCACGCGACAAGATGGTCCGTGGCGTCAACATTCTCGCCAACGCCGTCAAGGTGACGCTGGGTCCGAAGGGCCGCAACGTCGTCATCGACAAGTCGTTCGGCGCGCCGCGCATCACCAAGGACGGCGTCACCGTCGCCAAGGA
>JACDQI010000141.1 GCA_015657675.1 Devosia sp.
GAGGTCTTGCCCTTGCGGCGCTGGCCATGCTGGCCGGGGCCATAGGCGCGCACGTTGAGCGGGGACTTCGGACGGCCCCACAGGTTTTCGCCAAGACGGCGGTCGATCTTGTACTTAACTGAATCGCGCTTCGACATCGGAATCCTTTCAAGAATCGTCGAAAGAGATTGCGCCCTCCTCTGCCCTGCCTTGCGGCGAGGACCGACAGATCGCTGAATTTCAGCAAATCCCGGGTGCGCTCGTGGAGCCCTGCGGCTCGACAAGTGGGCGCGTGATAGAGGCCACGCCACCCAAAGTCAAGCAGGGCCGGTGGTTTCAGCCCTCGACCATCTTCTTGTCGAGCGTCCGCTGTTTTCGGAGGCCAGGAAACTGCCACGCCCAGATCCCAGCGATCAGCATCGAGCCGATGCCCCCCATCACCACCGCGGGAACCGGCCCGATCAGATGCGCCACCGTTCCGGCGCGGAACTCACCGAGTTCGTTCGAGGCGCCGATGAACACCGAATTGACCGCGTTGACGCGGCCGCGCACCTCTTCGGGCGTCCAGAGCTGCATGATGGTCTCGCGGATGGTGACGCTGACCATGTCCGAGGCGCCAACCAGCGCCAGCGCCAGGACCGACACCCAGATGGTGGTGGAAAGGCCGAAGAGCACCGTAAAGGCACCGAAGAGGCCAACAAAGACGAACAGCAGCCTGCCGGCATGGTCGCGGATCGGGAAGCGGGTGAGGATCAGCGCCATGACGATGGCACCAACCCCCGGCGCCGCGCGCAAAAAGCCGAGCTCCTGGGGGCCGGCATGCAGGATGTCCTTGGCGTAGATCGGCAGCAGCGCCACGGCGCCGCCCATCAGCACGGCGAACATGTCGAGCGAGATGGCGCCCAGCACCACCTTGTTGGAAAAGATGTAGCGAAAGCCGGCCAGCATGGTGTCGAGGCTGGTCGCCTGCCCGCCGCCGCCCTGCTTGAGTTTGGGGATCATCAGCACCGAGATCATGCCGAGCGCGATCAGCGCCGCGCCAGTGCCGAAGGCGACCGAGGGGGCGATGCCATAGAGCAGGCCACCGGCGGCCGGGCCCATGATCGAGGCGAACTGCCAGGCCGAGGCATTGACGGTGATAGCGTTCGACAGAGCTTCGGGCGGCACCAGGTTCGGCGCCATCGATTGCGCCGCCGGCCCCCAGAAGGCGCGCGCCGTACCCAGCGCGATAAGGATCAGAAAGATCGGCCAGACTTCATGCGCCTCTGCGTTGACGAAGGCGAGGAAACCCAGCGCGCAGGCAAACTCGACCGCCAGACAGATGGCCATGATCAGCCGACGGTTGACCCGATCAGCCACGAGGCCGGTGACGAGGATGAGGATCAGCGCCGGCAGGAACAGCGACAGCCCCACCAGCCCGAGCAGGAACGCGTTGGCGGTGACGTCATAGATCTGCCAGGCGATCGAAACCGACATGATCTGCACCGCAAAGCTGACGCTGAGCGTGGTGAA
Organism: Devosia sp.; assembly: GCA_015657675.1. GTDB lineage: Bacteria > Pseudomonadota > Alphaproteobacteria > Rhizobiales > Devosiaceae > Devosia_A. The sequence continues at coordinate 1,492 of JACDQI010000141.1, forward strand.
CCAGAAAAAGCGGAAGCCGGTATAGCTGAACGCCAGGGTTGAGGGCGCGGGGGCGGCGGGGAGGTCGGTCATGATGGCGTTGGCAATGCCACGCGACCAGCAAGCGGGTCAAAGGATTGTTTGTAGGTCATTGGTCGTGCAGTGGGGTGCGTTGGGTGCCACGCCCTCGTGGTTCGACAGGCCCACCATGAGGGCTACCGTGGGAGCGGAGTTTTGCGCCATGGTCGCCCCAACCCTGGTGTCATCCCTGCGAAAGCAGGGATCCACCTGTCAGCCCGCGCCAGTGGAGAGA
>JACDQI010000142.1 GCA_015657675.1 Devosia sp.
CCTCGAGGCAAGCCGGCCTCGATCGCGGCCGTCGGCGGCATCCCCGCCTCTCATTGATCAACCTCGGCGCCCGGCCCCTGCCGGGCGCCTTTGCTCAAGCAAAGGATCTGCCTCATGTCCACCAGCAAGCTCCCCGTCACCGTGCTGTCCGGCTTTCTGGGTGCCGGCAAGACGACGCTGCTCAACCACGTGCTGAATAACCGCGAGGGCCGCAAGGTCGCGGTGATCGTCAACGACATGAGCGAGGTCAATATCGACGCCGCGCTGGTGCGTGATGGTGGCGCGAACCTGTCGCGCACCGAAGAGACGCTGGTCGAGATGAGCAATGGCTGCATCTGCTGCACGCTACGCGACGACCTGCTGGCAGAAGTCAGCCGCCTCGCCCGCGAGGGGCGCTTTGACTACCTGCTGATCGAGTCGAGCGGCATTTCCGAGCCGCTACCGGTGGCCACGACGTTCGACTTCCGCGACGAGAATGGCTTTTCACTGTCCGACATCACCCGGCTCGACACCATGGTGACAGTTGTGGACTGCGCCAACCTGCTCAAGGACTACGCTTCGTCCGACTTCCTGCGGGATCGGGGCGAAACGGCCGGCGATGGTGACGAGCGGGCGTTGGTCGACCTCCTGGTCGAGCAGATCGAGTTCGCCGACGTCGTGGTGCTCAACAAGATCTCGACAGCCAGCCCGGGCGATCGCCAGGCGGCGCGCACCATCATCAAGGCGCTCAACCCGGTGGCGCGGATCGTCGAGACCGATTTCGGGCGGGTGGATCTCGACGAGGTCCTCGATACCGGGCTCTTCAACCTCGAGGCGGCCGAGGCCAATCCGCTCTGGTTCAAGGAACTCAACGGCTTTTCCGAGCATGTGCCGGAGACGCTGGAATATGGCATCCGCTCGTTCGTCTATCGGGCGCGGCAGCCGTTCAATCCGCTGCTGCTCGACAGGTTCATCAATTCGAGCTGGCCGGGCGTGATCCGCGCCAAGGGCTTTTTCTGGCTGGCGACGCGACCGAGTCTGGTGGGCGAACTCAGCCAAGCCGGTGCACTGGTCCGCACCCAGCGTCGGGGCCTCTGGTGGGCGGCGGTGCCGCGGCAGCGCTGGCCCGACGATGCCGGCTGGCGCGCCAGCATGGCGCCCTATATCGACCCGGTCTGGGGCGACCGCCGGCAGGAGATCGTCTTTATCGGCACCGATCCGATGGATGAGCCAGAGCTGCGGCGCCGGCTGGATGCGTGCCTTGTGCCGGCGCGGAGCTACAAGCCAGAAGCCTGGACCAGCCTGCCGGATCCGTTTCCGGACTGGACGCCTACTTCAGCGGCCCTTGAAAATGAAGAAGGCGCCGAGGCCGATGAGACCGAAGCCGATGCCATGGTTCCAGGTGAGCTTTTCACCCAGCACGAATACGGCAAAGCCAGCAAACACCGTGAGGCTGATGACTTCCTGGATGGTCTTGAGTTCGGCGGCTGAATAGGTGCCATAGCCGATGCGGTTGGCGGGTACCGCCAGCCAGTATTCCACCAGTGCAATGCCCCAACTCACCATCACGGCCACCCACAGGGCGGTGCCAGGGAACTTGAGATGGCCGTACCAGGCGACCGTCATGAAGAGGTTTGAACCGATGAGTAGAAGGATCGGCAGCACGGCCGGCGACAAGAGCGACATGGGATGACCAAAATGGGTGGAGCGTCGTCCACCCATGCCGCCCATTGCGGCGCACTGCAAGCTCGGCCACACTGCTTTTCAGCTTCGTGAGGTTACGGCCATGCTTCGCCCCCTGCTCCTGGTTCCTGCTCTCCTGATCCTCGCAACACCCGTGCTTGCGGCAGACGTCACTTGCGAGGGCGCATTTGGCGCCGACAGCTCGCTGGAGCGACTCAACGAGCTCTACGGCAAGGAAAACGTGGTGACCGGGGAGGTGCCGGGACCGGAAGGCACCACGGCGATTGCCACGACAGTCTTTCCCAACGATCCGGCCAAGACGCTGCGCTTCGGCTGGTGGGACGAAGAGGGGCTCAGGGAACTCAGCTATGTCGAACTGCCACCCGGCACCGGCATTGCCGGCCTGCTCGACGGCATGACCGTCAAGCAGGTGGAGGCACTCAACGGCGAGCCCTTCACCATGACGGGCTTCTGGTGGGACTATGGCGGCTACGCGGGATTCCAGAGCGGCAAGCTCGCCGACATCCCGGGCGGCTGCTACATCTCGGTGTCCTTCGAGCCGGCTGAGAACGCGCCGGACGGTCTCGACGTGGAGCCGGTGTCGGGCGACCGCGAAGTGCCCTCCAGCGAGCCACTGCTCGAAAAGCTCAATGTGCGGGTGGTGGCGCTGTCGATCGGCTACCCCTTCCCCGGCATGGAAGACGAGGGCGTAGACGAGGCTACCCTCGTTGAAGACACCCGTGGTTGACCGCGTGACCGCTGCGGCGTACCAGTAAGCTTGGTTGGTTCCCTACGTCCGTTGTGACAAGGGGATCAAAAGGGAACACGGTGAGGCGTACCCATCAGGGACCGATGCCGTGGCTGCCCCCGCAACTGTAAGCGGTGAGCGCACCCAGAACGCCACTGATCCTTCGGGGTTGGGAAGGCAGGGATGCGTGATGACCCGTGAGCCAGGAGACCTGCCAACCATCGGTTGAACACTCATCTGTCGGTGGGACAGGCGGAGGCACGTATGATCAAGCCATCAGGCTGAGTCCATTGCGGGACGCATGGTCCCTTGCGGTGCGCGCTACACGCAGCGGCCGTTTTCCTTCCCATTTTGCTCTGAACTGGATTCAGCACATGCATATCGAACCCGGGCTCATCTCGCCCGAAAAGATGCTCCTCGCCTACGCCGCTGCTGCGGCCGCCGGCACCATGACCATCAAACTCGCCATCGACAGCATCCGCGAGCGCGGACCGCTCTCGCTGCTGGCCCGCTCGGCCCTCACCACGGCAGCCGTTTTCAGCTTTTTCCAGGTGTTGCCGCACCATCCGGTCGGTATCAGCGAAGTGCACCTGATCCTCGGCTCGACCTGCTGCTGGTGTTCGGCACGGTCCCTGCCGCCATCGGGCTGGCGCTTGGCCTGCTGCTCCAGGGGCTGTTCTTTGCCCCGTTCGATCTGCCGCAATATGCCGCCAATGTCACGACGCTGCTTGTGCCGCTGTTTGCGATCAAGCTCGTTGCCGACCGCATCATCCGGCCCGATACGCCCTATGTTGACCTGCGCTATGGCCAGGCCTTCGCGCTTTCGGCGACCTATCAGGGTGGCGTGGTGCTCTGGGTGGCGTTCTGGGCCTTCTATGGCCAGGGCTTTGGCATCGAGAACCTGACCTCCGTCGCCAGTTTCGGTGCAGCCTATATGCTGGTGGTACTGGTCGAGCCGCTGGTCGACCTGGCTGTGCTGGCGGGTGCCAAGGCGCTTCGCGGGCTCGACCGCACGGGTCTGGTCACACCGCGCCTCTATAGCTGACGCGCTGCCCCATCCCTTCCGACGCGCTGCCGCAGGGCGGCGCGTCCTCCTATTCACGGAGTGGCCAAGCCATGACCGCAAAAATCCCCGTTACCGTCATCACCGGCTTTCTGGGTGCCGGCAAGACCACGCTGGTGCGGCACCTGCTCGCCCATGCCAATGGCAAGCGCATCGCGCTGATAATCAACGAGTTCGGCGAACTCGGGGTGGACAAGGACATCCTCGCCGGCTGCGGCGACGAGACCTGCCGCGAAGAGGACATGATCGAGCTCGCCAACGGCTGCATTTGCTGCACCGTGGCGGACGAGTTCATCCCCACCATGCAGGCGCTTTTGGCGCGGCCGGACCGGCCCGACCATATCGTCATCGAAACCTCGGGCCTGGCGCTGCCGCAGCCGCTGCTGCGCGCCTTCAACTGGCCCGAGATCAAGGCCGAAGTCACCATCGATGGCGTGGTGACGGTGGCCGACGCGGCGGCGCTGGCAGAAGGTCGCTTTGCCAATGACGAAGCTGCCGTCGACGCGCTGCGCTCGGCCGACGACATGCTCGACCACGAGACGCCGCTGGGCGAACTGTTCGAGGACCAACTGATCGCTGCCGATCTCGTGATCCTCAACAAAGCCGATCTCGTTTCAGATGCGGATCTGGCGACAGTGGAAAAGCATCTGCGCGCCGAGATGCGCCCGGGCACCGGTCTAGTTCGCGCGCGCAACGGCCATGTCGACGTGGCGGCGCTGCTCGGCATGGGGTCTCTTCGACCGAGGACAACCTTGCCGGTCGCGATAGCCACCATGAACTCGAACACGGCAGGGAGGCGCACGAACACGACGACTTCGACTCGTTCTCGCTGCGGCTCGATGGGGTGACCAGCAAGGAGCATCTGCTGGCGACGATCGAAGCCACGATCCGCGCGCATGACGTGCTGCGATTGAAGGGCTTTGCCGCCCTGCCCGACGCCGCGGCCCGGTTGGCCATTCAGGCCGTGGGCCCGCGGGTCAGCGCCTATTTCGACCGGCCTTGGAAAGACGGCGAGATGCGCGAGACGGCGCTGGTGGTGATCGGCGAAAGCCCGCTGGATCGGGAGGCAATCACCGCGAGCCTGCGGCAGGTCGCACGGGCGGCGGCATAAGGTCATGGTTCGCCGCCTCATCTGGACCCTGATCATCTTTGTGGCCATCGGGCCGGCGCTGGGTGGGGCGATCCTGGTCGTCCTCCTGAACGCGCTGGACGCGCTCTACGGCCGCGCCATCGATCCCCTCCGCTCGTTGGTCACGATGGCCCCCTATTTCTGGTCCTTCGCCCTGGAGCCAGGCCGTGCTGATCGCCCTTACGATGCTGCTCGCCTGGCGCGTATTTCCGGATCGGCGCGCTCGGCTACTCGCCACCGTGCCCGTGGGCCTGATTGTGATGCTGCTGGCGACGCCGCTGCTCTATGGCCAGCCGCTGGTGGCGTTTGTCACCGAACCATTCGGCGCGCTTCTCGCCATCTCGGCCGGACTCGCCACGCTGCCCAGCCAGATCATCGTGGAAGCCATCGTCGCGCGTACCGGCCCAGACGCCTGATGCATCTGCTTGCGGCCCAGGCTGGTGCGGCCCAGCAGGAGGGCGAGGCTATTGATCTCGGCCAGACGCCGGCCGAGATCGTGTTCCTTTCGGCGGCCGACAGCGAACTCGCCATGCTGGCGGCCGCGGCGGACCGGGCGGGGACAGAGAACCTGCGCCTGGGCAACATCCTGCGTCTCTCTCACAATCTCTCGGTCGATCTCTGGATCGAGAAGACGGCGCGGCACGCCAAGCTGATCGTCGTTCGGCTGCTGGGCGGACCGGCCTATTGGCAGTATGGCGTCGATGAACTGACGGCGCTGGCGCTGGCGCTGGGCGGCGTGCGGGTGGCGTTCCTGCCCGGCGACGCCACTCCGGACCCGATCCTGCGCGACCGATCGAGCATTCCGGCAGCCGACTGGCCGGCGCTGCATGCGCTGTTCACCGCTGGTGGGCCGGATAATGCGGATGCGGTGTTGCGGGCGATGGGGGCGCTGGCGTCCCCCTCATCCGGCGCTGCGCGCCACCTTCTCCCCGACGGAGAGAAGAATGGTGCCCCAGGCACCGGCGGAGTTCCTCTCCCCGTCGGGGAGAGGCTAGGTGAGCGGGACGGAGAGGCTTTTGCGCCAAAGCCCTTCCCCCGCTTTGGGCACTATCATCCGAAGACCGGGCTGACACTTGAGCTGACGAAGTCCCCCC
>JACDQI010000143.1 GCA_015657675.1 Devosia sp.
CCGCCACGACCCTGCGCGCTCTCGGCCCCAAGCCGTGGAAGGCCGCCTATGTGCAGCCCTCGCGCCGCCCCAAGGACGGCCGCTACGGCGAAAACCCCAACCGGCTGCAGCATTATTATCAGTTCCAGGTCATCCTGAAGCCGTCGCCCGACAACATCCAGGAACTCTACCTGCAGTCCTTGGCCGAGATCGGCCTTGATGCCGCCCTGCATGACATCCGTTTTGTCGAGGACGATTGGGAGAGCCCGACGCTCGGCGCCTGGGGCCTCGGCTGGGAATGCTGGTGCGACGGCATGGAAGTTTCCCAGTTCACCTATTTCCAGCAGGTCGCCGGCTTTGAGTGCAAGCCCGTACCGGGCGAGATCACCTACGGCCTCGAGCGCCTCGCCATGTATGTGCAGGGCGTCGAAAACGTCTACGACCTCAACTTCAACGGCCGCGAAGGCGAGGACAAGGTCACCTATGGCGACGTCTTCCTGCAGAACGAGCAGGAATTCTCAAAATACAATTTCGAGGCCGCCGACACCGACATCCTATTCCGCCACTTCAAGGACGCCGAGGACGAGTGCAAGGCCATCCTCGCCAAGGGCGCCGCTGGCAATCGGCAGACCATGGCTGTCCCTGCCTACGAGCAGGTGATCAAGGCCAGCCACAACTTCAACCTGCTCGACGCCCGCGGCGTCATCTCGGTCACCGAACGCCAGAGCTACATCCTCCGCATTCGCGACCTCGCCAAGCTCTGCGGCGAGGCCTGGCTACAGACCGCCGGCGGCGGCGCCGAGTAAGCCTCCAATGGAGGCGCTCGACGCGCTCGCCGGGCATGTCGTCATCCTTTCGGGCCATCCCGGTTCGGGCAAGACCACCAGCGCCGAAAACCTCGCGCGGCTGCCGGGCAACGTGCCTAAGGTCCATCTGCACAGCGACGACTTCTGGGGCTACATCAAGCATGGCCTGATCGCGCCCTGGCTGCCCGAATCCGACGCGCAGAACCGCATGATCATGGAGATCGCCGCAGGCGTCGCCGGCCGCTACGCTGCCGCTGGTTATCTGGTCTTTCTCGACGGCGTCATCCGCCCGGCGGCTTTGCCGGCGTTTCAGACGCTGCTTGCGCCGCTCCACTATGTCGTGCTCCGCACCTCTGTCACAGAGGCCGTCAACCGGTGCACCGCTCGCGGCGGCGATAGTCTCACCGATCCGGTCGTGGTCGCCGAACTGCACGCTCAGTTCTCCAATCTCGGCGCCTGCGAGCGCAACGCCCTCGCCGTCGACGAACTCGACCGTGAAGCGACGCAGCGGGCAATCCTCGCCGCTCTGCTCTCCGATACGCACCGGATTCCCACCTGACGACCATGATTAACAGAAAACAAGTTACAAAATTGAATTAACTTGAATACGGTCAAGCCGTCGGGCGCTGCATTCCAGAGCGCCCCGCCGCCCGCCGGCGCTTCCTGTTCAGGCACCGTTCAGCCGTCCTGCGCCAATTGCCCTTCCTGTGGCAACCTGCAACATCATGCGTTGTGGTCCGCCACGCGACCCATCAGCTCAGGAGGGCAAAATGACTGGCCTGATCATCCTCGTAATCATCGTCGCCGTGCTCGGCTACGGCGTCTATCTCTACAACGACCTGGTCAAGAACCGGCAGCTCAGCCAGGAAGGCTGGTCGGGCATCGATGTGCAACTCAAGCGCCGTACCGACCTGATCCCCAACCTGCTCGAAACCGTGAAAGGCTACATGAGCCACGAGCGCGAGACGCTCGAGGCCGTGGTCAAGGCCCGTGCCGATGCCACCTCGGCGGCCAATGCCTCGCCTGAGGAACGCGCCAGGGTCGAAGGTGCACTCTCGGGGGCGCTCGGCAAGCTTCTGGCCATCGCCGAGGCCTATCCGGACCTCAAGGCCAACACCACCTTCCTCGAATTCCAGCAGGCGCTGCAGACCGTCGAGGACGAGCTCCAGCTCTCCCGCCGCTACTACAACGGCACCGTGCGCAACCTGAACACCGCCGTCGAGAGCTTCCCCTCGGTGATCGTCGCCAACATGTTCAAGTTCGACAAGGCAGAGTACTTCGAACTCGAAAACCCGGCCGACCGCGCCGTTCCGAGCGTCAAGTTCTGATCCGCAGGGCAGGGGGTTGAAGATGATGACTCGTTCGATCCAGCCGTCCACCCCCCTCCTGGCCTCCCCCACGGGGGAGGTGTCGATCGAGCGCGGGGCACGATTTGCCCCGACCCACCGGCCCACACCCTCCCCCTTGGTGGGGCGGGCTGGGGATGGCGCAGGCCGCCTGCTCGGTGCCATCATCCTGCTTGTCGCGCTCCTCTTTGCGCTCCCGGCCACCGCTGCCGAAACCATCCGCAATTTCAACGTCGCCATCACTCTGCAGACCGATGGCACCGTCGATGTCACCGAGACCATCACGGTCATGGCGGAAGGCAACGAGATCCGCCGCGGCATTTTCCGCGACATTCCCACGACCCTGATCAACGAGGACAACTCGCGCCTGCGCTCCCTCCTCAAGGTCATCTCGGTGCAGCGCAACGGCCGGGCGGAGCCCTATGCCATCGAGGACCTCACCACCGGCATCAAGCGCATCCGTATCGGCGATGCCGATGTGTTCCTGAACTATGGCGTCCACACCTACATCATCCGCTACACCATGAGCCGCATGGGCCGGTTCTTCGCCGATCATGACGAGCTCTACTGGAACGCCACCGGCAACTACTGGAACTTCCCCATCGCCGCCTCGGTAACCAAGGTCACCCTGCCGCCCGGTGCCGTCATCTCCAACCTTGCCGGCTATACCGGCGTCCCCGGCTCCACTGAGCAGGCGGTGAGTGTCGCCCGCAACTCGAACTCGACAGCAACCTTCACCCTGACGCGCCCGCTGCGCGCTGGCGAGGGCGTCACCGTCGCCGTCGCCTTTCAGAAGGGTATCCTGGTAGCCCCCACTGGCCTTACGGCCGGCCTCGACTGGATTTCAGACCACCGCGACCTGGTCTTTCCGGCGCTCGCCGTGCTGCTGGTGCTTGCCTACAACCTCATCGCTTGGACAGCCGTCGGCCGCGATCCGGAAAAGGGCACCATCATCCCGCTCTTCCACCCGCCTGCGGGCTTTTCCCCGGCGCTGGTGCATTTCGTCCACCGCATGGGCTGGGCGAACATGGGCTGGACCGCCTTTACCGCCAGCATCTTCAATCTCGGCGTCAAAGGCCTGGTGAGCATCGACAACACCGCGTCCAAGCTCAAGATCACCGTCACCAACAAGACCGATACGACTGAACTCTCCCCAGCCGAGCAGCTCGTCTACCGCTACATCAACAGCAAGGGCAGCCTCGTCATCGACACTGCCAACGGCGCCGCCATCAACACCAAGCGCGAGGAGTTCCTCAAGGCCGTCGCCTCCGAGAACCGCGCCGTCTACTTCAACAACAATGGCCTTTTCATCTTCGGCGGCGTGGCCCTCTCTGCGGCGCTGCTCGGTGGCCTCGTTCTCTTCGGCATCCTCGATCCCGCCGTTCTGATCTTTGCCGCCATCGCCGGCTTTGTCATTAGCCTCGTCTTTTCGATGTTCCAGAAGGTTTTGTCCGGTGGGGTGATCGGCAAGATTATCCTGTTTGCCTGGATCATCCTGGGCGGTGGCAACCTGCTGGGCGCCATATCCAGCTTTGCCAGCGACATCCGCTTCGACAACAGCCTGTTTGCAGCTGCCTCGATCATCATCATCAACATCGTCTTTGGCGTGCTGATGCGGGCGCCCACCGTGCAGGGCCGCAAGCTCATGGACCAGATCGACGGCTTCAAGATGTATCTCGAGACCGCCGAAAAGAACCGCCTCAACTTCCAGGGCGCGCCGGCCATGACTGTGTCGCGCTTCGAGAGTCTGCTGCCCTTCGCCATCGCCATGGGCGTGGAAAAACCCTGGTCCGAGCACTTCGAGGGCGAACTGGAGCGGCATGCCGTGGCCGATGCCGATACCGACTACAGCCCCGGCTGGTACCGCGGCAATGCCTGGAGCAGCTCGGGCGGCTTCTCGCGCACCGTGCGCGCCACCTCTGGCATGTCCGCCGCCATGATCTCGGCCCAGCCGGCCTCCTCCTCATCCTCCGGCTTTTCCTCCGGCGGTGGCGGCGGCTCATCAGGCGGTGGCGGTGGCGGCGGTGGTGGTGGCGGCTGGTAGCCGCCGTTCCCTCAGTAACGTCCCACGTGTCAGTCCCCTCGTGGAGCACAACGGACATGACAAGCCAAAGCCCTGCGTGCTAACGCTCCCGCGCCCTTTGACCTCGTGCGCGGTAGAGCAAAAATGCCCGAACTTCTCCTCGAACTCTTCTCCGAAGAAATCCCGGCGCGCATGCAGCGGCGCGCCGCCGAGGATCTGAAGAAAGCCGTCACCAACGCCCTGGTCGACGCCGGCCTTGTTTACGAAGGTGCCAAGGCCTTCGTCACCCCGCGCCGTCTGGCGCTTACTGTCACGGGTCTGCCGGCCCGCTCGCCCGACACCCGCGAGGAAAAGAAGGGCCCGCGCGTCGGCTCGCCGCAGCCCGCCATCGATGGCTTTCTGAAGTCGGCCGGGCTTTCCTCGATTGACCAGGCCAAGGTCGAATCCGACCCCAAGAAGGGCGAATTCTACGTCGCCCATATCGAAAAGAAGGGCGCTGCGGCCGAGAGCATCCTGGCTGACCTGCTGCCCAAGATCATCACCGGGTTCCAGTGGCCAAAATCCATGCAGTGGGGCCATGGCGGCCTTACCTGGGTGCGCCCGCTGCGCGCCATCACGGCGACTTTCGGGACCGAAAACGACGAGCCGGTGGTCATCCCGTTCCAGTCGAACCAGCTGACGTCGGGCCAGACCACCTACGGCCACCGCTTCCTGGCGCCCGATGCCATCCGCGTCCGCCGCTTCGATGACTATGTACAGGCGCTGGAAAAGGCCCGCGTGGTGCTCGATATCGATCGCCGCAAGGAGATCATCCGTACCGACGCCGACCACCTGGCCTTCGCCCAGGGGCTGACCGTCATTCATGACGATGGTCTGCTCGAAGAGGTCGCCGGCCTCGTCGAATGGCCGGTGGTGATGATGGGCTCATTCGACCCGCGCTATCTGGCGGTGCCCGAAGAAGTGATCATCGCCACCATCCGCGCCAACCAGAAGTGCTTATGCCTGCGCGATGCCTCGGGCAAGCTGGCGCCCAATTTCATCATTATTGCCAACACTATAGCCAGCGACGGCGGCTCCGCCATCACCGCCGGCAATGAGCGTGTCATCCGCGCCCGCCTGTCGGACGCCGAGTTTTTCTACAACCAGGATCTGGCCACCCCGCTCGAGTATGGCCTCCCCAAGCTCGAGGAATCGGTGTTCCACGCCAAGCTCGGCACCCAGTTTCAGCGCGTCGAACGGCTGGTGAAGCTCGCTGCGGAGCTGGCGCCGCTCGTGGGCGCCAATGTCGAGCAGGCCAAGCGCGCCGCCATGCTCGCCAAGGCCGACCTCACCACCGGCATGGTCGGAGAATTCCCCGAGCTGCAGGGCCTGATGGGCCGCTACTACGCGCTGGCCCAGGGCGAGCCGCAGGCCATCGCCAATGCCGTCGCCGACCACTATAAGCCGCTCGGCCCCACGGACCTCGTCCCGGCCGAGCCGGTCGCCATTGCGGTGGCTCTGGCTGACAAGCTCGACCTCCTAACCGGGTTTTGGTCAATCGACGAAAAACCCACGGGTTCCCGCGATCCTTTCGCCCTGCGCCGCGCCGCTTTGGGCGTTATCCGCATCGTGACGGACAACAATTTGCGCCTGCCGCTCAAGGTCGAAGCCGATCTGCTGGCCTTCTTCCATGACCGCCTGAAGGTGACGCTCCGCGACGCCGGCGCCCGCCACGATCTGGTTGATGCCGTCATCACTCCAGAGAGCAACGACATGCTGGAAATCACCCAGCGCGTCGAAGCCCTGTCTGCGCTGCTCGGCTCGCCGGATGGCCAGAACCTGCTCGCCGGCTACCGCCGCGCCGCCAACATCCTTGCCGCCGAGGAAAAAAAGGACGGCAAGAGCTTCGCTGGTTCGGTCAATCCGCAGCTGCTCAAGCTCGACCAGGAACAGTCCCTCGCCACGGCGCTCGCCTCGGCTGACGCTGCCGTCGGCGCGAAAGTGCACGCCAACGACTACAAGGGCGCCATCTCGGCCCTCGCCACACTGCGTGCCCCCGTGGATGCCTTCTTTGAGGCCGTGCTCGTCAACGACCCCGATGCCGCCATCCGCGCCAACCGCCTGACCCTCCTCTCCCGCCTCCGCGACACTATGCGGATGGTGGCGGACTTCTCGAAGGTCGCGGGGTAGGGGCGCCACGGACTCTCTGAGAACCTCGTCCTGAGCCTGTCGATGGATGAGGTTTGGATGCTGAGGTTCTCCACCGGCAGCCACCGAGTCGCTCGAACTGCCGCCGTCACCTGCGCGCCGACTGCCCCGATCCCTCCCCACCCACCGTCATCCTCGGGCTTGACCCGAGGACCTATCCCTCCGCCACGCGGACGCCGACCCGGTGTCATTCCCCGCGCAGGCGGAATCCAGGACAAACTGCACTGATCTGTGTTGGAGGCCGGGGATTCCCGCCTCCGCGTGTATGACAGCGGAGAGGAGTGGGCGTAGTCGCCCCTTACATCGGTCCGCAGTCGATCGGCCCGAGATCCGAATCCAGCAGGAAGCGCGTCGCGCCGCTCTCGTCGGTCGAGAACACACCCTTGACCCGGATGTCGGCCAGCGGCCCGCTGAGGGCCCGGATGCTGCTGCCGGCAGAAGCGATCTGCCCAGTGCCGGCGCCACCAATGTCGCGCAGCAACTGATAGTCGCCAGCCGCGAAGAGGTCCATCGTACCGAAGGAAGCACCCTGGCTGGTCGTGCAGAAATACACACCCGGCGGCGGGAACTGCGCCAGGGCGGGCAGCGGCGCGAGGATTGCGAGGGCGGCAACGGCGATGGGGAGCGTGCGCATGTGACGATGTTGCCCAAACCCGGGCGCCGCGCAAGTCCCGTGACGTTCACATTGTCTTAACGATTAATGCGGGGTCTCAAATATTCGTCACAATAGTTGAGCGGCATCAAAAATAACCGATCGCCGCTTGCTACAGAAGGGGCGTCGATCGGGGCCAAACCCCTCCTCGGACTCTTCGAGCCGGACCAAGCCTATCCCTCTTCCCGCGTCCGGTTCGCACCATTCCGTCCCGACCAATATCAGGCAGTCAGCTAGACCGGTGGCAGGAGTTCTGCTGCCGGTCTCTTGCTTTTGAACGGCGCCATGCCGTCGTTGGCCAGTTGATCGGCGCGCTCGTTCATTTCGTCGCCATTGTGGCCTTTAACCCAATGCCAGTTGATCTTGTGTCGGGCGACCGCCGCTTCGAGCGCCTGCCACAGCTCGACATTCTTAACTGGTTTCTTGTCAGCCGTGCGCCAGCCGTTCTTCTTCCAGCCGTGGATCCACTTGGTCAGTCCGTCCTTGACGTAGCTGCTATCGGTATGGAGTTCGACTTCGCAGGGGCGTTTCAGGGCATTAAGCGCCTCGATGGCCGCCGTCAGCTCCATCTGGTTGTTGGTGGTGAGCTTGGCGCCGCCCTTGAGTTCCTTGATCGTCTCGCCATGCTGCAGCACAGCGCCCCAGCCGCCCGGCCCAGGATTGCCCGAGCAGGCGCCGTCTGTGTGGATGATCACCGAAGTCATGCAACCGGCCGGTCGTAGCGATACCACTCGCAATAATGCCCGTGGTCGTTGTCGCCGGTATGCGTATAAACGCCACCCAGCTTGCGCAGCACCTTGAGCGAGTTCTCGTTGCGCACATCGGCAATGCCGATGAAATGGTCGCGGTCCGTCGCCCGCCAATACCAGTCGCGCAGGGCGCTTGCTGCCTCGAACACATAGCCATTGCCCCAGAACTCTGGGAACAGCGAGTAGCCGATCTCGGGCTTGTCGTCGGGACCGTAGACGCCGAAGCCGCAGCGGCCGACCAGCACGCCATCGGCTTTGCGGGTCACGCGCAGCTTGCCCATCTGCTGGCGCTCGAAGAGCTCGATCCAGTGCGCCAGCGCACTGTCCATCTCGTCCTTGGTCCAGGGGCGGCCGTGGTCGGTGAGGTAGCGCGCCACCACCGGGTCGCCATGCAGCCGGTAGAGGTCATCCACCTGATCCGCCCGCCAGCCCGAGAGCACCAGCCGCTCGGTTTCAACCAGATCGAGGTTACTCATGCTGAAGGCGCCGCCGCCGGCCGGATTTCACGCGGCAGGTTAAACACAATGCTCTCGCGCTGCTCGCCGCTCGCCGACACCTTGATGTCAAAGCGCTGGGCAAAGGCTTCGATGACTTCGTCCACCAGCTTTTCCGGCGCCGAAGCGCCTGCCGAGATGCCGAGCTTGCGGATGCCCTCGAACTGGCTCCAGTCGATCAGGTCGGCCCGCTCCACCAGCATGGACTTTTCGCAGCCGGCGCGCTTGGACACTTCCACCAGCCGCACCGAGTTCGAGCTTTCCGGCGCCCCGACCACCACCATGGCTTCGACCAGCGGCGCGACGCGCTTGATCGCTTCCTGCCGGTTGGTGGTGGCGTAGCAGATGTCTTCCTTGTGCGGCAGCGTGATCGCCGGGAAGCGGCGCCGCAGCGTGTCGACGATCTCCTTGGTGTCGTCGACGCTCAGCGTCGTCTGCGTCACGAAGGCAACATTGGCCGGGTCGCGCGGCGTATAGGCCTCTGCGTCCTCGACGCTTTCCACCAGCGTGATGGCGCCCTCCGGCAACTGCCCCATGGTGCCGATCACTTCGACATGCCCGGCATGGCCGATCAGCACGATCTCCCGGCCTTCGGCGTAGTGCCGGTTGGCCTCGATATGCACCTTGCTCACCAGCGGGCAGGTGGCATCGAGGAAGAACATATTGCGGGCCAGGGCGCCGGCCGGCACGCTCTTGGGCACGCCATGGGCCGAAAACACCACCGGCTTGCCGGTATCGGGGATCTCGTCGAGTTCTTCGACGAACACCGCGCCTTTGTCGCGCAAGCCGTCCACGACGTATTTGTTGTGCACGATGGCGTGGCGCACGTAGACCGGCGCGCCATATTTTCGAGCGCCAGTTCCACGATCTGGATGGCCCGATCCACGCCGGCGCAGAAACCGCGCGGCGCACACAGGGTAATGTCAAGCTGCGGCCTTGTTTCCATGGCAATTGAGATGCTTTCTCACCGCACCCAAGTCAAGCCTTGTTGCGGTGGATAGGGGCCGTGAGGCAGTATGCCTCTCCAAACGTTGAGGGTTATTGGGTGTCGTTGGCCCTGGAAATGTTCGCTGTCGCGCCTGCCCATGGCAAGGCGAGTCTCAGCACGTTCCAGCAATCCCTGCTCTCCGGCAAGGCCCGCTGGGTCTGGCTGGCCGCCGAAGCGGGCCTGCCCACCATCCCCACCATCGTGATCACCCGTGCCGCCTGGGAAGGGCTGCAGGCCGAACGCCAGGAAGGCGACGGGCGCCTGCGCATCCACTGGGTGGCAACGCTGTTCCGCCTTGTGTCGCGCGATGGCAAGCCGCCGGCACTGGTGGTCCGCACCTCCGCCGATGCGCACAGCACCGGCCTGATGCCCGCTCGCACCGGCATTCCGGCGCCCGGTCGCGAGGCCGACGCCGTCGATCCGCGCCAGCCGCTGGCCAAGGCCATCGACGAAGCGTTCGCGTCCTACGGTCCGACCTGGACCAACCCGGAAAAATCCACCACCCGCGCCGGCCAGATCGTCATCGTGCAGGCCGCCGCTGCCGGCACGCTGGGCCAGTTCATCACCCGCGACCCGCAGACCGGAGCGCTCGGCCCGCTGCCAGTCGATGGCATCAGCCTGCCGGCCGCTGCCCGGCCGCTCGCCGAAACGCTCGATCTTGCCGGCACCTTCCTCACCGCACTGGTCTCGATTGAAGGCGACGTCGTCCGCCTGCTTTCGGCGCGCCCGCTGCCGGCCACCGCCGGCGCTGAACTCGAGGCGGCTGTCGATCGCGTCAATAACAAGCGCTGGACCCGCCAGCAGGCCGTGCAGGGCACCGACCCCAGCCGCCTGCAATTGCTGCTCCACCCGCGTCTGAAGTCGACCGACGCCACCACGCCCATCGCCACCGGCCTCGGCGTCTCGCCCGGCGCTGCCACCGGCCACATCGTCTTCAACTCCGAGGACGCGGCGCGGCTGAAAGCCCGCGGCCGCCACTGCATTCTGGTGGTCACCGAGACCGGCCCCACCGACATCCAGGGCATGAAGGCCGCCACCGGCATTCTGACCGCCCGCGGCGGCATGACCAGTCACGCCGCCGTGGTGGCCAGAATCACAGGAAAACCCTGCGTCGCCTCGGTGCGTACTCTCTCTGTCGACGCGCAGGAAATGACCTGCCGCATCGGCGACCGGGTCTTCCATCAGGGTGACCGCCTCACCATCGACGGCAGTGACGGCTCGGTCTATCTCGGCACCCTGCCGCTGGCGCAGCCCCATATCGGTGGCGCCATGGGCACGCTGCTCGGCTGGTCCGACGCCTCGCGCCAGATCGAAGTCCGCGCCAATGCCGAGACCGTCGAGGCCCTGCGCACCGCCCAGAGCTTTGGCGCCGAAGGCATCGGCCTGGCGCGCTCAGAGCACATGTTCTTTTCGCGCGAGCGCATGGTGGCGCTGCGCCGGCTGATTCTCTCCGAAGACGAAAACGATCGCGCCCAGGCGCTCACCGGCCTCGTCGATTACCAGACCGGCGACTATTCGGACCTGTTTGCCGGCATGAACGGCAAGCCGGTGACGGTGCGCCTGTTTGATCCGCCGCTGCACGAGTTCCTGCCGCGCTCCGAAGAGGACATCGAGGAAACCGCCGAGTCGCTCGGCCTGCCAGTGCGCACCCTGCGCCTGCGGCTCGACCGCATCGCAGAGGTCAACCCGATGCTCGGCCATCGCGGCGTCCGCCTCGCCATCACCTATCCCGAAATCCTCGAAATGCAGATGCAGGCGCTGCTCGCTGGCGTTCGCGAGGCGTCGCGCCGCCAGTCCGAGCCGGTGACGCTTGAAGTCATGGTGCCCTTCGTCTCGCTCGCCGCCGAAGTGCTCTGGACCCGCGACCGCGTCATGCAGATCGTTGACGCCGCCGACCTGCCGCCCGAATCGCGCGAGCGCTTCGCCTTCGGCACCATGATCGAGCTGCCGCGCGCCTGCCTCAGGGCCGGCGACATTGCCCATGCCGTCGACTTCTTTTCCTTCGGCACCAACGATCTGACCCAGACCACGTTCGGCATTTCGCGCGACGACGCGCCGGCCTTCCTCGCCGCCTACCAGCGCAAGGGCGTTTACGAACTCGACCCCTTCGTCACCCTCGATCAGAAGGGTGTTGGCGAAATGATCGCCATCGCCATCGCGCGGGCAAGGCCGCCAATCCCAACCTCAAGATCGGCATCTGCGGCGAACACGCCGGCGACCCGGCCTCGCTGCGCTTTTTCGCCGGCCTGCCGATCGACTACGTGAGCTGCTCCCCCTACCGCGTCCCGGTGGCAAGGCTCACGCTGGCACAGGCGACGAGGTAGCTGCGCCACCACCACCGCTGTCACTCCGGCCTGCAAGGCAATGACAGCGGAGTGTGCAGACCGTCTCAGCTTTCACCCCACCCACCGTCTTTCACCCCACCCAACGTCATCCCCGGGCTTGACCCGGGGACCCATCTCTCCCACGCACATCAGCGCTCTCCGGCGGGCCCCCGTACCTTCCCCATCGTCCCCCGAGAACACCCCATCACCGCCGCGCCTTAACCACCAAATCCCCGAAAAACCGCCAATCTCCCGGTGTTTACGACTAAATAACCCTACTGCCGCATTATTCCGAAGTCCGGCATTTGCGTCACAGTTTAACTGGAATGCCGGGGTCCTGTAGTTGCGTTGCGTTTGGGTAGTACAGCGTTTTGATGGCCCCTCAGTTCAGGTCCGCCGCAGCCCGTCGGGTTCGGAGCGAAGTTGCCGTGCTCAAGGGCATGGCAGCCACCGTTCTTGCAGTGCTCGGCTATGCCGCCGCGAGCTTTCCCGCCGCCGGACCCGCCCATGGCGAACTCGCTGCGGCGCTGGCGCCCAGCGCCAGCCTCGGCCGCTCGGGCGAAGATCTGATCATCACCGGTTCAATCGATCACATGTTCGAAGGTGGCGCCTTCCGCGGCCCGAACCGCGTGGAAAAGCAGGACCGCCTGCGTCCCACTGTTGATGTTATGGACCACGTCACGGGCTTTTCGGCCGTGCGCGCCCGCCTTGCGGCGCTGCGCATGCCCAAGGCGCCGACCCCGGCTATACCCGATCCCAAGCTCGGCGCTGTGGCTCCGATCACCGTGGCGTCACTCCAGACCCCGGTATCCTCGGACGCGCTCGATGCCATCGCCTCGCTGGCGCCCGATCTGGTGGTGCCCAAGCGCCGGCCGGAATCCGATCTCGCCTACGCCCCCGAGACGGGCGGGCTGGATGCCACCGATACCGGCGCCCCCATCAAGGCCAAGGACGGCAAGGCCTGGAGCCAGAAGGAAATGGGGTGCCTTGCCACCGCCATCTACTTTGAAGCGCGCGGCGAAAAATATCGCGGCCAGGTTGCGGTCGCGCAGGTGGTGATGAACCGCGTCAAGCACCGGCTCTATCCCTCCACCATCTGCGGCGTGGTTTTCCAGAACCAGTCCAAGCGCAATGCCTGCCAGTTCTCCTTTGCCTGCGACGGCATTCCGGAGCGCGTCACCGAGCCCAAGGCTTGGAAGCAGGCGCAGGAAATCGCCAAGGGCGTCGTCGATGGCAGCCTCTACCTGACCGAGGTCGGCTACGCGACGCACTACCACGCCACCTACGTCTACCCGCACTGGGCGCCGCGCATGAAGAAGGTGACCAAGGTCGGCCTGCACGTCTTTTATCAGTTCAAGCGCGGCTGGAAGTTCGGCTAGCAAACGTCGACGAAGGCATGGAAACTCTCCAAGCCCTCATGGTGAGCCACTTTGTACCTCGCCGGCCTTTCAGTCGGGTCTCCCTCCCCTTGATGGGGAGGGGGGACCAGCCGAAGGCTGGTGGGTGGGGTGATGGGGAGCCATATCGTGCAGACTGGTGCGCGTTGCGACCCCCACCCACCCGCTGCGCGGGTCCCCCCTCCCCACAAGGGGGAGGGAG
>JACDQI010000144.1 GCA_015657675.1 Devosia sp.
CAGGCCAAGGCAAGGAGCGCCGCGCGAGCTGACGCGCGCCTGGACAGTCGGCGTTGTCTATGGCCCGCACGGGGCGCCGGACTTTTTCCAGGACGGCGATATCGAGGCGCTGTTTTCAACCGACTACGAAGTGCACTTCAACTCAGCGCGCACCGGCGTGCGGCTGATCGGGCCGGCACCGGCCTGGGCCCGGCGCGATGGCGGCGAGGCGGGGCTGCATCCCTCGAACCTTCACGACAATGCCTATGCCATCGGCGCCATCGACTTTACCGGCGACATGCCGATCATCCTCGGGCCGGATGGACCAAGCCTGGGAGGCTTTGTCTGCCCTGCCGTGATGGCGCAGGACGAGCTCTGGAAGATGGGCCAGTTCAAGCCGGGCGACACTATCCGTTTCGTCCCGGTGGCGCGGCCGCAGGACCCGATCGCCGGGCCGGCGGTGCAGCGGTTCGACGATGCGCAGTCAGCGATCGTCGGGTCGTCGGTGCGCGGACCGGTGCCGGTGGTTTACCGGCGACAGGGCGACGACAACCTTCTCGTCGAGTATGGCGAGATGACCCTCGACATTGCGCTGCGGCTGCGGGTGCATCTCCTGATGCAGGCCATCCAGGCCGATCCGCGGATCAAGGTACTCGACCTGACGCCGGGCATCCGGTCGCTGCAGATCCACTATAACGGCGCCGCGATGCCGCGTGTGCGGCTCCTTGGCCTGCTCGAGGAGATCGAGCATTCTCTGCCGCGCGCCGAGGACGTGGTGGTGCCCAGCCGGATCGTGCATCTGCCGCTGAGCTGGAACGACCCGCAGGCGCAGCTGGCGATGACCAAATACCAGGAGCTGGTGCGGCCCAACGCGCCGTGGTGCCCAGACAATATCGAGTTCATCCGCCGCATCAACGGCCTGCCCGATATCGCGGCTGTGCAGCGGACGATCTTTGACGCCAGCTATCTCGTGCTGGGTCTGGGCGACGTCTATCTCGGCGCGCCCGTAGCGACGCCGATGGACCCGCGGCATCGCCTGGTGACCACAAAATACAACCCAGCGCGCACCTGGACGCCGGAGAACGCGGTGGGCATTGGCGGGGCCTATATGTGCATCTACGGCATGGAAGGACCGGGCGGCTATCAGCTCTTCGGGCGGACCATCCAGGTGTGGAACACGTGGCGGCAGACGCCGGTGTTTCCGACGGGAAAACCGTGGCTGCTCAACTTCTTCGACCAGATCCGGTTCTTCCCGGTCAGCCCCGAGGAACTGAGCGAAGCGCGGGCGGCCTTCCCGTATGGCGCCTATGCACTGCGCATCGAGGAAACGACGTTCTCGTATGCCGACTATGCGGCCGAGCTCAAGCGCAATGCCGGGTCGATCGCGACCTTCAAGGCGACGCAGCAGGCGGCATTCGAGGCCGAGCGGCAGCGTTGGGCCGATGAAGGGCTCGACAGTTTCGTCGCCGACGATATCGGCAATGCGGCGATCGAGGGAGACATTCCGGCGGGGCAGTTCGGCGTCGCCAGTTCGGTGCCCGGCAATGTCTGGAAGATCCTCGTTGCCGATGGTGCATTGGTGGAGACGGGTCAGCCCGTCGCCATCATCGAATCCATGAAGATGGAGATCACCATCTCGGCGCATGCGGCAGGGACGGTGCGTGATGTGCGGGCGGGGCCGGGCCGCAATGTGAAGACGGGCGATGTGATCCTTGTGCTCGAAGGCATCGGCTGATCATAGCCGCTGCAGCGCGCGTGGGGATAGAACCGAGAAAGCGGTGTCGCCTACGCGAGTTATACGGCAGCGATGAGCTGCTTTGTGTAGTCGCTGGCGATCTCGCCGGAGCGCAGCTGGGCGCGGGTGAGATGCTCGACCGGGGTGGCGTTGCGCATCACCATCAGCTCCTCGCACATGTAGGAGATCACTGCCAGATCGTGCGAGACGATCAGGAAGGTGAGACCCAACTCAGTCCGCAAGCGGTTGAGTAGGTTGAGGATTTCGGCCTGGATGGAGACGTCCAACGCCGAGGTCGGCTCGTCCAGAAGCAGGATGCGCGGGTTGAGCGCGAGGGCGCGGGCGATCGCGACGCGCTGGCGCTGGCCGCCCGACAG
>JACDQI010000145.1 GCA_015657675.1 Devosia sp.
CTTCTTCGACTGATCTCTCAGTCGGGTCACCCTCCCCCTTGCGGGGGGGACGCAAACGCCGGTGCGGGCTACTACATCCAACCCCACGCACCGTCATCCCCGGGCTCTTGACCCGGGGACCATTCTCCACGCGCTCAAGCGCCCGAGCATCTGTGCACTGGATAGCTGGGTCCCCGGGTCAAGCCCGGGGATGACGGCGTTTTGGATACCCATGCGATCAAATCGCCCGTCGTGAGCCCTCATGGTGAGCCTGTCGAACCACGAGGGCGGGTTCTCCCTCAATACGGCACCACCTCGCCCTGCCAATCAAAGAACCCGCCGCTCTGGGCTGCCGTCAGCCCGTCCACCACGTTCAGCAGGTACGCTGCCGCCTCGGCCGGCGTGAACAGCTGGTGGCCGCCCGAGCCAAACGGCGCAGACAGCGTCGTCGCCACCGTTCCGGGGTGCAGAGCGACGCAGATGGCCTCAGGCGCCCTCCGCGCCAGTTCGATCGAGGCGGTACGGACCAGCTGGTTGAGCGCGGCCTTGGAGGCCCGATAGGCGTACCAGCCACCCACAAAGTTATCGCCGATGCTGCCGACCCGCGCCGAAGCGTGCAGAACACGGCCTTGCCGTTGCGCGGCAGGCGCGGCAGCAGCGTCTTCATCATCAGCGCCGGGGCGATGGCGTTGATGGCGTAGGAGCGGGCGAGCTTTTCCGCATCGAGCTGGCGCCAGCTCTTTTCGGGCTCCTGCAGGTCGTCATGCAGAAAGCCGGTGGCGTCGAGCACCAGCCGGATCTCGCCCGCCGCCGCGGCGCTGGCCGCTGCTGCCTCGAGGCTGGCGTCGTCCAGAATGTCCACCGGCTGCGCCGTGGTCCGGCCAAAGCCCAGGACGACGCTGAACCGTCCCGAAGCCTGCAGCGCGTCAACCAGTGCGCTGCCAATCGCCGCCGCGCGCCGAACACCACGGCGACCCCGCCGGCCGGGAAAGAGGTCAGCGCCGAAGGGATAGTTGTGCCGGGCATCGTGGTTTGCTCCAATGGATTTTGGCCGCCAACGCCGGCCGGAGGAGCCTACCAGTGACCATACCCCATAGCGCCTCGGCGCGCGTCGCGGCCATGCTGCGCGCAGAGTACACATTCCAGATTTCGGTCGATACCGGCACTCTGCCGCAGGGCCTTGTTGTGGCTGAAGCGGCCCTCAAGGCCGGCGTGACGCTGGTCGAAATGGGCACGCCGTTGCTCAAGTGCGAAGGCGTGCTGCACGTCGTGCCGGCCTTTCGCCGCCATTTCCCTGACGCACTGCTGCTCGCCGACATGAAAACCATGGATGGCGGCGCCTTCGAGGCCGACTCGGTGTTTGCCGGCGGCGGCAACATCATCGATTTCCTCGCCATTTCCGGCGTCGATACGGCGCGGGCCATCGTCGGGGTGCGTGACGGCTATCGGCAGCAGAACCCGGATGTGCCGCGGCTGGTGTTCGCTGATATCCTCGTGCCGCACCAGGGCCCGACCGATGCTGCAGTCGACGTTGCCGAGCAGATGCTCGCGGCCGGGGTGGATGGCGTCGGCGTCCACCTGCAGCTCGACGCGCGCCGCGCCGATCCAGAGCTTTTCCGCTCGGGCTACCTCGCCGATGTGGTGCGCGCTGTGCACGCGCGTGTTGGCGACCGTGCTTCGGTGCAGGTGGTGGGCGGTCTCACCATCGCCCAGGCCAAAGGGCTGGCCGACGCCGGGCTCAAGGCCTTCGTCATCAGCGGCAATCTCGGCTTTGACGACGGCGTTGCGCGCTACGATCGCCCGGCGGCAGAAATTGAGGCCGGCGTGCGTGGCTTTATAGAGGCCGTGGCGGGGTAGGGCGAGACAGACGCTCACCACAAACCTACGGACTACCGCTTCGAGCCGATGGCTCGCCCAGGGCGCAGGTGGCCAAACTGTTTGTGACAATCCAGAGCGTCCGCGCCGACCGGGGTTTGGCTCGCGGACGGCTCGGTCAGGATATTTCGTGCGCTCTGTCGAATCTTCCCACCCCCATTCGTCAACCCCTCAGAGCTTGACCGCGTCGCACTCGACAGTTAAGCATATGCTTTAGTGATGCGGGGGGCGCAACATGGAACGGCACTATGGGTGGGTGATGGTGGCGGCGGGCGCCGTCATCAGTTGCGTGGCGTTCGGCGCCATGTTCGCGCTGCCGGTCTACCTGCAGCCGATCGCCGACGAGACCGGCTGGTCGCGGGCCGGCATTTCCGGCGCCATGACGCTGGGCTTTATTACCCTGGGTGTCGGCGGCTTCGGCTGGGGGGCGCTCAGCGACCGCATCGGTGCGCGACCGGTGGTGCTGATCGCCGCCGCCATGACCTTTGCCGGTCTGGCGCTGGCCAGCACAGCGCAAAATCTCCTGCTGTTCCAGCTGGCCTTTGGTGGACTCCTTGGCCTAGCCATCGGCGCCTTTATGGCGCCGATCATGGCCTCGACCATCGCCTGGTTCGACAAGAACCGGGCACTCGCCATCTCCCTGGTGTCGCTCGGCGGTGGCGTCGCACCTATGGTGATGACGCCGCTGACCACCGTGCTCATCCAATCCATGGGCTGGCGCAGTGCGATGCTGACCGTCGCTATAGCCGCCGCCATCATCATCTTCCCCGCCGCATTGCTGATCCGCTCCGCACCAACGGCCGCCGAGCCGGCGACCAGCCCGACTGCTCCGGCAGCGGCAAAGGCAAGCTTCCTGCCGCCAGCGGCCCGCAAGGCGCTGCGGTCCCCGCAATTCCTGGTGCTCGCCGGCGTGTTCTTCCTCTGCTGTGGCGCGCATTCCGGGCCGATCTTTCACACCGTCAGCTACGCCATGATCTGCGGCGCCACGCCGATCCTCGCGGCCGGCATCTACAGCCTCGAAGGGGTCGCCGGGCTTTTCGGCCGTGTCGGCTTCGGCATGCTGGCCGACCGGATCGGCGTCCGTCCGGTGATCGTCGGCGGCCTGGCGCTCCAGGCTATTGGCATATTCAGCTATATCTATGTGACCGAGGTAGCGCATTTCTACCTGCTCGCGCTGGTGCTCGGCCTCGTCTATGGCGGGGTGATGCCGCTCTATTCCGTGCTGGCGCGCGACTATTTCCCCGGCCACGTGATGGGCACGGTGCTGGGCGCCATGACCATGACCTCGAGCATCGGCATGGCCTTCGGTCCGGTCGGTGGCGGCTGGCTCTACGACACCTTTGGCACCTACCACTGGCTCTACATCGCTTCCGCCGCCGTCGGCCTCGGCGCTGCCCTGCTGGCGCTGGTGTTCCCACCACCATCGCGTCCGGAAACCGGCGAAGCAGGGATGACGCCGCAGGCGGCCTGACCTCTCAGTCAGGTCACCCCCCTATCGTCGCGAGGTGGCGTGCCGCTAAAGCGTAATCCCCCCATCGACGATGAAGTTGGCCCCCGTGGCATAGGCGCTCTCGTCGCTCGCCAGGTACACCGCGAGATGGGCCATCTCGGCCGGTTGGGCCATGCGGCCCATGGGCTGGCGGGCGATGAAGGTTTTCCAGACTTCGTCGTGGTCGCCCAGCGCATGGGCGCGCTCATGCAGCGAGGGCGAGTCGACGCTGCCCGGGCAGATGGCGTTGGCCCGGATGCCGTGCGCCATGTAGTCGTGGGCGATCGACTTGGTGAGTCCGATCACCGCCGCCTTGCTCGACATGTAACTGATCCGGTTGGGCACGCCCTTCAATGACGAGGCCACCGAGGCGACGTTGATGATGCTGGCGCCGCCCTGCGCAATGAAGGCCGGCAGAAACGCCTGGGTCAGCACGAACATCGGCGTGACGTTGATGTCGAAGCTGCGCTGCCAGTCCTCGAGGCTGGTGTTCTCCAGCTTGCCCTGATGCACCCAGCCGGCGCAGTTGAAGAGCACGTTGACGCCCCTGTGCCGCGCCGCCGCGTCCTTGAGTGCCGCATGGTCTGTGACGTTGAGCACATAGGCCTCATGGCCGGGCCCGATGGCGTCGAGCTCCGCCTGCAGTCTAGCGACAGCCGCCGGGTCGCGGTCCGTGGCGATGACCTTGGCGCCTTCGCGGGCAAAGGCCAGCGCGGTGGCGCCGCCGATGCCGGCGGCCGATGCAGTCATGAATGCGATCTTGGTGTCGAGACGACCCACGGCAGTTTCCTCCCCAGTGCCTTTGTTGGCTGGACAATCAGGCCCTTGCGGGTGCTTGGCAAGCCATTGGCAAGATGGCACCTTGGCCCCGGAGCAGAGGCGCCGCAACACGACCAAGGGAGCAAATCCCGGCGGCGGTGCCTTCGGGAGGAAAGAGTGTCCGAAGAGAGCTGGGATGCGGTGCTGCCAGCCATGCTGCGCCGTGCCGGATTGCCCGACAGCGGCTTTACCGTCACAGCACTGACGGGCGGGGTGTCGTCCGACATTGTCCGCATCACGCTGGCCGATGGTCGGCTGGCCTGCGCCAAGCGCGCGCTGAAAAAGCTCAAGGTGGCCAGCGACTGGCAGGCGCCGCTCGAGCGCAACCATTACGAAGTCGCCTGGCTGCGCCGCGCTGCCGCCATTGTTCCCGGCGCCGCGCCAAAGGTGTTTGCCGAGGACCAGCAACGCGGCATCGCGCTGCTCGACTATCTCCCGGCCGAAGATTTTCTGCTCTGGAAGACCGAACTGCTCGCCGGTCGCGCTGACCCGAAGGTGCCGGTGAAAGTCGCCGATGCGCTGGGCCGTATCCATTCCGCCACGCTGCATGATCTTGCCGTCGCCGCCGAGTTTCCCACTGACCACCTGATCGACGCGCTGCGGCTCGACCCGTACCTGCGTTTCACCGCCGGTCGCCATCCGGAGGTCGCCGACGCGATCCTCGGGGTTCTGGCAAAGACCGCGAGCACCAAGCTGGCGCTGGTGCATGGCGATGTGAGCCCCAAGAACATTCTGGTCGCCAAGGCCGACGGGCATCCGGTGCTGCTCGATGCCGAATGCGCCTGGTATGGCGATCCGGCCTTCGATGCTGCCTTCTGCCTCAACCATCTGCTGCTCAAGGCCGTCCATATGCCGGCCATCAGCGCACAGCTTCTGCAGCAGGCAAACGACTTTGCCGGGGTCTGGCTTGCGCACTTCCCGGCCGAGCTGCGGACCGATCTCGAGGCACGCACAGCGGCACTGCTGCCCTGCCTCTTCCTGGCTCGGGTGGATGGCAAATCGCCGGTCGAGTATCTGAATGACGCAAGCCGCGAGCGCGTACGGCAACTCGCCATCCCGTTGATCCAGCGGCCGAAGTTGCGGCTCTCAGAGGTTATCGGGGCCATCGGATGACAGGAACTCTGACGTGGTAGAGATCAGCAAAATCAGCGCCCGGCAGGTCTGGGATTCCCGCGGCCGGCCGACGGTCGAGGCGGAGGTCACCCTCGACAACGGCGCCATGGGCCGTTCCATCGCCCCCTCCGGTGCCTCGACCGGCCGCCGTGAAGCGCTCGACCGCCGCGATGGTGGCACGCGCCTCGGCGGCTTCGGCGTCAATGGCGCCCTGGCTGCGGTCAATGGCGACATCGCCACTGCGCTCAAGGGGATGGATGCGTCCGACCAGGCCGCGATCGACGCCGCCCTGATCCGTCTCGACGGCACGCCGCAGAAGGATAGGCTGGGCGGTAACGCCATTGTGGCCGTCTCGCAGGCGGTCGCCTGGGCTGCGGCCGACGGTAAAGGCGTGCCGCTCTGGCAGCATCTGCGCGGCCTTTCCGGCGTTGCCGATGCACCGATCCCGGCGCCGATGATCCAGATCTTCGGCGGCGGACGCCATGCCGGTAACCGCATCGATATCCAGGATTTCCTGATCCTCTGCCTAGGCGCCAAGAGCTTTGCAGAGGCTGCCGAGTGGACCGCCGAGGTCTATATGGCCGCCGCGTCGGCGATGAAGAAATCCGGCAAACTCAACGGCGTCGCCGATGAAGGTGGCGTGTGGCCGGACTTTTCCGCCAACGAGGAGGGGCTCGACCTCCTGACGCAGGCCATCGCAGCCGCCGGATTCAAGCCGGGCAAGGATATCGGCATTGCACTCGACGTGGCCGCCAGTTCGTTCTTCGACGCCGGCTCCTATGTGCTGGCGCTGGAAGGCAAGAAACTCGACACGGCTGGGATGATCGACCTGCTCGAAGGCTGGGTGAAGACCTATCCGATCGTCTCGCTGGAAGACCCGCTGGCCGAGGACGACGATGCCGGCTTCACCGAGATCACGGCTCGCCTCGGCAAGACCATCCAGATCATCGGCGACGACTATCTCACCACCAGTGCCGCGCGGATCGGCCATGCGGCAAAACTCAAGGCCTGCAATGCGGTCTTGCTCAAGGCGAACCAGTGCGGCACCATCAGCGAGTTGATCGCGGCCTCCAATGCGGCCCGGGCGCTCGGCTGGAACACCATCCAGTCCGGCCGGTCGGGTGAAAGCGAGGATGTCACACTCAGCCACCTGGCGGTCGGCTTGGGCTCCGACCAGATCAAGGTGGGGTCGATGACACGGTCGGAACGGACCGCCAAGTGGAATGAAATGATCCGCATCGAGCAGGCGAGCGACGGGCGGTATTGGCGGTTCTCTGTGTAGATTTAGTATGATAATTCTCTGCCACGGTCGGGGGACTTGGCTTGTTAGATCGAAATGGTAAGGGCGCGCGCCGCATGGTGCGCGTAGAAGATGTAGCGCGTGAAGCGGGCGTATCGCCCATCACTGTGTCGCGGGCGCTCAGCAATCCTGAAAAGGTGAAGGAAGAGACGCGTAAGAAGGTCGAGGCCGCCGTGGCCAAGACCGGCTACGTGGTCAATCGCTTCGCCTCGAGTCTGCGCTCGGGGCATTCGACCATCATCTCGATGTTCGTTTCCAACCTCGCCAACCCGCATTACGGCCGGGCCATCCAGGGCTGCGCTGATGCGCTGGAGGGCAGCCGCTATCACCTGCTGATGGCCCAGACCGGCTATTCGGCCAAAATGCAGGAAAGCATGCTCGCCGAAGTCATGCCGTTCCGCCCGGCGGCGATGATCTTTACCGGCCGCATCAATTCGCCCGGCATGCGCGACCAGCTGCGCTCGATGGACGTGCCGGTCATGGAAATGTGGGATCACACGCCCGATCCCGTCGACATGCTGGTCGGCTTCTCGGCAGCCGAAGGCGGCAAGCTGATGGGGGCGCATTTCGTCGCCCGCAAGTTCAAGTCGGTGGCCTATGCCGGCTGGAGCGATGACGACGACGGCCAGCGGCTTGCCGGCTTTGTCGAAGGGTTGGGCCGCAAGCCCGAACTGGTCCTGCCAATCGCCGGGCCGCGCAACTTCGAGGCCGGCATGCTGGCTTTCACCACGATCCTCAAGAAGCTGCCGACCTGCGACGCGATCTTTTTCGGCGGCGACGATCTGGCGGTCGGCGCCATGCTGCAGGCCCGCAAGATGGGCATCGACGTGCCCGGCAAAATGGCGATCGCCGGCTATGGCGACCTCGAGTTCTCGCAGCACGTGACGCCAGCCATCACCACGCTCCATGTCTCGGGCTACGAGATGGGCCGGGCAGCGGGCGAAATGCTGCTCAAGCGGCTGCTCAAGCAGGATAGCGGCAATCGCGTCGTCACCTCGCCCATCCACCTCGTGGTGCGCGAGAGTACCGGCTAGTCGGGCAGCACCACGCCGATCTTGGCCAAGAGGCCACCATCGACCTTGTACTCGCCGCCGGTGCAGAAGGTGGCGGCCGGGCCGGCGAGGAAGGCGACCATGTTGCCGACATCCTCGATCGAGCCGACACGGCCGATCGGGTGCGCCTTGCCCCAGCTGGCGATCACCTGGTCCTCGGTCTTGCCGTCGAGGTTTTCGGACGCGGCAAAACGCAGCATCGGGGTGTCGATCGAGCCGGGGCAGACGGCGTTGACCCGGATGCCGTCCTTGGCGTGGTCGAGCGCCATGGCGCGGGTCAGCGCCAGCACCGCTCCCTTGGAGGCGACATAGGCCGCCACATTGGTCTGGCATGCAATGCCCTGCACCGAGGCGATGTTGACGATCGCGCCGCCACCAGCGCGACGCAGCAGCGGCACGCCGAAATGCCCGGTGAGGTAGATGCCCTTGAGATTAACCGCCATGACACGGTCCCAGTTCGCCTCGTCCATGGTCTCGACCGTGCCGTAAGGCTGGATGGCGGCAGAGTTGACGATGATGTCGAGCCGGCCGTAGCGTTCTTCGACCTTTGCGATGCCGGCCGCCACTGCTGCCGATGACGCGACGTCGCCGGCAATGGCCAGTGCCCCGAGCTCTGCTGCTGCATCATCGAGCGGCTTGCCCGCGAGTCCGAAGAGCGCAATCTTTGCCCCTTCCGCCGCCAGCGCCCGGGCGCTGCCCAGCCCGATCCCCGTTGCTCCGCCCGTGATCAGAGCGACTTTGTTGTCCAGCCGACCCATACTTTCCTCCCGCTTGCATTGGGCGCATCTGAGCGCAAAATGGGCGGCGGAGACAAGGGCAGCACTGATCGGTAAATATTGACCGGGCGACGCAAGAAACCCCCTGCGCCGCGCAGCGGTTTGCGGTATGTGTGATGCCAAACAGTATGACTTATTGAGGAGAAAACGATGAGTTCGGCCCCCAACGGCGGCAAGCTGCGCAGCCGTGCCTGGTTCGACAATCCCGAAAATGCCGACATGACGGCGCTCTATCTGGAGCGCTACATGAATTACGGCCTTTCGCGCGAAGAGCTGCAGTCGGGCAAGCCGATCATCGGCATCGCACAGACCGGTTCGGATCTTTCCCCGTGCAACCGCCACCACATGGTGCTGGCCGAGCGCGTGCGTGAAGGCATCCGCGAAGCTGGCGGCATCGCCATCGAGTTTCCGGTGCACCCGATCCAGGAAACCGGCAAGCGCCCCACCGCGGGCCTCGATCGCAACCTCGCCTATCTGGGCCTCGTGGAAGTGCTCTATGGCTACCCGATCGATGGCGTGGTGCTCACCATCGGCTGCGACAAGACCACCCCGGCCATGCTGATGGGCGCGGCGACGGTCAACATCCCGGCCATCGCTCTCTCGGTCGGCCCGATGCTGAACGGCTGGCACAAGGGCGAGCGTACCGGTTCGGGCACGATCGTCTGGAAGGCGCGCCAGATGATGGCAGCCGGCGAGATCGATTATCCCAAGTTCATCGAACTGGTGGCATCCTCGGCCCCGTCGACCGGCTATTGCAACACCATGGGCACGGCGACCACGATGAACTCGCTGGCCGAAGCGCTGGGCATGCAGCTGCCGGGTTCGGCGGCCATTCCGGCGCCGTATCGTGATCGCGCCGAAATGGCCTATCGCACCGGCAAGCGCATCGTCGACATGGTCAAGGAGGACCTGAAGCCCTCCGACATCCTGACCAAGGACAACTTCATCAACACCATCGTGGTCAACTCGGCCATCGGTGGCTCGACCAACGCGCCGATCCACATCCAGGCCATTGCCCGCCATATTGGCGTGGAACTGGAACTGCAGGATTTCCAGACCCACGGCCACAAGGTGCCGCTGCTGGTGAACCTGCAGCCGGCCGGTGAATATCTGGGCGAGGACTACTATCACGCCGGCGGCGTGCCGGCCGTGGTGAACGAGCTGATGGCGCAGGGTCTCATTCGCGAGAACGCCCCCACCGTCAACGGCAAGACCATCGGCGAGAACTGCCGCGACACGACCATCCAGGACGAGAAGGTCATCCGCAAGTTCAACAACCCGCTCAAGGTCGATGCCGGCTTCCTGGTGCTGCGCGGCAATCTCTTTGACAGCGCCATCATGAAGACCAGCGTGGTCTCGCCGGAATTCCGCGACCGCTACCTCAACAACCCGGCACATCCGGGCATGTTCGAGGGCAAGGCCGTGGTGTTTGATGGCCCGGAGGACTACCACCACCGGATCGACGACCCGTCGCTGGAAATCGACGAAAACACCCTGCTGTTCATGCGCGGCGCCGGTCCGATCGGCTATCCGGGCGCGGCCGAGGTGGTCAACATGCGGCCGCCTGATTACCTCATCAAGAAGGGCATCACGGCGCTCGCCTGCATCGGCGATGGTCGCCAGTCGGGTACCTCGGGTTCGCCCTCGATCCTCAACGCCTCGCCGGAAGTAGCTGCGGGCGGCAATCTTGCCATCCTGCGCACTGGCGATCGCGTGCGGATCGACCTCAACAAGGGTTCGGCCGATATCCTGATCTCGGACGAGGAGATCGCGGTGCGCCGCGCCGACCTCAACCTGATGGGCGGCTACCAGTATCCCAAGAGCCAGACGCCGTGGCAGGAGATCCAGCGCGGTATAGTCGATCAGCTCGGCGACGGTGCGGTGCTCAAGCCCGCCGTCAACTACCAGCGCATCGCCCAGACCAACGGCATCCCGCGCGACAACCACTGATCGCGCAGTTTGATACAAAATGAAGAAAGGCCCGGGAAACCGGGCCTTTTGTTTGGGCTGTCCAGGTGATCCCACGAAGGCAGGCGCGCCAACTCGCGCAGAGCGCTCAGTGCAGCGCCGGTCGGAACCGTGCTTCACGGCGGAAGTCGCTGGGGGACATGCCGGCGATCTTGCGGAAGCTCTTGTTGAAAGCGGAGAGCGAGCCGAAGCCGGATTCCATGGCGACGCGCAGCACATTGTCGTTGTCACGCAGCAGCATGGCCTGCGCATAGGAGAGGCGCAGCAGGTTCACGTATTCATTGAGCGTCATGCCGGTCGATTTCTTGAAGACGCTCATCGCATATTTCGGGTGGATGTCGGCCGAGCCGGCGATATCGACGGCGTCGATATCCTCGCGAAAGTTCTCCGAGATGAAGGCGCAGATGGTGCCAATGTTCTGGAGGCTCTGCATGTCGATCGGACCGCTCTCGCCGTCAGCAAGGCCGAAGGGTTCAACCAGCCGATAGGGCTCGAACTGCATGCGATCGATGCGAAGCAGCAGCTCGTCGATGGCGTGTTCGCGGCGCTCCTGGCAGTCCGATGCCATATAACGAGCCCAGCGCTCGATATTGGGACCATCGGTCGGGTCTGGTTCGGCGCTGACGAGCGTCGCCCCATGGGTCAGCTTGTGCGTCAGGGTTGGCGGCAGCCGCAACCGGAAGAAGTGGATCAGCGGCAGGTGGATGGCGACGTAGAAGGCATCCTCGCTGGCATCGACCAGCTGGTGCGGCAGGCCGCCCCAGAAGAGCGCCAGGTCACCCGCTGCCAGATCGACGGTGTGGCCGTGCATGCGATAGCTGACGCTGCCGGCGGCGAGGAAATTGACCTCGACCTGAGCATGCCAGTGGGCACAGGGCATGATGCCGGGCTGGGCGCGGCTGACCACCACGTTCTGCGGCACCTCGCCCAGCGTGCTCTTGCACGGATCCCAAAACCGCTTTGTCACCATAGGCTCCGTCAGCGGATCCGCTTGCCGTCGGTCCCGAAGAGCAGCACTTGGGCGGGGTCGAACCGGGCCTGCAACGGCTGGCCAGCGGTCAACTGACGGTCGTTCTGCATGCTGATGGTGATCAACTCGCCGCCGCCTCGACGGGCATAGATAAACGTCTCGTTGCCCAGGTGCTCGACGATCTCGACTGTCAGATCGAGTGCCGAGGAGCCAGTCTGGTTGAAGTGGCCCGGACGGATGCCGACGGTCAGAGTGGTCCCCGGTGCGACGGCCGCCTTGGGCGCCAGCACCTCGATGGTCTGGTCGCCATGGTCGGGCAGGCGCACGCTGAGCTTGCCGTCGGCCGTGCCGGCGGTGATGCCCTGCAACAGGTTCATCTTGGGCGAGCCGATGAAGCCGGCGACGAAGAGGTTGTCCGGGTCGTCATAGAGCTGCAGCGGCGTACCGACCTGGCTGATCTCGCCATCACGCAGCACCACGATCTTGTCGGCCAGCGTCATGGCTTCGACCTGGTCGTGGGTCACGTAGATGATGGTGGTCGCCAGTTCCTTGTGAAGACGGGCGATCTCGGATGCGCATGTGACGCGCAGCTCAGCGTCGAGGTTGGACAGCGGTTCGTCAAACAGGAAGACATTGGGGTTGCGTACGATGGCGCGGCCGATGGCGACGCGCTGGCGCTGGCCACCCGAAAGCTGCTTGGGCAGCCGGTCGAGCAGCGGCCCGAGTTCGAGGATGCGGGCAGCTTCGGCGACCCGCTTTTCGATCTGCGGCTTGGAGACACCGGCAAAGCGCAGCGCAAAGCCCATGTTCTCCCGCACCGTCATATGCGGGTAGAGCGCATAGGTCTGGAACACCATGGCGATGCCGCGCTTGGAGGGGTCGACCTCGTTCATGCGGTCATCGCCGATCAGGAGGTCACCGCCGGTGACCGACTCGAGCCCCGCGATCATGCGGAGCAGGGTGGACTTGCCGCAGCCCGAAGGGCCGACAAAAACCACGAATTCCTTGTCCTGGATCTCCAGGTCGACGCCCTTGATGACCTCGACGGAGCCGAAAGACTTGCGAACGCCGCGCAGCCTCAAACCGCTCATGGTGCCTTGTTCCTCATACTGCCGTCAGGTTGATAGTGGTGGTGGCGAGCACCGGACTGGTGACCGTCACGTTGATGGGGCCGCTGCCGGTGGCCTGGATCCAGAAGCCGGTTGACCCGGCGCGGAGTGGCACCAGAGCCGGACCGAGCCGCTTGCCGGCGCCGGTCACGGTGATCTCGACCGGTTCGAACAGGAACGGCAGCTTGTTGCCGACCTGGTCGAGGGCGCGGACCATGACGCGTACGGCGTCGGTCGGCCCGATACTCGATGTGTCGGCGACAACTTCAAGCTTGGTCGCCACCGGGTCGGAGACGAAACGCACGTTCTTGACCGGCTTACCATTGATGTAACCGGTGACCGTCGCGTCTTCCCAGCGCATGCCCCAGAGGCCGAGCTCCTCGGCGCTGAAATGGCGGCGGTCGACGACCACCGGCGCATGCGGCAGGTGCGGGAAGCTCTCGCGGTCCGGTCCGATGCGCTTGCCCGGATGGTTGCCATACTTGAGTTCGACCTCGTCGCAATTGGTCAGCACCATCAGCGGCAGCACACCGCCGATATTGCGCTCGCCGCGGGCCCAGAAGGTTACCGGCCTGAGGATCACTTCCTCGGCCGGCTCGCACTGGCTGGCATAGGCATAGGCGGCGAACTTGGGTTCGCGGAACATGTCCATGACGCCATGGTGGCACAGGCGGTCGCCGGCACCGAAGTCGCGGTGGGTATTGTAGTCGAAGGCGCACCAGCCGATAGCGCCGGCGATCTGTGGATCGCCATAAGCCGCGTTGAGCACTTCGAGATGGCGACGCACATGCTCGGCCTGGCGCTGCTCCTGGTCGTAGCTCTTGGTCGGGTACATGTGACCACCGTACTCGGTGATCATGTAGGGCACGACGCGATCAAGACCGGTGACTTCCTGCTGCGGTCGCAGCGCGGTGCGCGGGCGATTGCCGCCCAGTTCCTCGTTGCCAAGGATGAAGTCGTTCATCGTGTAGACGTCTTCGAGCAGCTCGCTGTCGGTGATGTAGCGCACGCCACCGGTGGAGCGGGTGCTGTCGAGTTCGCGGGCCAACTTGTTGGTGCGGACGTAAAAGTCGTGGTCGTCCTGGCTCTCGTTGATGCGCACACCCCAGATGACGATCGAGGGGTGGTTCCAGTCGCGGGTGATCATGCGGCGGACGTTCTCGACCGCTTCATCCTTCCACGCCGCGCCGCCGATATGCTGCCAGCCCGGGATTTCCTCGAAGACGAGGAGGCCGATGCGGTCGCAATGGTCGAGGAACCACTTGGATTGCGGGTAGTGCGAGGTGCGCACGATGTTGACGTGCAGCTCGTGCTTCAAAATCTCGGCGTCGCGTTCCTGCGCGGCGCGACCCAGGGCATAACCCGAATAGGGGAAGGACTGGTGGCGGTTGAGGCCGCGCAGCTTCAGCACCTTGCCGTTGAGCTTGAAGCCATCCGGTGTGAACTCGGCGGTGCGGAAGCCGAACGTGGTGGTTACCACGTCGCCGCTCAGCGTAAGCTCGACAGTATAGAGCGCCGGGTTGGTGGGTTCCCAGAGGGCAATGCCCTCAAGGCCCGAAAAGCTGAGGGTCACCGTTGCGGCTGCGGCGGCCGACGTTGTGCCGATGGTCTTGCCGCCGGCGTCGCGCAGGACGGCGGTCAGCGTGCCCGAGATCGCCAGGTTCTGCGGGTTGCTGAGTTCGGCGCGCACCGTGACAGTCTTTTTTGCCGCCAGCGCGTCCGGCGTCTCGACCTTGACCCGACCGATCGATACCGGGTCGTTCAGCTTCAGCCAGACATCGCGATAGATGCCCGCATAGGTCAGATAGTCGATCTGGCCACCAAAGGGCGGGATCTCCGGGTTCTCGCTGCCGTCGATGGTGACGCTGAGCGTGTTCTGGCCGTCCTTCAGTTTCCCGGTCAGGCGTGCCTCGAACGGCGTGTAGCCGTCCTTGTGGGCGACTAGCTGAGTGCCGTTGAGGCTGACCTTGGCGTCGGCCATGGCCGCATCGAACACCACCGAGACTTCCTTGCCGGCCCAAGCGGGGTCGGCAGCGAAGGTTTTGCTATAGGTGAAGGCCCGCTGGTAGCGCTTCTCGTCAAAATAGGAAAAGGGCAGCTCAACGGCCGTGTGGGGCAGGGTGACCTTGGTCCCCTCAAAATCCCAGTTGTCGTTGAAGCTCGTGACCGAACGCATAGAAAGAACCTTACTTGACGGAACCCACCAGGCCTTCGACGAAGCGGCGCTGGAGGAGGAAGAAAATGACGAGCGTGGGAAGTGTGGCGATGATGGTCGCGACCATGATCGAGCCCTGCTGCGGGTTGTAGCCGGAGCGCATCGACGAGACGATCAGGGTGATGACCTTGTTGTCGTTCGACTGCAGCACGATCAGCGGCCACAGGTAGTTGTTCCAGCTCGACATGAACACGATGATGGTCGCGGCTGCGTAGGTCGAGCGCATCACCGGCAGGTAGATGTAGAGGAAGATCTGCCATTCCTTGAGCCCGTCGATGCGGGCCGCGTCGCGCAGTTCGTGCGGGAACGCCTTGGTGGCCTGGCGGAAGTAGAAGATTATGAAGATCGAGGCGATGCCCGGCAGCAGCACGCCGGCGAAGGTGTTAATGAGTCCTGCCCTCGAAATCATGATGAAAAGCGGGATCATCAGGGCCGAGAACGGGATCGACAGCATCACCAGGAAAAGGGCGAAGAGTCGGTCCGAGAACTTGGTGCGGTAGATCTCGAAGGCGTAGCCGGCCATCGAGCAGACCACCAGGGTCAGGGCCGTACCCACCACAGCCACGAAGGTCGTGTTGAGCAGGACGCGGGGCACGTCGAACAGCGAGAAGAAGTGCTGGATGTTGTCGCCCAACGCCGAGCCGAACGTCAGCTTGCCGATGGTCACGTCCGCTGACGTGTTGGTTGCCCCGACGATCATCCAGTAGAACGGGAAGACCGAGATGAAGGCGATCAGGCTGAGCCCTGCGTAGGTAAAGGCGCGTCCGAAGAGCCGGTTGTTCACTGCGTCCTCCTGTCCCGGGCAACGTAGAACTGGATCAGGCTGAGAATGGCGACTGCCACCACGATCACGTAGGACACGGTGGCCGCGTAGCCGAAGTTCGGCATGAACCTGAACGTCAGATTGTAGATGTAGAGCGACAGCGTGAGCGTGGCGTCGGCGGGCCCGCCTTCGGTGATGTTCACCACCTCGTCAAAGAGCTGCAGCGTGCCGATCGTCGAGGTCACCGAGGTGAACAGGATCACCGGCTTGAGCATGGGAATGGTGATGTAGAGGAACTGGGCCCAGCCAGGGACGCCATCAATACGGGCGGCCTCATAGATCGAACGGTCGATGTTCTGCAGGGCCGCCAGATAGAAGATCATGTTGTAGCCGGTCCACCGCCAGGTGATGGCCGTGATGATCAGGACCTTTGCCCAGAAGGGGTCGCGTATCCAGTAGATCGGTTCACTGATCAGCTGCATTGAGAGCAGCACGTTGTTGACCAGGCCCGCGTCGGCAAACATCGACTTGAAGAGGGCCGAGTAAGCGACCAGCGAGGTCACGCAGGGCAGGAAGATGGCGGTGCGGAACAGGCCGCGGAAGCGCAGGGTCGGATCGTTCAGCGCCACGGCCATCAGGGCCGCCAGCGTCAGCATGATCGGCACCTGAATGACGAAGAAGACGATCGTATTGCCCAGTGCGCGCTGGAATACGGGGTCCTGAGTGAGCCGGACGATGTTGGCAAAGCCGCCAAAAGCGAAGTTCATGCCGCGGCCAACCTGGAAACTCATCCAGAGTGACCAGAGGATCGGGAAGACGAGAAACACAAAGATGAGCACGACGGCGGCGCCAGGAACAACCAGCCATTCATTCGCTCGCCGCGAGATAGCCGCGAAGCCGACATCTTCCATCCCCCTCTAGCAGACGCAGTGCATTGCTGCGTAGTCGGTCGCCATTGACTGGCGACGGTTACGAGTCATCGGGCGGGGCAAGGAAAGCCTTGCCCCGCCCAACGCGTTACATGGTCTGCTGACGCACCTGGGCATCGATGGCGGCAATGATCTCATCGATATTGCCACCTCGAGGAGAGCCGGGAGCTGGGCGCGCACGGCATCGTCGGCTTCGTTGGTGAACAGGCCATAGTTCACGCCCGGGATCTGCTCGATCCACTTGGAGAAGTTGGCCCAGACCGGCTGGCCGGAGAAGAATTCGTCGCTGGACGAGTAGGCAGCGCCGGCGCGAGCCGGGAGCCACGAACCGACGGCGCCCTGGCCGACGAGAATCTTTTGGTAGAACTCGACGTCACCGGCCCAGACCTTGGACAGGAAGTCGATGGCTTCGGCCTTTTCAGCCGACGAGGCGAGCACGTACCAGCTGGAACCACCCCAGTTCGAGTAGTTGGTCGCGCCTTCCAGGCCGTCAATGCGCGGCAGCTGGGCAGCGCCCCACTTGCCGGACAGTTCCGGGTTGCCCTTGATACCGCCAACCATCCAGACGGCCGAGTTGACCGAAGCGACGTCGCCGCCGATGAAGGCGCCGGTGTAGTCGTTCCAGCCCGAAGTCGGCTTGTAGATGCCCGACTGCAGGAACTTCTGCAGTTCGGTCAGCGCGGCCTTGAACACCGGGTTGCCAACGATATTGGGCTGGCCATCCGGGCCGAAGTACCAGCTGCCGGCAGACTGCAGCATCATGCGCAGAAGGCCAGGATCGGCGACGTCGTGTGACGTCATCTTCTTGCCGGTGACTTCCTCGACCTTCTTGCCGATCTCGTAATAGCGATCCCAGGTGATGGAATCGAGATCGGCCGGGGTGAAGCCCGCCTGCTCGAGCAGGTCGGTGCGGTAGTAGAGTACCGTGGCGCCGGAGTCGAAGGGCAGCGAGTAGGTCTTGTCACCCACCGAAGCGAGTTCAACCTTGTAGTTGGCGAACTGCGAGTAATCGAGCGACGCGTTCAGCGGCTCGAAGGCATCCGGGAACGACTGCAGGTACTTCTGTGCGCCGTAGTCCTCGATCAGCACGATATCGGGCAGATCATCGGTGATACCGGCGGCCAGCTGCGTCTGCAGCTTCTGCTCGAGCGCGCCCTTGTCGAAGTCGACGACATTGATGGTCACGCCGGGATTGACCTTGGCATAAGCCTCGGCAGCAGCCTTGACGGCCGCGCCGTTGAACTCCGGCGACCAGCACCAGACCGTGATTTCCGTGGCCAGCGCAACATTGACGCTGAGCAGGCTGACGCCGGCGACAGCCAGACCCAGCCACCGCTTTGCGATGCTTCTCATGAAATATCCTCCCAAGAGCGAGGCGGGTTTTCCGTCCTCGTCTCACATTGGTAGCGGGAGAGCGGTCGCCACGCAATATTCCCAGTAAATATTTATCAGGACGTGATCTCGGCCGGGAGCGGCCTGGCGCTGGCGCGCCAAATCATCTGAGATGCCAATGAGATACGCTTGGAAATCTCGCGGCCGGCAGCCTGCTCAAGCAGCAGTTCGACAGCCGTTTCGCCGATCTCTTCGGACGGCAGACGGATGGTCGAAAGCGGCGGACTGAGAAACTGCGCCACCGAGATATCGTTGAAGCTGGCCACTGCGACATCGTCTGGGATGCGCAATCCGCGCTCGTGGATGGCACGGTACGCGCCCACCGCAATGTTGTCGTTACAGGTCACGATGGCGTCTGGACGCTGCTTCTGATCAAGCAGGCGGATGGTCAGGTCGTAGCCCATCTGCTCGGTATTGCGCTCCACCGGCCGCCCGGTGACGCAGATCTGCGGATCGAACTGACCGTGCTGCTGCATCCAGTCGATATAGGTGCGGCAGCGCGCTTCGCCATAGGGGTCGACGTGGCCTTCCTCGGCCCAGCCAGCAAAGCCAATGCGCTTGTAGCCGCGCGACGTGAGCGCCACTAGCAGCTTGCGCATTGCGGCCTGCAGGTCGCTGGACACGCTGTCGACATCATCGATAGGCGGGCTGAAGTCGGCAAAAACCAGGTGGCGGGCGTGTCGCCGCAGCCACGCGATGTCCTCGTCGCTGTGATGGCCAATGGTGATGACGCCCGATGCGCTCTGCAACAGGTTAGCGTCGGGCATCGAGTCCGTGTGGTAAACTTTTACCGTCTCGATCTTGAGCGCTTGGCAGCGACTCTCGATCCCCAGCCTCAGCCCGACATAGTAGGGGTCGATCAACTCCTGCTCGGGACGCAGGAAGTGCACCAGAGCAATCTTGCTCAAGCCCTGCTGGTTGGCGTTCTTGCGGGCCGGGGCGTGGCATAGTTCATCGCCTCGGCGGTCTCGATAATGGCCTGCCGCTTGTGCGGCGCCACCGACAGCGAGGTGTCGAAGTTGAGCACGCGCGACACCGTAGCGGTCGAGACGCCGACAGCCTTGGCAATTTCCTTGAGGGTAACCACGCGTACTC
This sequence comes from Devosia sp., assembly GCA_015657675.1. Lineage (GTDB taxonomy): Bacteria > Pseudomonadota > Alphaproteobacteria > Rhizobiales > Devosiaceae > Devosia_A. The sequence continues at coordinate 18,845 of JACDQI010000145.1, forward strand.
CGTCCCTGTTTCGTCCGAACGAATAGACGACAATATCCGCCGCACCGGGATGCGCACGATTGGCAAAATTGCTGGCTCTCGGCAACTTGCATTTTAGATACAAGCTGCTGAGACGTGCAGAATCCAGCCGCAGCGCTGTGCAAGATTATGGAGTGCATGGCAGTTTTGCTGCCAAACGGTGGCCGCAATGTTTGACCAAGCCAGCGTGCTTGGCGCATAACACGCCCGCTGAGCAAAGGTTGAGGGACCATGGCAGACATTCTCGAGTTTTGTGCGGGACGGCAGGCAAGGGCCTTCAGCGCCGGCGACATCATGATCAGCGAGGGTGGCCAGGACAACCGGCTGTTTGTCCTCATCGAGGGCCAGGTCGAGGTGCTGCGCAAGCAGACTCAGGTCTCCTATATCGATGAGCCCGGCTCGATCTTCGGCGAAATGTCCGTGCTGCTCGACATGCCCTACAGCGCGACGGTCAAGGCGCTGTCGGATGTGAAGGCCTATGTGATCGACGACGCTTTCACCTTCCTCGCCTCCAAGCCCGAAATCGCCATCTATGTGGCCTCGCTGCTGGCGCGGCGGCTCTACTACACCACGTCCTACCTGGTGGACCTGCAGCAGCAGGCCGCCGGCAAGCGCGAGGATCTCGATCTCGTCGATCGCATCCTCGAGCAGCTGGTGCAGAAGCCTGAAGAATCCAAGGCCAGTAAGCGCAAGAAGTAGGCGCCGGCTGGCTCAGGCATAGCCTTTGGCTAGCACCACGACATAGATGATCGCGGCGTAGGTCAGCTGATGGGTGAGCTGGTCGATGCCGTGCAGCGCCCAGAAGCGCTTGGGCGAGCCATCCACATGCACGCCGCGCGAGTAGTGGATCTTGGAATAGTCGAGCAGGTAGTGCACCACGAACTCGCCGACGACGACGGCGGCGAGAATGGGCAGCGGTGTCTGCACCACAAGCAGCACGATGGCCGTCAACCCGGCATGGATGCCGGCATGCGCATAACCGCCCGGCTGCCGGAAATCGCCTTTGCCCGCCAGCATCCAGCCTGGCTGCATGAAGTAGTCGGCGACGTAGTGCTTGAGTTCAAGACCGAGCAGAAGAACAAAGAACAGGCCGAGCATTCCGACGCGAACCCCCAGTGGTCACTTGGCAGCGGTCGATGCCCTGCCTGGCGATCTTTCCGCTTTGGATGCATCATGCTGGCAATCCGCCCAAGCAAGTGCAAGCGCGGAGTTTTGGATTGTTGGACAAAGCTGCCTGAATTGTTCAGCGTCCGTTCAGCCCGGACATGCGAGTCAGCCGGCGCGGACCGCCCCGTCATCCGCAGTGAGGATATCGAGATGCACAAGCTGGTATTGAGCCTTGTCGCCTGTCTGCTGCTGGCGGCGCCGACGACTGCCTCCGCTGCCACTGGCACCGCCAAGGGCGTGGATCCGGATGCATCCGCCAAGACCGGGGGCGATACCCGTACCCTTGTGGTGGGCGCCGATATCTTCATCGGCGATGTGGTCAAGACCGGCCCCTCCGGTCAGGTGCAGATCAAGTTTTCGGACAATACCGAGCTGGTGGTGGGTCCGCGTTCGTCGTTGACGATCGAAGATTATCTGCTGCGCGAGGACGGTTCGGCCGGCAAGCTGGTGGTGGATACGCTCGCCGGCACCTTCCGCTTCGTCACCGGCAATGCGCCGAAGGACCGCTACCTGATCAAGACGCCAACCGGTACCATCGGCGTCCGCGGCACAGCCTTTGACTGGGCCAATACCGACACCGGCACCGCGGTGATGCTCTACCACGGCGCTGTGGTGGTTTGTGCCACAGGTGGCAAGTGCGTGACGCTGGACGATGTGTGCGACGTTGCTGAGTACAACACGACCGATGCCGCCGTGATCGGCCACTTCGACAACATCAAGGGCGATACTCGGGCCATCTACAAGGCGCTGTTCCGCTATGCGGTAAACCAGAGCCCGCTGCTGCGCGAGTTCCGCATCAACGGCGTCGAGCGCTGCGTCAACAGGACCTCGACCGAAGGTGGTCCGGGATCGCTGTCCGACCCGGTGACTGGCAGGCCGTCCGGTGGGACCACGCCACCGCGCCAAACCCCCGGCTTTACCTTCCAGCCGAAATAGCGCCGTAGGCGTAAGTGTTCTAGAGTCCCGGCATGTTCAAGCGCCGCCTGCTGCCGGGACTGTTCGGGGTGCTCATCGTGCTCTCGCTGCTGGGGGTGCGAGCGGCTGACCCCTATCCGGTGCAGGTGCTGCGGGAGATCTCGTTCGATCTCTACCAGCGGCTGAAACCGCGCGAGATCCCGAAGGACGCGCCGATCCGGGTGATCGATGTGGACGAGGCTTCCCTCGCCAGCATCGGGCAATGGCCCTGGCCGCGGGACAGGCTGGCGATGCTGGTCGACCGGTTGACCGAGCTGGGTGCCGCGGCGGTGGTCTTCGATATGATGTTCGCCGAGCCGGACAGGATGTCGCCCCAGGCATTGGCCGGGCTGATTGCCGGCGTCGATGCCACAACGCTGCCTGACTATGACGCGCAGTTTGCGACTGCATTGAGCGCCAGCCCCAGCATTCTGGGGATCAGTCGCCTGGCGGAGGGCCGAACACTGCGGGTGCAGCCGAAATCGGGCTTCGCGGTCAGCGGCGCCGACCCGCGACCGGCGCTGCCGCAGCTTGTCGCTGCTACTGAACCGCTGCCGTTGCTCGCCGATGCCGCCAAGGGCATCGGCGTCGTCAGTCTCAACAACGAGCTATCAGTGAGCGCGGTCCGACGTCTGCCGCTGGTGTGGTCGGCCGGTCGTGAATTCTTCCCCAGCCTCGCCATCGAAGCCCTTCGGCTGGCCCAGGGCGTCGATACGCTGGTGCTTTTGGGCGAGACCAAGAACAACTATCCGGTCTCGGTGAAGGTGGGGCAGTTCACCGTGCCGACGACCTCGGATGGCGATCTCTGGCTCTATTATCACCGGCCCTATCCTGAGCTTTATGTGTCAGCCAAGGACCTGCTGGGCTTCGGTTACCAGCGTTATGCCGAAAAGATCGCCGGGCAGATTGTGCTGATCGGCACCTCGGCCAGCGGCCTTCTCGATATGCACAGCACCACATTGGGCGACAATGTGCCGGGTGTTTCGATCCACGCGCAGGCCATCGACCAGATCATTTCGGGGCAGTACCTGACCCGAGCCGACTGGGTCGAGGGTCTCGAAATCGTCGGCTTTGCGGTGATCGGCCTCGTGACCGTGCTGGTGACGCTGAGCCTCGGGCCGCTCGCCGGCCTGCTCGCTGCGACAGCAGTGCTGGTCGGAACCGGTTGGTACTCCTGGTCGAGCTTTGCCGGGCAGGGGCTGATGATCGACCCGAGCTTCCCGCTGATCGGCATCGCCATCTGCTATGCATCGATGGTGTTCTTCCAGTTCGCCATCACGGACGCCGACAAGCGCCAGATCCGGCGGGCCTTCGGCTTTTACGTCGCGCCGACGCTGCTGGCGCAAATCGAACGCAATGGCGACCGGCTGAAGCTCGGTGGCGAGATGCGTGACATCAGCGTGCTCTTTACCGACATGCGCGGCTTCACTGCACTGTCTGAGAAACTGGCGCCGGCGCAGATTCTCACCGTACTCAATACGCTGTTCGGGGCGCTGGGCGAGCGGATCATCGAGCAGTACGGCACCATCGACAAGTTCGTCGGCGACGCCATCATGGCGTTCTGGAATGCCCCTCTGGATATCAAGGACCATGCCCGCAAGGCCTGCGTGGCGACGCTGGGTATGCGCCAGACGCTGGCCGAACTCAATGCCCGCGATGCCTTCGGGCTCAAGGGCTCCGACATCGGGGTGGACGAACTGATGATCGGCATGGGTATTGCCAGCGGCGAGGCGCTGGTGGGCAATATGGGCCTCGAGACCCGGTTCGATTATTCGGCGATCGGCGACACGGTCAACATCGCCAGCCGGGTGGAAGGTGCCAGCAAGGAGGTCGGCTACGACATCGTGGTGGTCAACGCCACGCGAGCCGCCGTCCCCGATTTCGCCTTCCTCGAGGCCGGGTCGCTGTCGCTCAAGGGCAAGAGCCGGCGGGAGCCCATCCACCTGCTCGTTGGAGATGCAGCGCTGGCGCAGACCGGCGCCTTCAAGTTGCTGCAGCTTACGCATGAGGAAACGCTGCGGCTGCTGCGGGCCGGCCATGACGTGACCGGTGGGCTCGCCGAATGCAAGGCACTGGCCGCCAAAGTCGAGCCCGGACTGATCCGGTTTTACGACAAGCTGGCGTCGCGTCGCGCCGACTTCCCGGCTCAACCGTAGGCGCGGCGCATCTCGTCGATTTCGCTGAGCGCGGTGTGGAATGCGCCCCAGTCGTCGCTCTCGGCGATCGGCGCCCAGATCGCTTCCATCTCGTCGATTAGCATGGTGCGCGGCTTCTGCCGCTGCCAATAGGCGTGTTCGAGCGTGACCCCCACGGTGGGCTCATAGCCTGCAAAGGCGTCGCGGATCGGCGTGAAACTCGGGTGTTGATAGAATTCTGCCGACGGGCTGGCGGCGGCGCGCTCGGCGCTCAAGCTGCCGCCGCGCCAATCGAAGAAGAACTGCTCGTAGGGCGCCTGCGACTCGTAGAGGAAGGCGAAGATGTCGGTGACAAGGCTCGCATCCCGCTCGTCGCCCTGTGGCGCCAGGCCAAGCCGGCCCAGCATGGCGGTCCAGACTTCGTGGCGGAAGGCCGGCCAGAAGCGGTTGAGCCCGACCTCCAGCGCCTCGTGCTCGCCCAGCGGCAACAGGCATTCTGCCAGCCGCGTCAGGTTCCAGGCCAACGCATCTGGCTGGCGGCCGAAGGCATAGAGCCCGGATTCGTCGAAATAGGCGGCGGTGAAGGCCGGGTCATAGGTCGGCAGGAAGCGCCAAGGCCCGTAGTCGAAGCTTTCGCCCGTGACGTTGATGTTGTCGGTGTTGAGCACCCCGTGCACGAAGCCGGCGACGATCCACCTCGCGCCGGTTTTCGCGACATTCTCGGCCACTGCGCCCAAGAAGCTTGCCGCGCGGGCATTGTCGCCGTCGGTCCAGAGCTCCGGATAGTAGGTGAGGACGCTGTGGTCGAGCAGGGTCTGCAGCCGCTCGGTCTCCTTGAAGTAAGAGAGGCGCTGGAAGGTGCCGATCCGCACGTGGCTGTGTGATAGGCGCACCAGCACCGAGGAGCGGGTAGGCGAAGGTTCGTCGCCGCGTTCCAGTTCTTCGCCGGTCTCGATCAGCGACAGGCTCCTGGAGGTGTTGACCCCGAGGGCTTCCAGCATGGTTGTCGCCAGCACTTCGCGGACGCCACCCTTGAGCGTCAGCCGGCCGTCGCCACCGCGCGACCAGGGCGTGCGGCCCGAGCCTTTGGTGCCGAGGTCCATCAGGCGTCCGTCCTGATCCTCGAGCTGGGCGAACAGGAAGCCGCGACCGTCGCCGAGATCGGCATTGTAGGTCTGGAACTGGTGGCCGTGATAGCGCAGCGCCAGCGGTTGCACGAAGCTGCCGGGCAGTGGCTCGAAGCGACCGAAATGCGCGATCCATTGCTCGTCACTGAGGAGATCGAGGCCGACCGAGGCAGCAGCGCGCTGGTTGCGGTAGCGGAGGATGGTCTGCGGGAACGCGGCGGGCTTGACCAGATCGAAGAAACCTTCGCCCAGCTCGGCGTGCGTCGTCCGCGTCTTCACCGCCGGAATACTCCCACCACCTCGACATGTGCGGACCAGCCGAACTGGTCGACCGGGGTCACGCTCTCGAGACGATAACCTCCCCCGATCAGGATGGCTGCATCCCGCGCAAAGGTCTTGGGTTCGCAGGAGACGCCGATGACGGTCTTGACCTTGGAGCGGGCAAGTTCCTTGGCCTGCGCCTCGGCGCCGGCGCGGGGCGGGTCGAATACCACGGCGTCGTATGGCTGCAGCTCCACCGGCGCCAGCGGATCGCGGAAGAGGTCGCGGGCGAGCGTGGTGACCGGCTTCAACCCTTGCGTGAAATTGACGGCCTTGGCGAGCGCGGCGGTCGCCGGCTTGTCGCTGTCGGCGGCAAAAACCCTGGAGGTCTGGGCCAGTCGCAGGGCGAAGGGGCCAACGCCGCAGAAGAGATCGGCCACCGATTTGACCGGACCGATGGCCTTGAGCACGAGGTCGGCCAGTGTCTCTTCGGCCAGTTGGGTGGCCTGCAGGAAGCTGCCGACGGGCAGTTCGACGAGGCTCTTGCCGACCTTAATCGAGGGCGGGCGAGCCATGAACAGCGCTTCGCCGTTGAAGGCCAGCCGCGCCACCTTGTAGGTCTGGGCAAAGCTGGCAATGGCCTCGGCGCGGGGTTTGCGTTCGCTCTTGATGCTGAGGTCGAGCCCGGTATCGGTCGCCGTGATGGCCACATCGCCATCCCCGGCAATGGCGTAAAGCGCGGCGGCGAGCCGGGGCGCAGCCTTTTGCAGGGCCGGCATCAGGATCGGGCATTGATCGATGGCGAGGATGTCGTGGGTACGGGCCTTGGCGTAGCCGGCGCCATGCTTGCGGATGTGGAGTGTTGTGCGACGGCGTCCGGCGCCGCGCGCATCGATCACTTCCCCGACGGGCACCTCGATGCCGGCGTGGCTCAGCGCCGTGACGACCAGGCCGCGCTTGAACGCGGCATATGTCGTTGGCCCGGCATGCTGCAGGCTGCAGCCGCCGCAGGTGCCGAAATAGGGGCAGAACGGTTCGACCCGGTCAGGGCTGGGCGTCAGGATCTCGACGAGCTGGCCGCGCTCGCCGTCAGTATCGACGCCGACGCGCTCGCCCGGCAGGGTGAAGGGCACGAAGACACGGTGGCCGTTGACTTCGGCCGTGCCTTCGCCGCGCTGCCCGAGGCTCTGGATGGTGGTTTCAATCATGCCGAGCCTGTAGCAGCCTCAGGCCTGACTGACCATCTCCAGCACGCTGGCCATCGAGACGAAGGGAATGCCGGCGTGCTCCGTGAGCCCCGTGGCGCAGGTCGAGACGGTCGAAACCCCCAGTTTGCAGTCGTCCGGCAATTCCGACTTTACGAAGCGGGTGGCGTGGGCGTTGAGCTCGGGGACAAAGAGGCCTTTGTCGCCGCCATAGCCGCAGCAGGTAAAGGATGACAGAACCACGACTTTTTCTGCCATGGCGTGGGCCAGGGCCTCGATGGTCGATTGTTCCTTCATGCGCTGGGCCGAGCAGTTGTGGTGCACGGCGAGCACCGGCACTTTCTTCGAAATCGTAAGGTGCGGCAAGACGTTACGCAGCAGGAACTCGGCGCTGTCGAGCACCGGGGCGGCGCCGGGGTTGGATTGCATGTGCTTGGCGCAGGTGGAAGCGTCGGTGACGATGGGGAAGCGGCCGCTGCCGGTCAGCGGGTCGAGCGTGCGGTTGAGCGCATCGCCAAGCCGTTGATCTTCCTCGGGAAAACCCTTGGATTTGAACGGCTGGCCGCAGCACTGGCCGTCGAGCTTGGGCGGCACGATGGGGTTGTAGCCGGCGCGGCGGAGCAGTTCGAGCATCGCCTCGGTGGTCGGCAGCAAGCCGTTTTCCCGCGTCGGGGCGCCGAACATGCGCGTTGCACAGCTGGGAAAGTACACGACATGTCCGCGCTGACCTTCGGCATTTGTCGTGAAATTCTGTGGTTTGCCCGGTCCTGGTCGCAGGGAGGGCGAGACGCGCGGAATCGCCTTGCCGCTGATCGAGCGGGCAAAGCCGGCCAGCGCGTCGGTGGCGCCGTTGCCGATGATGGTGCGCGACAGCGCCTGGGCGCCGACGGCGAGCTTCATGCCGGTTTCGAGCACAGCGGTCTGCCCGGCGAGCCAGTCGGCAGTGCGGTGGTCGCCGGCGGTACGGCGGCGGCCGCGCTCACCGATGACCATCGTACCGGTCTCGATGCCCACCGGGCATCGTTCGGCGCAGACATTGCCGGCGGCGCAGGTGTTGAGGCCGGCATACTGGAAATCTTCCTCCAGCGTGGCGAGGCGTGCCGGGTCCTCGCCGGTCTGGCGCAGGCGGGCGCGTTCGCGGGTGACGGCGATGCGCTGGCGCGGAGATAACGTGAGATGCGTGGCCGGGCAGGCCGGCTCGCAGAAGCCGCATTCGATGCAGAGGTCGACGATTTCGTCGGCCAGCGGCATCAGTTTGAGGTTCTTGATGTGGATGTCCGGGTCCGGGTTGAGCAGCACGCCCGGATTGAGCAGGCCCTCGGGATCGAAGGCCGCCTTGATGCGGTGCATCATGGCATAGGCTGCGGTGCCCCACTCGGCCTCGACGAAGGGGGCGATGGCGCGGCCGGTGCCGTGCTCGGCCTTGAGCGAGCCGCCATAGCGGACCGACACGAGGTCCGACAGCGCCTTGGAGAAATGGTCGAACTTCTTGGCCGCGTTGGGGTCCATGAAGTCGTCGCTCATCTGGAAATGCAGGTTTCCAGCCAGCGCGTGGCCAAAGATGATGGCATCGTCGTAGCCGCAATCGTCGAGCAGCTTGCGCATGTCGAGCACGAATTCGGCCAGCCGGTCGATCGGCGCCGCCACGTCCTCGGTGAGCATTGAAGTGCCTCTGGGGCGCGCGGCACCGCCCGTGGCGAAGAAGCCTTTGCGCACATCCCACAGCCCGGCAGAGATCGCGGGATCAGGGGAAAACGCGATGTTGGTGGCACCTTCGGAGCGCAAAATCTCCACCGCCTTGGCGGTTTCGGCGTCGAGCGTCGCCTGATCGGGTGCAGTGACGTCGATCAGGATAACCGGTGAGGTCTCGGTGAAGAATTTCACATAAGGCGTTATGGCGGGCAGGTGTTCCACCGTCGCCAGGGCCCGGCGCTCGATGTATTCGGCCGCGGTGACGCCGGTCGTCGTCTGTACGCCGCCATTGGCGAGTTTCGAGATGGCGCGGGCGCAGGAATAGGGATCGGGGAAGGGGATCAGCCCCGTCACCTTGAACGGATGTTCGGGGATGGTCTCGTAGGTGACCTCCGAGACAAAGCCCAGCGTGCCTTCCGAACCGACGATCAGGTGGATCAGGATGTCGATGGGGTCGTGGAAATCGACCAGCGCGTTGATCGAGTAGCCGACGGTGTTCTTGATCCGGTATTTCTTGCGGATCAGGTCGACCAGCTCCTGGTTGGCCATCACTTCGTGGTGCATGGCCTGCAGTTCGGCGAGCAGGGCGGCGTGGCTCTGGCGGAAGGCGGCGACCGAGTCCGCATCGCCCGAATCGAGCACCGTGCCGTCGGTCAGCATCACCCGCAGGCGGCGCATGGTGTGGTAGGTGTTGTAGGCGACGCCGCAGCACATGCCGGACGAGTTGTTGTTGACCACGCCGCCGATCTTGCAGGTGGCCTGGCTCGCGGATCCGGCCCGAGCTTGCGGTTGAA
>JACDQI010000146.1 GCA_015657675.1 Devosia sp.
CGATTCGATCGTGCGCGGCACCACCTCGCTCAAGATCGTGCAGATGATCCGCGAGGCCGGCGCCACGGAAGTGCATATCCGCGTCGCCAGCCCGATGATCTTTTTCCCGGACTTTTACGGCATCGACACGCCGGACGCCGATGGCCTGCTCGCCAATCGCTACGACACGGTCGAAGCGATGGCCAAGTTCATCGGCGTCGACTCGCTGGCCTTCCTCTCCATCGACGGGCTTTACCGCGCCGTCGGCGGCGAACCGCGCAACGCCAACGCGCCGCAGTTCACCGACCACTACTTCACCGGCGACTACCCGACGGTGCTCACCGACCTGAACGGCCGCGGCATCAAGGACCATCGCCTGGCGATGATGAAGGAAGCGAGCTGAGGTTCGCGCTGCAGCCTCAGTAGACCTCATCCTGTGCGTGTCGAAGGACGAGCTCGTGTGAGAGCCAGCACTCGTGGTTCGACAAGCTCATCATGAGGGCTTCGTGGGCCGCTCGCGCTTTCGGCCTTTCCCCTCCCCCGGCTTCCCGCTAGAACGCCGGCACCGCGTTTCGAGACATGTTCATGACCAGCCTTTCCCTCGCCGATAAAGTCGTTCTCGTCACCGGGGCCTCGCGCGGCATTGGCTATCAGGCGGCGCTGGAGGCGGCGCGGCGCGGCGCACATGTGATTACCGTCGCCCGCACCGTGGGTGGCCTTGAGGACCTCGACGACGAAATTCAGGCCGCTGGCGGGTCAAGCACCATCGTGCCGCTCGACCTGCGCGAGAGCGATGGCATCGACCGCCTCGGAGCAGCGATCTTTTCGCGCTGGGGCCGGCTGGACGGGCTCGTGGCCAATGCCGGCACGCTCAAGGTGCTGAGCCCAGTTCCGCATGTGGAACCGAAGGATTTCGACGAGGTGTTCGCCACCAACGTCACCGCCAATTACCGGCTGATCCGTTCGCTCGACATGCTGCTGCGGCAGGCGCCGGCCGGGCGTGCGGTGTTTCTGACATCGGCGTCGGTGCACGCGGCCAAGCCGTTCTGGGGCCCCTATGGCGCCGCCAAGGCAGCGCTCGACGCCCTCGTGCGCAGCTATGCGAGTGAGGTGGCAACCAGCAACCTGAAGGTCAATCTCTTTGATCCCGGGCCGGTGCGTACCGCCTTGCGGGCCAAGGCCATGCCGGGCGAGAACCCCGAGACGCTGCCCATGCCGGTCGAGATCGTCCCGGCGCTCATTGACCTGATCGAACCGGCCTTCGGGCAGACCCGGGTACTGGTCGACCGCGTCGCAGGCACCACGACGCCGGTCTGAAGCTAGAGCCGGCGCACCAGCACCTTATCGATACGGCGCCCATCGAGGTCGATGACCTCGAAGCGCCAGTGTCCGCGCTCGAAGGTCTCGCCGACGACCGGCAGGTGGTTGAGCTCGGCCAGCACATAGCCGGCGACAGTCTCGAACTTGGCGTCCTTGGGGATCGGCACGCCGAGGCGATCCTGGAATTCGTCCGCCTGCATCCAGCCCGAAACGAGGAAGCTGCCATCTTCGCGGGTGACGACGGCCGGCTCGTCGCCCTCTTCTTCCTGGAAAGCGCCGGTGATCGCCTCAAGAATGTCGCCGGGGGTGACGATGCCCTCGAAGTGGCCATACTCGTCAAAGACCAGCGCCATGTGGACGAGCGAGGCGCGCAGCGCCTTGAGGACGTCGAGCGCATCCGAACGGTCCATCACCACCGGCGCCTGCTTGACCAGTGCGCGCGCATCGATGGCGTCGCCCTTGAACAGGTTGTCGAGCAGATCCTTGCGCACGATGACGCCGATAATCTGGTCGTCCGAAGCGCCGTCCTGCGCCGGCAGCACCGAATGCCGCGTCGTGCGCAGCTTTTCGACGATCAGCTCCTGCGGGTCGGAGAGGTCGATGACCTCCACATCGATGCGCGGCGTCATCAGGCCGCGCGCCGAGCGGTCGGCAAAGCGCATGACGCCGGAAATCATGTGGCGCTCTTCGCTCTCCAGCACGCCGGCGCTCTCGGCCTCGGCAATGATGGTGCGGACTTCCTCATCGGTGACCCGCTCGCCGGTATCCCCGCTCTGTCCGAGCAGCCTGAGGATGAGGCGGCCGGAAACGTCGAGCAGCCAGACCAAGGGCGCACCGACCGAGGCGATGAAGGCCATCAGCGGGGCGACGCGGGCGGCGATCCGTTCGGGGTCGCGCAGCGCGATCTGCTTGGGCACCAGTTCGCCGATGATCAACGACAGGTAGGTGATGAAGATCACCACCAGGCCCACGCCGATCGGCAGGGCAAGGGCGGTATCGATGCCGACGCCGGTCAGCCAGAGGCCGAGACGTTCGCCCAGCGTGGCGCCCGAGAAGGCGCCAGACAGGACGCCGACCAGCGTGATGCCGATCTGCACCGAGGACAGGAACTTGCCGGGGTCTTCCTGGAGCTTCAGGGCCACGGTGGCGCCCTTGTTGCCGTCGGCCTGCAGCACCTTGAGGCGCGCGGCCGGGAGACACGACGGAAAGCTCCGACATGGCGAGCAGGCCATTGACCAGGGTGAGAACGATGACGATGAGGATCTCGAGGACCACCGGGGTACCGCTGAGCTATTGATGGGAAAGGCGTTTATAGCCAATCGCCTGCCGCGGCGAAAGTTCCGCGTCTGCGATCAGTCCTTGTCGGCAAACGGGTTCTTGCCGCCGCGCACCCAGAGGCGGATCGGCGTGCCGGGCATGTCGAACGCGTCACGCAGGCCGTTGGTCAGGTAGCGCAGATAGGACGCCGGCACGGCATCGGGCCGCGAGGCAAACAGGATAAAGCTCGGCGGCCGGATCTTGGCCTGCGTCATGTAGCGCAGTTTCAGACGCCGTCCCGAGACAGCCGGAGGCGGATGGCCTTCGGTCATGCCGGCCAACCAGCGGTTGAGGCGGGCGGTGGACACGTGGGTGTTCCACTTCTGCTCGGCGATGAAGACGGACTTCATCAGCTTATCGAGATTTCGCCCCTGCAGGCCCGAAATGGTGACCAGCTGGACGCCACGAAGCTGCGGCAGCAGGCGCTCGCAGGCTTCGCGCAGGTCGGCCAGGGCCTTGTTCTTGTCCTCGACCAGATCCCACTTGTTGACCGCAATGACCAGCCCCCTCCCCTCGCGTTCGACCAGGTCGGCGAGCTGCAGATCCTGCTTTTCGAAGGGGATCGTGGCGTCGAGCAGCAACACGACGATTTCGGCATACTGGATCGAGCGCAGGCTGTCGCCGACCGCCATGTGCTCGAGCTTGCCAGAGACGCGCGACTTGCGGCGAATGCCGGCGGTGTCGACGAGGTTGATCTTGCGACCCTCGAACTCCCACGGCACGAGGATGGAATCGCGGGTGATGCCGGCCTCGGGACCAGTGAGAACGCGTTCCTCGCCCACCATGCGGTTGACCAGCGTCGACTTGCCGGCGTTGGGGCGGCCGACGATGGCGACGTTGAGGTGGCGCTTGGGGTCCCAGCGCAGTGCAGGCCCCTCTTCAGTCGAGCCGTCGTCTTCGGGCAGGTCGATCTCGACCTGCGGCATGTCCATTTCGGCGATCTCGCCAGTGGCCTTTTCGGCAGCTTTATCAATGGCCTGAGAGACGATGCTGTGAAGCTCTGAGAGCCCCAGTCCGTGCTCGGCGGAAAGCGCGATCGGCTCGCCGAAGCCGAGCTTGAAACCTTCGGTGAGGCCCGGCTGAGCTTCGCGACCTTCGGCCTTGTTGCCGATCAGGTGGACGTCCTTGCCGGCCTTGCGCAGTACCTGCGCAAAGCGCTGGTCGAGCGGCACCACACCGGCGCGGGCGTCGTACATGAAGAGGATAACTTCCGCTTCCTTGATCGCCATCTCGGTCTGCTGGCGCATGCGGTCTTCGAGCGAGCCGTCGGTGACGTCCTCGTAGCCGGCCGTATCGAGCACGCGGAATTTCAGGTCGGCTATGCGCCCTTCGGCCTCGCGCCGGTCACGGGTAACGCCCGGCGTATCGTCGACAAGCGCGATGCGCTTGCCCACGAGGCGGTTGAAGAGCGTCGATTTGCCAACATTGGGACGGCCGACAATGGCAACGGTCACAGTCATCGTCGGTCCTTGCTACGCGCGGCCGGCTCAGTTGCCGGTCGCAGCGCCCTCTGTCGTCGTCCCGGCGGCGGGTGCCGGCGCGGTAACGTCCATCGCCGGCGCGTCGCCAACCGATGGGGTGGCGTCTGCCGCAGGCGCGGCGTCAATGGCCGGGGTCGCAGCGGCGGCCGGGGCTGTCTCGGTACCGGAGACGGCAGCATCGATCGCCGTGGCGGCAGCTTCGGCGGCCGACGGGGCCTTGGCGCCAAGGGCGATCAGCTGCGCCACGTAGATCTGGATGCGGCCGGCCATTTCCTGGCCGGTGAGCGGGTCATTGAGGATTTCGGTCAGCGTGGCGACGGCAGCGTCAAGATCGCCAGCCTTGTACTGCGCCAGACCCAGGGTTTCGCGCGCGGCGTTGCGCATCGGGTTGCCGGCAACCGCCAAACCCTGCACCCGCTGCTGCACGGCGGCGACATCGCCCTTGTCGACGAAGAGGTTCGCCGCAAACACCAGCGCCAGCGATTTGAGCTGCTGGTTGCTCTCCGAGGTTGCCAGTGCGTCATAGGCGGCAACGGCTTCGTCAGTCTTGCCGGACTTGGCCAGAAGCCCGGCCTGACGGAACTTGGCCAGTGTTGCATAGCCGGCGGGCGCGGTCGCCTCGACGTCGGCAAAGGCCTTTTCAGCCGCTGCGACATCGGTGCCGTCGGCAATCTCGAGCGCGGCGTAGAACTTGTCGGAGGCTGCGGCGGCCTGCGAGTTCTGCCACCAGCTCCAGCCTTCATTGACGGCCACGAGCAATACAACTGCAACCGCCGTCCCGATCAGATAGGGCCCGAAGCGCTTCCAGATGGCGCGCATGCGGTCGCCGCGGAGTTCCTCGTCGACTTCGCGGAAGATCGTTTCGTTAGACATGAAAGGCCTTAGCTGGGTGTCCAAATTCGGCGGCACAATAGTCATCGGGGGGTGGGAATGCAAACGCCCAGTGCTGCCATGGCAAATGGCCGCGACCGCCCGGAATTCCGGGGCTTCACAGCTGTGTGAACCAGCTGGGCGTTAACGGCGCAGAAATCGATTCCAAGCACTATTGGCCGCAGGGCTGTTGTCACGAGTACTGCCATGCGTCGCGTTGTTCTCTCGATCCTCTTCGCCTTTCTGTCGCTGCCGGTGTTTGCATCCGAGGTCTATGTGCTGGTCGATATCCCGACCCAGACTATGACCGTGCGCGTCGACGGCGCAGTCAAGCACACGTTCCCGGTCTCGACCGGCCGCGAGGGCTATACGACGCCTGCGGGCGCCTATGGCGTGACGCGGATGTACCGCAAGTACCATTCCAAGAAGTATGACGGGGCGCCGATGCCGCACTCCATCTTCTTCCATGGCGGCTATGCGATTCACGGCACCACCGACATCAAGCGCCTGGGCAAGATCGCCTCGCATGGCTGCGTGCGGCTGCATCCAGACAATGCCAAGATGCTTTTTGCCCTGGTCCAGGATATCGGCAGCGACAAGACCCATATCTGGGTCAAGCGCTAGAGATAATCGAGCAGCAGGGCCGCAGCCTCGCGGCCCGAGAGCAGCGCGCCATGCGCCGTGCCGAAATGGTCTGACGAGCAGGCCTCGCCGGCAAAGATCAGCCGTCCATCCCAGTCCGACCCGGCCAGCGCCTGCCGGGTCTCCGACGTGGTTCCGACCGCGTTGAACGAATAGCTGCCCCGGGCAAACGGGTCGACCGACCAGCGGGTGACCTGGGCCGCGATCGGCGCCGGGAAGTCTTTCCCGAAGATCGCCTTCAGAGCGTCGTGGGCCGACGCGACCATGTCGGCATCGGATAGCTTTTCCATCTCACGCGCCTGATCAGCGGCATGAAAGCCAACCAGCGTCGGCGCACCTGTAGCGCGCGCGAGGCTCAGCCATTCCGCCCAGACGCCGTCGCGCGGGCCAGCCCACTCGATCCAGTCGGCATCGGCGGGCCAGGCAACCCGGTCGAACTTCAGGCAGCACTTGTTCAACAGCCCCATGCCGAGGGTCGCGATCGCTTCAGTGCGCTCGTCCGAGAGCGGCTCGCCCAACGCAATGCTGCCGGCCTTGAGCACCCCCAGCGGCACCGTCAGGATCACTCGATCTGCCAAGAGGTCCGATCCGTCAGCCAAGGTGACCCGCACCCCTTCCCCGTCCGGCGTCAGGGCCGTGACGACAGAACTTGTCCGGATGTTGAGCCCCTTGGCCAGCCACTGGATGAGTTGGCCGAGACCGCCCGCAACCAGCGCATCCTCGCCGTCGAACTGTTCGCCATCATCGAAATTCCACGCCGACTGCTCCGACCAACTGCCTGCGAATTCCTGCTCGATGGTGCTGTTGATGACCTGCCGGACCAGCCGGCGCGTCGCGGCATCGGCCTCCTGCCAGCTCTCCGTCTCGGCAATGGCAGCTTCGAGCGAGATGTCCTCGTCAAGCTCGTCAGCCAGCTCCCGCGCCGCCTCGATCACCGCAGCGGTCAGCGCCTCGGCTTCCGCCAGGTCGGTCACCTTGCCATTCGCATCGAAAGCGATGGTGTTCTCATAGCTTGTCGGTAGTCGCCGCGCGCCTGCCGCATCGGCGAGTTCAGTCAGCGGGTTGCCCTCCACACCGTGAATCCAGCTGGCGCCAAGATCGATCGGCAGGTCCGGCCATTCTCTCGATGTCCAGATGCGCCCGCCGATCCGGTCGCGGGCTTCGAGCACACTCACTTCGGCACCCGCAGCGACAAGCTCGCGCGCCGCCGTCAGACCAGCAAGCCCGGCGCCGATGACAATGACTTTCCTGCCTGCCGCCGCCCGCAGCGGTACCGGCACAAGCGAGGCCGAAATGGCGGCGAGAAGGCTGCGGCGGGTCAATCTCATGGCATCCCTCCCAAGCCGGGAAGATCGAGCAGATCGACTCGGCAGCCCCATCATAAGCGAAGGTGAGCCTGGCAGTGTCGGCTCAGTGGCTCCATGGGTCTCGCGCAGGTTTTGTGTGAACTGCGCGAAACTCAGCCATAGCGTCGACAAGCGATTTCAATGGGTTGCGGATGGCTTCGAGGGCGCTTTACGCTTTTTCCCGCGTTAACCGCTCTGCGAAGGATATGCCGATGGCGGAAAGCACGAACGTGAAGTGGATCACGGCCACCAGCGCCACGATCTGTATGTTTTCCAAACTCAGGTCGCCGCCCAAGTAAGTCTTCAAGGCATGAACGCCTGAAATGGAGATGATGGCGAATGCGAGCTTCAGCTTGAGGTTGTAAGTGTTGACGTGGTCGAGCCAGTCCGGCTTTTTCACGTCCTGGTTGTCAAAGTGCCTGGTAGTCACGAAGAGCGATACACCGGCCAGCGCAACAACCCACACCAGTTGCGCCACCATCGTCATGTCGACCAGCTCAAGCACCTTGATAATCAGGTCGATCTTGCTGAGATCGCCAAACAGCAAGGTGGTCATCAGCTTGTATGCTTCGATGACGAACTTCCCCAGGATGCCGAGAATGATCGTCACCAGACCCACGTAGAAGAACAGCATGGTGAATCTCATGCCGTAGAGCAGCGAGCCGACCCAGGAGAGTATCTTTTCCATTCTTGCTTACCTTCAAATGGGTGCTGCAACGCGGGCGTTGAGTACGAGCGAGCGCACAAGCGGTTGATGGCGGCGCAGTTTGACCTTCAGCTGTCGTCGAAGGCCGCCACGCCTACGTTGGTGAGTTAGCCAAGCTTACGCCAAACACATCACTCCCACTCGATCGTGCCGGGGGGCTTGCTGGTGACGTCGTAGACACCCGGTTGATGCCGCGCACTTCGTTGATGATGCGGGTGGCGGCGCGACCGAGGAAGTTCATGTCGTAGGGGAAGAAGTCGGCGGTCATGCCGTCCACCGAGGTCACGGCGCGCAGGGCGCAGACGAACTCGTAGGTGCGGCCATCGCCCATGACGCCGACGGTCTGCACCGGCAGCAGCACGGCAAAGGCCTGCCAGATCTTGTCGTAGAGCCCGGCCTTGCGGATCTCGTCGAGGTAGATGGCGTCGGCACGGCGCAGGATGTCGAGCTTTTCGCGCGTCACCCCGCCCGGAAGGCGGATGGCAAGGCCCGGTCCGGGGAACGGGTGGCGGCCGACGAAGCGGTCCGGCAGGCCCAGTTCACGGCCCAGCGCGCGAACTTCGTCCTTGAACAGTTCGCGCAAGGGTTCGACCAGTTGCATGTTCATGCGGGCCGGCAGGCCACCGACATTGTGGTGGCTCTTGATGGTGACCGAGGGGCCGCCGGTGAAGCTGACGCTCTCGATGACGTCGGGATAGAGCGTGCCCTGCGCCAGGAACTGCGCGCCGCCGATCTTCTTGGCCTCTTCCTCGAACACCTCGATGAACAGTCGACCGATGGTCTTGCGCTTGGTTTCGGGGTCGGCTTCGCCCTCCAGCGCGCCGATGAACATGTCGGCGGCATTCACGTGGACCAGTGGGATGTTGTAGTGGTCGCGGAACATGGAGACGACTTCGTCCGCCTCATTCATGCGCATCAGGCCATGGTCGACAAAGACGCAGGTCAGCTGGCTGCCAATGGCCTCATGGATCAAGAGCGCCGCCACCGAGGAGTCGACGCCGCCCGAAAGCGCGCAAAGCACCCTGCCCGACCCCACCTGGGCGCGGATCTTTTCGACCGCGCGCTGCCGGTAGGCATGCATGGTCCAGTCGGACTTGAGGCCGACGATCTTGTGCACGAAGTTCTGCAGCAGTTTGCCGCCATCAGGCGTGTGCACCACCTCGGGGTGGAACATGGTGGTGTAGTAGCGCCTGGCTTCGTTGACGGCGATTGCGAAGGGCGCGTTCTCAGACGTGCCGACCACCTTGAAGCCCTCGGGCAGCGCCGTCACCCGGTCGCCGTGGCTCATCCACACCGGATAGCGGCTGCCGACGGCCCAGAAACCCTCGAACAGGGGCGAAGCTTCGCGGATTTCGACGTCGGCGCGGCCGAACTCGCGGGCGTGGCCGCCCTCCACCTGCCCGCCCAGCTGCAGCGCCAGCGTCTGCTGGCCGTAGCAAATGGCCAGGATCGGCACACCGCTCTCGAACACCATGCTTGGGGCGCGCGGCGAGCCTTCGTCCATCACCGAGGCGGGGCCACCCGAAAAGATGACGCCCTTGGGCTGGAGCCGCTCAAAGGCAGCTGCGGCAGACTGGAATGGGTGGATTTCGCAGTAGACGCCGGTCTCGCGCAGGCGGCGCGCGATCAGCTGGGTCACCTGGGACCCGAAATCGATGATGAGGATGCTTTCGGCGGGGGCGGCGGCGGCTGGCTCTGTCATGGCGGGGGAATAAAGCCAAGACCGAGATTCCGCAAGGGACGGCAAAGCAGGCGGCTTGCGATTTTCGCCGGGGAGTGCAGGATGCAATCGATTGCAGCGGTTGGGAATGGGGCGCTTTAGCGCGGACCGCTTGGGAGAGAGTAATGACCGACAACCGCCTTTTGGGCGCCGATTTCCTGCGTGCAGCAGCTTGCCTGACGGTGCTGTTCCACCACTTGGCGCAGCGCATGAATTTTGACCGCGACTATGGCCCGGTGCTCAACGTCTTCCGGACCTTTTTTCACACCGGCACCTACGGCGTGGCGATGTTCTTCGTGCTCTCCGGCTTCCTCCTCGCCCGGCCGTTCTGGCAGGCGCTGGACAAGGGTGAGCCAATGCCGTCGCTCGGCACCTATGTCTCCCGCCGCGCTGCCCGCATCCTGCCGGGCTACTGGCTGGCGCTGGTGGTGAGCTTCGTTCTCTCGATCCTGATCTTCGGTGCGACCCTCGATGGCGAGCTGATCCTGCGCTTTGTTGCCGGCGCCGTGGTGATGGCCGACTGGCATTGGCTGACCTTTTTTCCGGTCGAGGTGAATGGCCCGCTCTGGTCGATCAGTTTTGAAGTCACCTCCTATGCGCTCCTGCCGCTGGGATTTTTCGGGCTGTTTGCGCTGGGCAAGCTGTCGCGGGGCTGGTCGGGACGCGTGCTCTGGCTCGTCGTCATCGGGCTCGCGCTGTTGGGCCACTGGCTCTACCTGACGCAGTTCCCGATTGATTCAGCGCGGCGCGGCTGGGACCATGGCCTCGTCGGCGGGGCTAAGTACTGGATGCCGCGCTACAACCCGTTCGCACTGTTTTCCATGTTCGCCATGGGCGCGCTGGCCGCCGGGCTGCAGTTCAAGGCCGGTGGGCGGCGACACTGGATCTTCGACCTCCTCGCCATTGCGGCGGGGGCCGTCGCCGTCTGGGCGGTGCTGCGGCACCTGGGCAACATGCGGGTGGATGCCAGCGGCTTTGGCTGGCTGGAAATCCCCTATGGCTTCCCGTGGTTCCAGCTCGGCATTGCCGGCTTCCTCGCCGCCTGCCCGTCTTCGGTGCTGCTCGGCAAGCTGCTCGACAACCCGGCTAGCCGCTACATCGCCACCATCTCGTTCGGGCTCTATATCTGGCACTATCTCGTCATCGAACTGGTGCGGGTCTACTGGGTGCCCGATTTCACATATGGCAAGATCGGCGACATGACGCTGTTCGTCACCGTCTGCGCGGTGATCACCGCCATCAGCGTCGTGCTGGCGCAGTTGTCGTGGAATTTTGTTGAAAAGCCCGCCATTGACTGGGCGCGCAGGCGCGAGAAGAAACGTGGCTCGGTGTCGCCGACGCTGTCGCCGGCCGCAGGCTAGAGGAGAGCGTAATGCCCAAGACTGGATCGACCAAATGGCACAATCCGCCGCCCTACCACGACAGCCGCAACGGCGTCCTTCACGTGCGCACCGGCAAGGATACGGACTACTGGAACAACACGTTCTACGGCTTCCTGCACGATAACGGGCACTTCCTCGGCACCGAGGTCAGTGGTGATTTCACCCTGTTGATGACTTTTTCGGCCGATTACCAGCGCCTCTACGACCAGGCCGGGGCGATGGTCTATGTCGATCCGGCGACCTGGCTGAAGTGCGGCGTCGAGTTCACCGACGGGGCGATGCAGTTTTCTGTCGTGGTGACGCGCAATGATCAGTCGGACTGGTCGGTGATGAAGCTCGGGGTCGATGTTTCAACCCCCGTCACCTTCCGGCTGACCCGGCATGTAGAGGCGCTACGCATCGACCATCTGGGGGAAGATGGCCACTGGCGCCTGGTGCGACTCTGCTTCCTGCCGATGCCCGAAACCGTGGAGGTCGGGCCGATGACCTGTTCGCCAGCCGGCGAAGGGCTGGAGGTCACGTTCAGCCGCGTCGAGCTCGGGGACGCGATCTCGCGGGACCTGCACTAGTTCAGGATAGCGATCGAGAGGTTCAGAACGCTCGCAAAGCCGACCCAGGCCGCATAGGGCAGGAACATCAGGGCCGACAGGCGGTCCTTGTTCCAGCGCGCGACGATGAACCAGACGATCAGCGCCAGCATGGCGGCGATGATGATGAAGGCCGGCCACAGCAGGTGCAGCGCAAACCAGGTCGGCGACCAGGCCCAGTTGAGCAGCATCTGGCCGACCCAGAGCTTCATGCCCAGCCCGCGCGGTCGTCCATGAAGGTGCGCCAGCCGGCAATGGCGATCAGCACGTAAAGCGTCGACCAGACTGGGCCAAAGAGCCAGTTGGGCGGGTTGAACGGCGGCTTGTTCAGCGAGGCGTACCATTCGCCCGGCGCGGTCGAGACGCCGATCAGCGCGCCTACTGCAAAGACCACAAGGATGAAAGCGGCCAGCAGTAGCAGGGCGCGCGGGGTTTTCAGTTCGGAAACGGTCAAGGTGCTCATGGGCGGAGGAACGGCCGATCCAGCAATTGGTTTCACGGCGCCAGAGTGCAATCCCTGGTGAAATCCAGGGTAAGTCGGCCGCCCTCCCCTGCCGCCCCGGAAAAGACGAGTTCCACACCGGTTTCGTCCGCGGTCCAACGCGGTTCCACCTTGAGCAGCACCGGTATGGTCTGCTGCAGCGCGATCGGGCAGCCGCGCCGGAGTTTTGTGCCATCCGCGGCGGTCGTTTCGACCACCGCGACCCGCGTACAGACGGCATTCGCGCAGACTTCGCCAAGTTCGAGCACGGCCTTGCTGCTGGGCGAGACCAGCCGATGTCGCGCATCGACGCCGGGGATGGCGAACCAGATGACGGCGCCTATGCCGCCGATCACGGCAGCGGCGGAAAGCCAGAAGAGCAACGGATTGACGCCGATCTGGGTCGTGGTGCGCGCCATGGTCAGCCTGCCGCGCGCTGCGCCATAAAGAGGTAGAAGCCGTCGGTGCCTGTGCTGAGCGGGCTCAGTAGAATGCCGCCCTCGGGCGAAAACCGCGCCCGCGCCGCGCCACCGGCAAAATGCTTCATCCACAACGTGTTGCCGGGGACGGCCGCAAAATCCGGGTGCCGTTCGAGAAAAGCCTTGGCCTGGTGGGCGTTCTCATCCGGCAGCACCGAGCAGGTGATATAGACCAGCGCCCCGCCCGGCTTCACGAAGGCCACCGCCTGGTCGAGGATGGCGCGCTGCTCGCCCACCCGCGTGGCGACCTGGTCGGGCGTCAGCTTCCACTTGGCAGTGGGCTGGCGGCGCCAAGTGCCGGTGCCGGTACAGGGCGCGTCGATCACCACACGGTCCATCTTGCCGATGAGATCATCGAGCGCGCCGGACTCGGGCGGGCGGACCTGCACGTTGCGGACGCCGCTGCGCTTCAGACGATCATAGATCGGCGCCAGTCGGCTGCGATCACTGTCGTAGGCAAAGATCTGGCCCTTGTTGCCCATGGCTGCGGCCATCGCCAGCGACTTGCCGCCGGCACCGGCGCAGAGGTCGAGCACCTGTTCGCCCGGACGCGCACCGGCCAGCGTCGCTACCGCCTGGCTGCCCTGGTCCTGCACTTCGAACCAGCCCTTTAGATAGCCCTCGTCGGTCTGGACGTTTGGCGTGCGGCTGTCGCCAGTGCCGGCCGCGAGGCGCACGCCGTCGGGCGTCACTGGACCGGCTTCGGGGTTAAAGCGCGCCAGCGACTTCAGCACCTTGTCGCGACTGGATCTAAGCGCATTCGTCCGCAGATCGAGGGGCGGCCGGCCCGCCATGGCCTGCGCTTCGGCCACCCAAGTCTCGCCAAAGCTCTCGGCCAGCGCCGCAGCCGTCCATTCCGGCACGTCGGCGCGCACATGATCAGGTGCCGCCGAAACTTCGCCGACAAGGCGCTCAATTTCCTCGACCGAGAGGATTTCCGGCGCATGGCTGTCAGCAGCGAAGGCGTCATTGAGCGCTTCGGGCGTCAAAGCCCACTCGCGCACCACGACGCTGAGCACCAGCGCCCGCGGCGCATCCGAGCCCATGGCAGCGGCGTGCGAAGCTTTGCGGCGCAGCGCGTCATAGACGAGGTTGCCGATCGCCGCCCGATCGCCGGCTCCGGCGAAGCGGTTGTTCAGCCCCCAGGCCTTCAGCGCTTCGGCCACCGGGCGCTTGCGGGCCTCGATATCGGCCAGAATCTCGATGGTGGCAGCAATCCGGCCGGGAAGGCGCATGGGGTGGTGTCCTTTGGGTTTGGCCGTTCCCTACCCCGTCAAGGCCCGAGTTGGTAGCCCCAACCTGTGAGTCATCGCATCGGCGGTCCAGTTCGCCCTGCGAATCGGTTAGGGGATGAGCATGCAGGTGGCTATCGACATGGGTACGGCGTCAGGCGGCAACGCGACGCTCGATCTGGAGGAACTCCTCGCCACCCGTCTCCTCGTGCAGGGCAATTCGGGTTCGGGCAAGTCGCATTTGTTGCGCCGCCTGCTCGAGCAGAGCGCCCCCTGGGTACAGCAGTGCATCATTGATCCGGAAGGCGATTTTGTCACCCTGGCGGATCGTTTCGGCCATGTGGTGGTCGACGCCGAACGCAGCGAGGGTGAGCTCACCCGCATTGCTGGCCGCATCCGGCAGCACCGCGTTTCCGTCGTCCTCAACCTCGAAGGCCTCGATGTCGAGCAGCAGATGCGCTGCGCCGCGGCCTTTCTAGGTGGCCTCTTCGATGCCGAGCGCGACCACTGGTATCCGATGCTGGTGGTGGTGGACGAGGCACAGCTCTTTGCACCGGCCGTGGCTGGCGAAGTCTCGGATGAAGCCCGCAAGCTCTCGCTCGGCGCTATGACCAACCTGATGTGCCGCGGCCGTAAGCGCGGCCTCGCCGGGGTCATCGCGACGCAACGCCTCGCCAAGCTCGCCAAGAACGTCGCAGCGGAAGCCTCCAACTTCCTTATGGGCCGGACGTTTCTCGATATCGACATGGCCCGCGCTGCGGACCTATTGGGCATGGACCGGCGGCAGGCCGAGCAGTTCCGTGATCTCGGGCGCGGCAAGTTCGTCGCCCTGGGGCCAGCCATTTCCAAGCGTCCCCTGCCGGTGACCATCGGCGATGTCGAAACACAGGCCCGCTCGTCGAGCCCGAAACTGCTACCGCTGCCCGAGACCTCGGAAGGCGCGCACGAGCTGATCTTCACTCCCGGTCCCGAGGAAGCCAAGCTGCCGATCCGCCGGCCGCCGCCCCCGGCGCCGCGGCCGACCGCCGACATCCTGGCGCAACTCGCCCAGCCCCGGCTCACGCCGCAGCCAGTCAACGAGCCGGCACAGCCGCCCGTCGATCCGGCCGAGCGCGATGCGCTGGTCGAGCGGGTCTTGCGCGAAATCCTCGAAGACCCGGACGCCTCGTTCCGCACCGTCGCGGTGCTCTACCAGGATTTTCTGGTGCGCTGCCGCATCCGGCGCGTGCCGGGCGAGCCGATCAGCCTCTCCAGCTTCCGCCAGAAGTTCGCCGTGGCGCGGGCCGGCGTCGATGCGGCGACCGCCGAAAGTACGCAGTGGCAGCAGGCATTGGACCTTGCCGGCACGCTGGCCGACGATATCCAGGGCGTGTTCCTGATCCTGGCGCAGGCCGCGCTGGGTCGGGCCCCCTGCCCGTCCGACGCCACGCTGGCGCGGGCCTATGGCACGCATTCGCTGAGCCGGGCGCGGCGCCTCTTGGGCTATTTCGAGGAGCGTGGCCTCATCGTGCTGCGCACCGATTTCAAGGGCCTGCGCATTGTCGCCTTCCCGGATATGGGAGCCGAAACGGCGCCGGGCGACCCCAACCGGGCCGATCCGGCACCCGTCGCCGCCGAGTAATCAGGCGGCAGATGCGGTAAAGCCGCGCTTGGCCAGCAGCCCGTCGATCTGCGGGTCGCGACCGCGGAACAGCCGATAGGCCTCGCCGAAGTCGCGCGAACCGCCACCCGAATAGACATAGGTGTAGAGCCGCTCGGCGGTCGCCGGATCGAACGGATCACCGGCGTCCTCGAAGGCGCCGAACCCATCGGCGTCGAGCACTTCGGACCAGAGATAGCTGTAATAGCCCGCCGCATAGCCGTCGCCGGTGAAGAGATGCAGGAAATGCGTGCTGGCGTGGCGCAGCGCGATCTCGCGCGGCATGCCGATGCGGTCGAGCGTCGCCGCTTCCAGCGGATCGACCTCGATCCCCGCATCCGGTCCGGCCGAGTGATAGGCCATATCGAGCAGCGCCGAGGAGACGAACTCCACCGTCTCGAACCCCGTATTGGCCTTGCGTGCCGCCTTGAGTTTGGCAAGCAGCGCCTCGGGGATCGGTTCGCCGGTCTCGACATGCACGAGCCGCGCCAGCACCGGCGCGGTCTCCAGCCAGTGCTCGTAAAGCTGGCTGGGCAGTTCGACGAAATCGCGCACCACGTTGGTGCCCGAGATGCGCGGGAAGGTAACGTTCGAGAGCAGCCCGTGCAGGCCGTGGCCGAACTCGTGGAACAGGGTCCGCGCCTCGTCGAGCGACAGCAGTGCCGGTTGACCCTCGGGCGGCTTGATGTAGTTGCAGGTGTTGACCACCAACGGCAGTACCGTACCGTCGAGCTTGGACTGCTCGCGGAATGAGGTCATCCAGGCGCCGCTGCGCTTGGAGGCCCGGGCGAAAAAATCGCCATAGAAGATGCCGATGGCCTTGCCCTCACGCTGCACTTCCCAGACGCGGACGTCCGGGTGGTAGGGCGCAATGTCGTCGCGCGGGACAAAGCTCAGGCCGAAGAGCCGGGTCGCCGTGTAGAACGCCGCCTCGATCACCCGTTCCAGTTCGAGGTACGGCTTGATCTGGTTCTCGTCGAAGTCGTAGCGCGCCAGCCGCAGCTCTTCGGCGTAGTAGCGCCAGTCCCAGGCTTCCAGCATGAAGTCGCCATCCTTGGCGGCCAGCTCCTGCAGCGCCTTTGCGTCGTCGAGGGCGCGCTGCCGTCCGGGCCGCCAGACCGCTTCGAGCAGCTCCTGCGCGGCCGCCGGGGTACGGGCCATGCTGTCGGCGAGCTTGTAGTCGGCATAGCTCGGATAGCCGAGGAGACCTGCCAGTTCGGCGCGCAGCTTGACGATCTCGGCGACCACGGCGCGATTGTCATTGGCATTGCCATTGTGGCCGCGGCTGACGAAGGCGCGCCAGACTTTCTCGCGCACCGAGCGGTTCTTGGCAAAATGCAGGATCGGCTCGACGCTGGAGCGCGAAGTGGTCGCCGCATAGGGGGGCGTTGAGCTTGCGGTCGCGCGCCGTCTGCGCAGCTGCAGCGCGGGCCGAGTCCGGCAGGCCGTCGACTTCGGCCTCGGTCAGCGCGAACACCGTCGACTGCTCATCAGCCAGCACGTTCTGGCCAAAGCTGGTGCCCAGCACCGCCAGCCGCTCGACGATCTCGCCGAAGCGCGCGCGGTCGGCATCTGTCAGTTTTGCGCCGGCGCGGACGAAGTCGAGGTGGTAGCGTTCGAGCACTCGCAGCGCCTCGGGGTCGAGACCCAGCGAGGCGCGCTGCTGAAACAGCCCATCGACGCGGGCGAAGAGCCCGGCATCGAGATAGACCTCATTCCAGTGCCGGGCGAGCAGCGGCGACATTTCGCGCTCCACAGCCTGCAGCTCATCGCTGGTATTGGCCGAGGCGAGCTGGCCGAACACCATGTCGACGCGCTTGAGCAACTGACCACTGCGTTCAAGCGCCGCGATGGTGTTGTCAAAGGTCGGCGCGGCGGGATCGGCCACAATGGCGGCGATCTCGCGCTTATGCGTCGCCAGCGCCTCGGCGTAGGCCGGCTGGAAATGCGCGGTCTCGATTTCGCCAAAGGGTGGCGCGCCGAACGGGGTCTGCCACTGGGCAAAGAACGGATTGGTCATGGCAATCTCCTTGGGAGCGTTTGGCTCTTAGCTGCGGAGGCCGGGGGCCTCCTGGCCGGTCGACTGGACATATTCGGTATAGCCGCCACCATAGGTATGGATACCCTCGGGCGTCAGTTCCAGTACCCGGTTGGACAAGGCGGCCAGAAAGTGCCGGTCGTGCGAGACAAACAGCATGGTGCCCTCATACTGGGCCAGCGCTTCGATCAGCATTTCCTTGGTGGCGATGTCGAGATGGTTGGTCGGCTCGTCGAGCACCAGGAAGTTCGGCGCATCGAACAGCAACATGGCCATCACCAGCCGCGCCTTTTCGCCGCCGGAAAGCACGCGGCACTTTTTTTCGATCTCGTCGCCGGAAAAGCCGAAACAGCCAGCCAGCGTGCGTAGCGTCGATTGGCCCGCCTGCGGGAAGGCGTCTTCGAGCGTCTGGTAGACCGTGCGGTCGCCGTCGAGCAGGTCCATGGCGTGCTGGGCGAAATAACCCATCCGGACGCTGGGCCCGCGCGAAATGGTGCCCTGGTCGGGCTGGATGCTGTCGGCCACGAGCTTTAGAAGCGTCGACTTGCCGGCGCCGTTGACGCCCATGATGCACCAGCGCTCATTGCGCCGCACGTGGAAGTCGAGGCCCTCGTAGATCGGCCGGCTGCCATAGCGCTTGTGCACATTGCGCAGCAGCACGACATCCTCGCCGGAGCGGGCCGGCGGGCGGAACTCGAAGGTCACGGTCTGGCGGCGCTTGGGCGGCTCGACCTTTTCGATCTTGTCGAGCTTCTTGACCCGGCTCTGCACCTGCGCGGCGTGGCTGGCGCGGGCCTTGAAGCGCTCGATGAAGGCGATTTCCTTGGCCAGCATGGCCTGCTGGCGCTCGAACTGCGCCTGCATCTGCTTTTCGCTGAGCGCCCGCTGCTGCTGGTAGAATTCGTAGTTGCCCGAATAGCTGGTCAGCGTGCCGCCATCGATCTCGACGATCTTGTTGACGATGCGGTTCATGAACTCGCGGTCATGCGAGGTCATGAACACGCCGCCCTCGTAGCGCTTCAAGAAATCCTCGAGCCAGATCAGGCTCTCGAGGTCGAGGTGGTTGCTCGGTTCGTCGAGCAGCAGCGCGTCCGGGCGCATCAGGAGGATACGGGCCAGCGCCACGCGCATCTTCCAGCCGCCCGAGAGCGCACCGACATCGCCATCCATCATCTCGGCGGAAAAGCCGAGGCCGGCCAGAACTTCGCGGGCCGCGCCTCAAGGCTGTAGCCGTCCAGTTCCTGGAACTGGCCCTGTACTTCGCCATAGCGGGTGATGATCTCGTCCATCTCGTCGGCGCGGTCGGGATCGGCCATCGCCGCTTCAAGCGACGCCATCTCGGCGATCAGCTTGCCGGCCGGCC
>JACDQI010000147.1 GCA_015657675.1 Devosia sp.
GTCAAGGTCACCGGCGGCCAGCGCATCGACCTGCTTGGCGTGCGCAAAGAGGATCTGCCTGCCGTCTGGGCCGACCTCAATGCAGCCGGCATGGTTTCGGGTGCTGCCTACGCCAAGGGACTGCGCACCGTAAAGACGTGCGTCGGCTCAGACTGGTGCCGGTTCGGCACGCAGGATTCCACCGGCTTCGGCATCCGGCTCGAAAAGTTTATGTGGGGCTCATGGACGCCGGCTAAACTCAAGCTGGCCGTGTCCGGCTGTCCGCGCAACTGCGCTGAGGCGACCTGTAAAGACATCGGCGTGATCTGCGTCGATAGCGGCTACGACATCCACTTCGCCGGCGCTGCTGGCCTCGAGATCAAGAGCACCAAGGTGCTCTGCCATGCCGACACCGAAGACGAGGCTCTCGAGATCATCGTTGCCTTGACCCAGCTTTATCGCGAGCAAGGGCATTACCTCGAGCGCATCTACAAGTGGCTCGACCGGGTCGGCATGGACTCCATCAAGGCAGCTGTCGTCGACGACCTAGCCAAGCGTCGCCACTACTTCGACCGCTTCGTTTATTCACAAAGCTTTGCCCAGGTCGATCCGTGGCAGGAGCGCGTCAACGGCAAAGACGCGCATGAGTTCGCAGCGATGGCCGAGTTTGGCCTGCCGGTGGCAGCGGAGTAGATAACGATGAACGACTGGATCGAAATCGGCGACGTCACCGCCATCCCCCGGCGCGGCGCTCGCTGCGTCCACACCCCGCTAGGCAAGATCGCGGTCTTCCGCACTATGGAAGACCAGATCTTTGCCCTGGAGAACCGCTGCGCCCACAAGGGCGGCCCACTGGTCGAGGGCATGGTGCACGGCGCGTCCGTCACATGTCCGCTGCACAATTGGGTCTATGATCTCGAAACCGGCAAGGCACTAGGCGCCGACGTGGGCCAGGTCCGCACCTTCGCAGTCCGCGTCATCGACGGACGCATTCTGCTGGCCCCAGACGTGCTGCTGCAGGTGGCGGCCGAGTAGTGGCAGTGGAAACGGAAGCCGTCCGCACCACCTGTCCCTATTGCGGCGTCGGCTGCGGCGTGCTCGCCACGCCGCGGGCCGACGGGTCGGTGGCCATCGTGGGCGACCCTGACCATCCGGCCAACTTTGGCCGGCTCTGCTCAAAGGGCTCTGCCCTCGGCGAAACGCTCTCACTCGAGGGTCGGCTGCTGCATCCGGAAGTGCACGGCGAGCGCACGACCTGGGACACGGCGCTCGATCTGGTGGCGTCCACTTTCCGGCGTGCCATCGATGAGCACGGCCCGGACGCCGTCGCCATCTATGGCTCGGGCCAACTGCTCACCGAGGACTACTACGTCGCCAACAAGCTGATGAAGGGGTTCATTGGCTCGGGCAATATCGACACCAATTCTCGCCTCTGCATGGCGTCGTCGGTAGCGGGCCACAAGCGGGCCTTCGGCTCTGACACCGTGCCGGGCAACTATGAGGACCTCGAACAGGCCGACCTGATTGTCCTCGTTGGCTCCAACCTCGCCTGGTGCCACCCAGTGCTCTACCAGCGCATCGTGGCAGCGCGCAACGCGCGACCCGAGATGAAGCTCGTTCTCATCGACCCGCGCCGCACAGTTTCGGCTGATAGCGCCGAGTTGCACCTTGCGATCGCGCCTGACGGCGACACGGCCCTCTTCGTCGGGCTGCTGCATCATCTGGTCGAGACCGGTGCCGTCGACGAGGACTATGTCACCGCCCATACGAATGGCTTTGATCAAGCTGTGCTGTCGGCGTCCGAATGGACCACCGGCCAAGTGTCAGACCGCACCGGCCTCGCGCCCACAGCCATCGAGCACTTCTACCGACTCTTCGCCCGCACCGAAAAAGTCGTCACGGTCTACTCGCAGGGCGTCAACCAGTCGGCCTCCGGCACTGACAAGGTCAACGCCATCATCAACTGCCATCTCGCGACCGGGCGTATCGGCAAGCCGGGAAGCGGTCCCTTCTCGGTGACCGGCCAGCCCAACGCCATGGGCGGCCGCGAAGTCGGCGGTCTTGCCAACATGCTGGCCGCGCATATGGACTTTGAGCCGGAGAACGTCGAACGCGTCGGCCGCTTCTGGGCCAGCGCCAGGGTGGCGCAACGCCCGGGCCTCAAAGCTGTCGATCTCTTCGGCGCCATGGCGGCCGGCAAGATCAGGGCGGTCTGGATCATGGCGACCAACCCGGTCGACTCCATGCCCGAGGCAGACGCGGTGCGCGCCGCGCTCGCCGCGTGTCCATTCGTCGTCGTCTCGGACATGAACCGATCCACCGATACGATGGAGCTGGCACATGTCCGGCTCCCCGCGATTGGATGGGGAGAAAAGGACGGGACAGTCACCAACTCAGAGCGCCGCATTTCCCGCCAGCGGGCTTTTTTTAGTGCACCCGGCGACGCCCGTCCGGACTGGTGGATCATCTCGCAGGTTGCAAAGCGCTTAGGGCACGGCGCCGGCTTTACCTATCAGAACGCGGCCGAGATCTTTGCAGAGCATGTCGCCCTCAGCAGCTTTGAAAACGAGGGCACGCGAGACTTCGATCTGTCGGGCCTGGTGGGCGCCGACTACGAGACCTTGACCCCGGTCCAGTGGCCGGTTCGCTCCGGGCCTTCGCCGCGGATGTTTGCCGATGGCCGGTTCTTTACCCGTGATCGCCGGGCGCGTTTTGTCGACGTCCAGCCGCCGCCGAAACTCACCTCGGCACCAGGGGCTCTGCGGCTCAATACCGGCCGCGTCCGCGATCACTGGCACACCATGACACGGACCGGAAAGACACCGCGACTTTCCGCTCACTTCGCCGAACCCTATGTCGAGATCCACCCCGACGATGCAGCAGCCGCCGGCATACGCCGCGCCAGTCTTGTGCGCCTCTCCAACCGGCACGGCTCGGCCACCGTCCGCGCCCTTGTGACCGACCGACAGAGTCGTGGGCAGGTCTTCGTGCCGATGCACTGGACCGACCAGTTCGCGTCCTCGGGCCGCGTTGATGCGCTGGTCACCGCCAAGGCCGACCTGATATCGGGTCAGCCCGCTTTGAAGATGGCCGAGGTCTTTGCGGAGCCCGCTGAGGTCGCTTTGTATGGCTTCTTTGTTGCGAAGGAAAAGCCCAAGCTCGACACCAGCTACTGGGCCATCGCGCCAGCATGTGGGGGATGGCGTGGTGAAGTGGCCTTCATCGTCGTGCCGACCGACTTGCAGAACGTCCTCACCGGCATGTTCGGAACTGGAGCTTTCGAAACAGTCAGCGATGTCCGGAGTGGTCGACAGGGTTTTGCCGTTGTCGAGGACGGGCGTTTGCGCGCAGCACTGTGGTTGTCGCCCGACCCGGTGTTGGTGGCGCGGCAATGGGCGGTCGATCTCCTGACCACTGACGGCCTCACCGCAGCAACGGTGCTCGCCGGACGGCCTAACCTTGAGCGTCCCGACGGTGGCGCCATCGTCTGTGCCTGTCAGTCCGTTGGGATCAACACCATCGTCGACGCTGTCACCCGGCACGGCTGCAGCACTGTCGAAGCCGTCGGCGCGCGGACCACCGCCGGCACCAATTGCGGCTCCTGCCGCGCCGAGATCAGGGAGATCATCCATGCACACGCTCTCGCCGCCGCAGAGTAACGCACGTATCGCGCCACTTGCCGTATTGCCGGTGTTCTTCACACTGGCTGGCCGCCGCGCCGTCGCCATCGGGGGTGGCGAGCCTGTGACCTGGAAGGTTGAGCTACTGGCCGCGACCGGTGCGCATGTCGATGTCTACACCGATGCGCCCGGCGAGGAGCTATTGGCCTTAAGCAAGCGTCCACTTGTTGCTGGAACGATTGCACTGCATGCACGGCAATGGCTTGAAGCAGACCTTGCTGACGCCGCCATAGCTGTCGCCGAGATCGATGATGATCTGGCAGCCCGAGACTTCGTCAGTGCTGCGAGACACATGGGCGTGCCATACAACGTCATCGACCGTCCCGAGTTCTGCCAGTTCCAGTTCGGCGGCATCGTCAACCGTTCCCCTGTCGTCATCGGGATTTCAACGGCAGGCGCCGCGCCCATCCTCGGCCAGGCCGTGCGGCGCCGAATAGAGACCTTGTTGCCGGACTCGCTGCGGCATTGGGCCGAGTTCGCCGAGGAGGTGCGCAGCACCATCATGGATAAGCTCCCGTCCAAACAGCAGCGCCGGGCGTTCTGGGAGCGGTTCGCGGAGAAGGCCTTCGGCGGTCGGCCCCCCGAACCGAGGGATCTTGACCTCGCAATTCCGGCAACTGGCGGCCGCGTCACCCTGGTCGGCGCGGGTCCAGGGGACGCAGAACTTTTGACGATCAAGGCAGTGCGCGCCTTGCAGTCAGCAGACGTCATCCTCTTTGATGATCTCGTCTCGAGCGAGGTCCTCGAACTGGCGCGACGTGAGGCCAAGCGCATGCTCGTTGGCAAGCGGGCCGAACGTCCCAGCTGTGCCCAGGACGAGATCAATGACCTCATGATCAGCCTCGCTCGGCAGGGCAAGCACGTCGTCCGACTGAAGTCAGGTGATCCCATGATCTTCGGCCGGGCGGGCGAGGAAATCGAGATGCTTGAGCGGAACAACATTCCGGTCGCCGTCGTGCCCGGTATCTCAGCTGGCATAGCGCTCGCCAGCCGCCTCGGTCTCTCGCTCACGCACCGGGATCTGGCCCAGTCCGTGCAGTTCGTGACTGGCCATTCCCGCAATGGGGGACTACCACCCAACCTCGACTGGCGGTCTCTAGCCGCCAAGACGACGACGTCGATCTACTACATGTCGCGGCGCACTCTGGCGCAGATCGTCGACGAACTGATCGCGGCCGGGATGGACCCGGGAACGCCATGTGTCATCGCGGCCGACATTGGCCGGGCCACTGAACGGCTTTGGCGAGGTGCACTTGCCGACAGCCCTGCTGCGGCGACCGATTTTGCCGAAACCGCCCCCACGCTTTTCGGGGTCGGTCGGTCCCTGGGAAAAGTTCGTCTCGCTAGCGCGTCGCCCGAGTTGGCTAGGATTTCAATTTAGTCTAGCCGGCCTTCTATCTGCCAGACCCTCCTTTGGCGTTCTATCATTCTGAAGTCTTCTCCAGGTGCTCGCACCACGCCGAACGGGTCATGCGAGCGAACCAGATCGACGCGCTAGCGCAAATGCACAAAGGTCAAGCTGACGCAGAGTTTCTCCGCGACGTTTTAAACGACACAAGACAGCGCGAAACGACATGGTCCAGCGAAAACAGGCCAGGGCCGCGCACAATCACCAGCGTCAGACAGACGGCCCAGACCCCATGCGTCGGCCACGCACTCGGATAGACGAATATCTGGATGATCGCCGTCATGACCAGCACCGCTGCCGCCGAAAAGCGCGAGGCGAGGCCCAGCACAAGGAGCAGCGGGAAGACGTGCTCCGCAACGGCGGCAAGATGAGCCGCAAGCCAGGGATCGACCAGCGGCAGGCGATATTCCTGCGCGAAGAGGAACACGGCCGAATCCGTCACTTGCCAGCCCGCCACCTTGGTTCGCCCGGACTGCCAGAAGATCGCGGCAGGAAAGATGCGCGCCGACAATGTCAGCAAGGACATTGGAAAGCGGTCCAGCAGCTTGGCGGCACCGTTCAGAGACGCCAGAACGCGCCGGGTGAAGCTGGTCGGTGCAGCATCTTCGGCCATGTCACTGGTCCCTTCGTGCAGTCGAGAGGTGAACGGCAAGGCGGCCCCCGATAACTGTTGCGAGGGCCTCGGACAAATCGAACCCTGCCGTGCTTTCGCTGGCCGCGACCGTCGCATCGGCGAGCGTCGCACCGTGCTGCAGCGTGTGCAGGAACACCGCCATGCCAGGCGCAAGAAGCTGAACTATGGGGTCGAACTCCGGCCGATCGATCAGGCAATCCTCGGCGTGCCATCGGGAAATGGCGGCGGGAGCAGACGCCCCTGTTGCCATGCTGAAGACCGTAAAGGCGGAGTGCGCGGAACGGACAATGGCAACGGCGGGGTGGAGCTCTATGCGCAGATCCTCAAGCGCATCGGCGGCAACGCTAGAAAAGGTCTCGATGCCAAGCCGCGGCGTGTCCGCCGCATGATAGGCGCGCACACGCGCCGCCTCGATCCGGGCCACGTCGGCAAGATAGGGGAACTGCAAGGCCGGTTCAAAACCGGCGAGGAACTGGGGGAAGCGTTCGCCCACTATCGTCAGGCGCGGCGAGGCTGGTGGATACGCCACAAGAAAGGCTCGGGCCGTTGCTCGGAAGAACTCGGACCCAACCAGGTCAAGCACTGCAGGAAACTGCACTTCCAGGGCGGTGATCAGCCCTATCGCAACAGTGTTGCGATGCACGGCAAAGCGGCGGTCTGAAGGCCCGACAAGGCCAACTGGGGCGCGGTCGCCAGGAGCCTTGAGCGCGCGAATAAAACTCTCGGTGCGAAAGCCAGGCATGGGCTCAGGCCACCCTCGACGCGCTAGTCGAGTGGTCGAGAATGAAGGTCGCCCTGGAGATCTCTTTCAGCAAGATCTGCCATTCGGGCACATCGTTGTCCCACTCAATCAGGCTTGGCATTGGACCGTGCCGCGCAATCACTTCGTCAAAAAGGGCCCAAACCGGGTCGGCTACGGGGCTGCCATGCGCATCGATCAGCAGGACGGCGCCGGTTTCATCAAAACCGGCATCGTGACCGCCGAGGTGGATTTCCCCCACGGCGTCGAAAGGGAAATTCGCCAGATACGAGCGCGGATCTGCCCCGTGGTTTTGCGCCGAGACAAACACATTGTTGATGTCGAGCAGTAGACCACAGCCTGTGCGGGCGACGATCGCGCCCAGAAAATCGACTTCGTCGATCGTGCTCTCCTCAAAGCGGATGTAGGTCGAAGGATTTTCAAGCAGCATCTGTCGGCCTAACCGCTCCTGCACCTGGGAGACGTGCATGACGACGCGCGCCAGTGTCTGCGGCGTGTAGGGCAGCGGCAGCAGATCATTGAAGTATTCGCCTCCATGCGACGACCACGCTAGGTGCTCTGAAAAACTCTGCGGCTTATACCGCTCGATCAGCTTTACCAGCCGTGTCAGGTGGTCGCTGTCCAAGGGGTCTTCGCCGCCAATCGACAGGCCAACTCCATGGATGGACAAGGCAAACCGCTCGCGCAGCGCCGCCAGTTGTGCGTGCGGCCGCCCGCCGTCGCCCATATAGTTCTCGGCATGGACTTCGATGAATGTCAAGGTTTGGCGCGCCGTCGAGAATGGCGGCAAAGTGCTCCGGCTTGAAACCGACGCCGGCGCCGGCAGGTAACCTGTCCATCTCTCCTCCAGCAAAGCCGAGCGGGCTCGCGACATGCGCGGAACCAGCGATCAGGCCTCCTTGAGCGAACCTTTGCCGTTCGGCGTCTTGATAGTTTCGCACGTGCAGCCGGGACGTATTTCCACGCCCGCGTATCGTAATCGAACTTGGACGACCCGGCACAGGTCGTGCCGGGACCGGCCGCACAGTCATTCTGTCCGGCGAGGGAGATTCCGTAGCACTTGTCCATGGTCGGCTGGGCAGCGACCCGGCCGGCATTGGCCTCGGAGACAAGGCCGAGAGCGGCGGCGAAGGAACTGGCAAGCGCCAGGACGGCGAGATTGCTGGAAGACATGAGAAGCCCTTTCGTCAGAAGCGACTTTGACGCGCCCATGGCGGCCTGCTTTCAGCATGCCTGCGCAATCGTTAACAGCCAGCGTGTGCGCACCACCAGAATAGCGGGCAGGTCGATGAAATCTTGAGGTGCAAAGGTCACAATCAATTTATCGGCTTGGTCTTCTAGCTTAACCCGCCGGGAGCCAATTGCTGGTCAAATGACCAGTGTCGGCGATTCTGGGGGCTACTCGTGGCGACCGTGTTTGGCATTTACCAGAGCCGGTTCCTTCGGATGCTTGTCGCCATCGCCATCATCTGTGCCACTGCCTTGGCGGCAGGGGCCGCGCACCAGGCCATCATTTATCAGCGCAATCTGGCCCAACTCGATGAAATGAGTCGCCAACTGCTACGCAGCAGCGAACTGGCAATCGACTATGCACTCATCTCACTCGGCGACCTGCTGGCGCAAAGCAATGATCCCTGCTCGGCGGACGGACTGGAACTGATCCAGCAGGCGGTGTTTGCGCGCGGCTCCATCAAGGACATCGAAGCGATCGGTGATGGCGGCGTGCTGCTCTGCTCAGGGATGAGCGGCCGAACTGGCGGTCTGGTCGACCAGAACTATATGGCGACCTACCACCCCGCTCTAAACACCTCCGTCATGCTGCAGGCAACGAGCGCGCAACCAACGGGCATTTTCAAAGTTGCCTGGAAGCTGAGCGACGCCTTCAGCCTGGTGGCGCTGCTCAATGTCGACACGCTGATGTTCGATGTTTTCCCCGCTGACCTGCGCGAGCAGTCCGGCGCCGAGCTGGTCCTCGGTTCCATTGATGTTGTCGCCGCACACGTGCCTGAAGCCGGCGGATCCAGTCAGGACTTGCGGGTCTTCTCGACAATGTCCGATCGGTTCCCGATCTCGGCAACGCTGCTGGTGCCCTCCAGCAAACTCTTTTCCTGGAACGCGGACTCCTGGCCTGTCGCGATCGTCCTTGGAGCACTTTTGGGGTGCCTGCTGGCCTTCCTGACGCTCAAGGCCATGAACCGCCCGATGGACCCCACCCGCGAGTTGCGCGACGCAATCCGGAACAAGGAGCTGCAACCCTATTTTCAGCCGATTTTCTCGCTGCGGACAGGCGAGACGGTTGGCTGCGAAGTGCTGACGCGCTGGTTGCGCGCTGACGGCTCGATGGTCTCGCCGGACCGCTTCATTCCCCTCGCGGAAGCAAGCGGCCTGATCGTTCCCCTGACGGACCATATCGTTGCCGCGAGCCTCACCAGGCTGGCAGTGGTGCTGTCAAGCAGGCCGGACTTCAAGATCGCCTTCAACGTCACTCCGGCCCATTTTATGGCCAATGACTTTCTCGACACGCTCTGCAGTGCCGTCGATGCTGCCAAGGTGGAACGAAGTCATATTGTCATCGAACTGACCGAGCGACAGGCCCTGGTTGACGCACAGGAGGCCGCCGCTCAGTGTCGCCGTGCGCAGGAACTGGGGTTTCGGGTATCGCTCGACGATACCGGGTCGGGCCACAATGGCCTCTCGCAGGTGCAGGAACTGCCGCTCGACATCATCAAGATCGACAAGAAATTCGTGGACCTCGTCTGCACCGACCGCGCCGCTATCACCATCATCGAAATGCTCGTGCGGCTGGCCAAGGCTCTGGGTGCCTCTACGGTGGCCGAGGGCGTCGAGACCATCGAGCAATACCACGCGCTGCGGGACTGTGGCGTGGATGAGGGCCAGGGCTACCTGGTCTCGCCCGCACTACCGGCCGACCGGTTCATTGCCTTTGTCGACCAACCAGTTGCCGCACAGTTGGCTGCCTGACGCCAAGCCTCTCGCCCGACCGCAGCTGGCGCGCATTAGTCACAGGAGTGACTATCGCATCATTGGCCGTGTCGGGTCGGGAGAGCGGAAACTGCGATAGAAGGTTCGCATCGTCCCACTTGCAAGGTCTCATTATGTCTTCGACAGAACCAACATTGCATTTCCTGTGTGGCAAGATCGCTTCTGGAAAATCGACCTTTTCGAACAAGCTAGGTGAGGCCCCAGGTTCGGTTGTCGTTCGGGAAGATCACTGGCTGGCGCGCCTCTATCCAGGCGAGCAAAACACCCTGTCCGACTATGTCCGAAACTCTACCCGACTGCGCGGTGCCATGACCGGACTGCTCATTGACCTCCTGCGAACCGGGGTAACCGTCGTGCTGGATTTCCCCGCGAATACTCCGGGCCAGCGAGCGTGGATGCGAACACTGTTCTTGGACGCCAAGTGCGCACACCAGCTCCATTATCTCGATGTGAGCGACGAGCTCTGCAAAGCCCGGCTACATCGGAGGAACGAAAGCGGGAAGCACGAGTTCGCGGTAAGTGACGAGGACTTCGACCTCTTCACCAGCCACTTTGTTCCACCTTCCAACGATGAAGGGTTCAATCTGGTGGTGCACCGCCAATAACGCCCAGAGTGAGTTCCAGCGGGTGCGCCTGCGGGTGCGCGAAGCGGACCTAGGGGCCTCTCGTATGGTTTGCAAAACCGCCGTAAGTCATTGATTTGCAATACCCGCTATCTGCCCTAGTTTGCAACAATACACATAAATATCAATGCCTTGCATCAGACTACGAATCTGAGGGTCGGAC
>JACDQI010000148.1 GCA_015657675.1 Devosia sp.
AGAGTCGAAAGGCTATGCGTTCTGGCGGGTGCGACGCCAGCCTTGCGGCATGAATCGATATATTTCGCCGAGGTGCCGAAGATCGCAATACCCTCCTCATCGATCATATCGATGAGCCGCGTCGGCGAAGGATAGAAGGGATTGCCATCAAAGGTAACCAGCGTGGCGCCCGAGGCAAGGGCGCTCATGAGCCAGTTCCACATCATCCAACCGCATGTTGTGTAGTAAAATACGCGGTTGCCAGGGCGAATGTCACAATGGAGCACGTGTTCCTTCTTGTGCGTCAGCAGTAGGCCGCCAGCGCGATGCACGATGCATTTCGGCTTCCCTGTCGTTCCAGACGAGAAGAGGATGGCAAGTGGCGCATCGAAGCCCTGCCGGCGATAGACAATAGCGCCGGCAACAAAGGGCGCGATCCAATCGTCCAGCGTGGTAGTGGGACGGCTGTAGTGCACATCAGGCCCAGGCTCGCCCAGCAGGATGATCTGCCGCGCTGACGTCACGTCAGCGACGGCGTTTATCGACGTCGTGATGTCGAAACGCTTGCCGGAATAGATGTAGAAGGGCACCGCGATGATCAGCGCAGGCGCGATCTGACCGAGGCGATCCGCAGCGCCCGAGGGGCCGAAGTCGGGCGAGCAGGATGCCCAGATCGCGCCGATGGCAGCAGTCGCGAGCGCACACGCGATCGTCTCAAGATCATTGGTGACGATGCCGGCGACCCTGTCACCCGGTCCGATGCCGGTTTCCAGCATGGCCTGACTGATCCGTGACACGAGATCCCTCAACTCGCCTCGGCTGACCTGCCGCCGCGTCCCGTCCTCGCGGCGCGCAATGATCGCTATGGCGTCTGCCTCACCAGCCAGCAGGTTCTCGGCATAGTTGAGAGAAGCGTCTGGGAAGAAACGGGTGGCGATCTGGTTGGCTGCCGGCACAATGGCGGGTCCCTCATTTTCCCCGATGATGCCGAGGAAGGCCCAGAGGTGGGAGTAGAACGCTTCCCCATCAGCAATCGACCAGCGGTGCAGACCTCCATAGTCGCGCGGATCGAAGCCATTCTCTATCGCGAAGTGCGACAGGGCGGACTGCCCAATGGCCTCATCCGAGGGGCGCCACAGGACTTCCGAGTGGTCAATCACGTTGCACCGCCAGAGCGATACCCATGCCACCGCCTATGCAGAGCGTTGCAACGCCCCTGCGGGCGTCGCGCCTTGCCATTTCGTGGAGGAGGGTCACCAGCACGCGCGCTCCCGACGCGCCTATGGGGTGGCCGAGCGCTATGGCACCTCCATTCACGTTCACAAGGCTACCATCGAGCTTCAGTTCCGCTAGCACAGCAAGGCTTTGGGCGGCGAACGCCTCATTGACTTCCCAGAGATCGACATCGTTCACCGACCAGCCGAGCCCCGATAGAAGACGCTGAGTGGCCGGAATGGGACCGAGGCCCATCATTTGCGGATCAATCCCATGCTGCGCCCAACCGGCAATTTTGCCCAGTGCCCGCAGCCCACGCCGTTCCGCCTCATCGCGCGCCATAAGAACCAGAGCAGCAGCTCCATCGTTGATCCCTGATGAATTGCCGGCCGTCACGGTGCCGTCGTCTGCGAAGGCAGGCTTAAGTCTTTCCATAGCCGCCAAGGTTGCATCATGTCGGACATACTCGTCAGCATCCATAACCGACGTGTGCCCCCTCACCACAAGGTCGATCGGGACGATTTCAGGCGCGAAGCGTCGCGACAGGCTGGCGGACGACGCCTTCTGTTGCGAGGCTAGGGCGAACAGGTCCTGCTGCTCGCGGGTGATTGCGAAATGGCGGGCGACATTCTCTGCTGTTCGCCCCATTGGATAGCCGTAGAAGGCATCGGTCAGGCCATCGCTCAACACCGTGTCGCGTAGCGTGACATCGCCCAGCCTCATGCCGTGTCGCATGATCGCGGCGTGGGCGGCATTGCTCATCGATTCCTGGCCTCCGGCTACAACGACGCGCGCGTCGCCACCGGCAATCTGCTGATGGGCCAGAGCAACGGCGCGTAGCCCCGATCCACAGACCTGATTTATGGTCATGGACGGAACCTTGTCGGCAATGCTGGCGAGGCGGGCAGCCTGCCGCGCCGGGTTCATGCCCTGGCCGCCGGTCAGCACCTGACCGAGGATGGTCTCGTCGATCTCTTCCGTGCCGAGATGGGCATCGCGCATCGCCGCCGTTATGGCGAGGGCGCCGAGTTCATGCCCGCGCAGGCCTGCCAGCGACCCCCCGAGCGCGCCGATCGGGGTGCGCCGCGCCGCCACGATCATAGTAGGCTGAGGAGGTTTCACGCGCCGCCTCCCGCTAAGCCCGACCGCTTGCGCCAAGGTTCTGGAAGATCGCCCGTGCCGCCGCCACTACCGGCGGTTCGGTTTCTTTCAGGATGGCAATCCGGTCGAAGCGGGCAGGGTCGCGCGCCAATGCCTCGCGCAGCGCCGCACCGAAGACCATGCGCAATTCGGTCCCAATGTTGAACTTGCAGATGTTGCTGGTTCGGGCCAGTTCGGCGCGCTGAGCGGTCGGCACGCCCGAGCCTCCATGGATAACGAGGGGCACATTGGTGACGGCCTCAATGTCGCGCAATTGCGACATGGACAGTGTCGCCCCTGGAACAGATTGCAGATGTACATTGCCGATCGAAATCGCCAGCGCGTCCACCCCTGCTTCGCTGGCAAAGCGCGATGCCTCCGCCGGGATAGTACCCTGAGAGATCATGCCACCGTCATACCCAACAAAGCCGATTTCACCCTCGCAGGACAGTCCGGCCCGATGTGCCATTTGCGCGACCTGAGCGGTGGCTTCGATATTGTCGTCGAGCGGCATGCGCGACCCATCGAACATCAGAGATGTGAACCCCGCGTCCAGCGCGGCTCGGCACTCATCGAGCGAATGGCCATGGTCGAGATGGGCCACCACGGGCACCGGGACTGACTCCGCGAGCTGCCGGAACATCAATCCAAGGATGGGCAAGGGCGTGTGTTCGCGACAGCCAGGCCCCGCCTGCAAGATCACGGGCGCCCTTTCGGCCACCGCCGCCGCAACATAGGCGCGCATATCTTCCCAGCCGAGGCAGACAAAGCCAGGCACGGCGTAGCCATCGCGTAGCGCCGGTTGCAGCACCTCAGCCAAGGTCGCTAGGCTCATTTGAACTTGGCCACCATGTCCATGATACCCGGGATGGTCTTCAACTGTGCGGAATGGGTGGGCTGGAAATACTGCTTCAGGCTGCGCTGGGTCAGGCCGCCCAGAATGGTAAAATAGTACATCTCATAACCCGGCAGTACGCAGCAGGGGTGATACCCCCTATCGATCAACACCGTTGAGCCGTCAACGATGTGATAGGCATCACCGGGCTCGTTATCTACTCGCTGCAACATTTGCAGCCCCGACCCGTAGTCGGGCCGAAAACGAAAATTGTAGCATTCGTCATGGCGCGTCTCCAAAGGCAGCCGCTCCGAATCGTGCTTGTGACTGGGAAATCCCGACCAACCGCCCGCGCCCACGGTGTAGAGTTCGGAGACCAGCAGGCGGCCCACACGGTCATGGTGGGCAGCGCCGAGGATATGCTTGATCTTGCGATGGGTCTTGGTCTCGTCCGATCCGTATTGCAGCATGTCGAGGTCTGCGGCACGCACCGCGAAGGGGCGTAGAACAACATCGAATTTCGCGCCCGCGATGAAGACCTCGGTTTCAGTAACAGCGGAGATACGAGCCCCGGTGTCGGTCGGCACATATACGCCTTCGGGCTCGCCATCCCAGACATCGACGCGGCGATTGCCGATCGAAGCAAAGGTCTCGCCACCAGTCTCAACCGTTACCGTGCCGGTAGCAGGCACGACGCAGGTCTCGTAGCCGGGCGTTCGATAGTCGAAGGTTTCGTTCGCCTTCAACCTGACGATGTTGAAGTAGACCAGCGGTACGGTCGCGTTGTCTCGGTCGACTATGGGCTGATTCTGGTTGTCAAAGGGGGCGATATGCATATGTCTTCCTCTCAGACGATCGGGGTGGGCTGGGACGACAGAAACGCATTGAGTTCAGAAGACGTAGGCATGGCCGGCGCGCAGCCCACCTTGGCCACGACGATGGCAGCTGCCGCCGAGCCACGCAGGATAGACTCGCGCAGGTCGCGACCGTCGACGAGGCCGGCCACAAAGCTGCCGAGAAAACTGTCACCTGCGCCGGTGGGCTTCAGAGCCTTGGTGCGATAGACGCCGGTGGCGAATTCACCGCCGCGCGTGATTGTGACAGCGCCCGCCTCGCCCATCTTGTAGATGGCGATTTCTGCACCGGCCGCGACAAGGCCGCGGGCCATCGACAGTCCATCGTCGTCCCTACCGGCGATTACGCCGAATTCGACGTCATTGCCAACTATGACGTCCGACATTTCGCACGCCTGGAGGCAGACTTCGGCGGCATCAGATCGAGACGACCACGAGTAGGGACGGTAGTCGACGTCAAAGATCACTGGCAGTCCTGCCGTGCGCGCCAGATCCAAGGCACGAAAGACCGCGTCCCGCGAGGGTTGGGCGGCCAGCGCGGTGCCGGTGAATATGAGCCCCGAGAAGGCGGAATGATCGATGGTCTCGACATCGTCACGGGTCAGGGCGAAATCCGCGGCATTGTTGCGATAGATGACCGACTGGCAGTTTTCGAGTCGCGTTTCAACCAGCGCCAAGGAGGTGCGCGCCTCGCTCGTCACGGCGCGCACATAGCGCCGATCGATCCCATAACTGTCGAGCTGGTTGAGGCAGTAGCGGCCTATGGCGTCGTCAGAGACACACGTCACGAGCGCGGCAGCGCATCCCTGCCGGACCAGGGCAACAGCAGTGTTCGCCGCCGAGCCACCGAGTGCACTGGTG
This sequence comes from Devosia sp., assembly GCA_015657675.1. GTDB lineage: Bacteria > Pseudomonadota > Alphaproteobacteria > Rhizobiales > Devosiaceae > Devosia_A. Next base: position 4,885 of record JACDQI010000148.1, read on the forward strand.
AAGCGCGTCGCCTCCTCCGTGCGTGCCCCCGGCGGGTCGGCGTAGAGATCCATGCCCACCCGGCCGATAACGAGGAGTTTTCGTCCCGCTAGGCGAGAGAGGGAGCCCATCAGATGCCCTGCCTTTGCGCCGCGCGACCCGCCTCTACCTCGGTACGCTTGGCCAGCACAGTCTCGTTCGCCGACACCTGTGGCATGCCGATCTCCCACCAGGCATGGCCCTGGCTGGTCCACCCCTCATGGGGATCCACCTTCATGATGATTACCACCGTCCGGTCAGCCTCCTTGGCGAGGCGGAAGGCGGTTTCCAGCTCGGCCGGGTTGTCCACTGTCTTGGCGATGGCGCCCATGGCGCGCGCATGGGCCTCGAAGTCCACCGCAAAGGGCGATTTCACGGTCGGGCAGTCGGCAATGAGATTGTTGAAGCTGGGCTGTCCGGTATTGTTCTGCAATTTGTTGATGACGGCGAAGCCGCCATTGTCGAGCACCAGCACGATCAGCTTTCTGTCTGTAAGGACAGAGGAATAGATGTCAGAGTTCATCAGCAGGTAACTGCCATCGCCGACCAGCACGATCGTGTCGCGTTCTGGCTCGCTCTCGACCTGCGCGATGCGTGCCCCCCAGCCACCAGCGATCTCATAGCCCATGCAGGAAAAGCCGAATTCCACGTCCACCGTTCCGATGCCCAACGTGCGCCAGTTGGCGGTCACTTCAGCAGGCAGGCCGCCGGCCGCGGTCACGATCCGATCGCGCTCATGGCAGTGGGCATTGACCACGCCGATGGCCTGCGCGTAGGAAGCGGGCCTGTTACCAGGGGCGACGTTCGTCGCCACATACTCATCCCACGCCAGCCGCTCCGTACGCGCTCGCTCGCCCCATGCCCTGGGGGCACGATAGCCCATCAGTGCGTCACCGAGCGCCAGCAGACCGAGCTTGGCATCGCCGACTACGGTCGTCGAGCCGTGCTTGGCGGCGTCGTGCCGGCCTGCATTAAGCCCGACGAGCCTGGCTTCCTGTGCAAACACCGTCCAAGAGCCCGTAGTGAAATCCTGCAACCTCGTTCCAACTGCCAGCACCACATCCGCCGCACCTGCTATGGCGTTGGCGCTGTTCGAGCCGGTCGCACCAATTGGGCCGATATTCAGCGGATGACCGGCCAACATGTTGGCGCGGCCGGCGATGGTCTCCACGACCGGAATCTGATGTGCCTCAGCGAAAGCGGTCAGTTCGGCAACGGCGCCAGAATATTGAACGCCGCCACCTGCCACGATCACTGGTCGCTGTGCCCCGCGCAGCAGGACGGCCGCCTCAGCGATCTCGCGGTCGTCCGGGGTCTGTCGACGGATGCGATGTACGCGCCGCGCGAAGAACGCCATGGGGTAGTCATAGGCCCAGCCCTGTACGTCCTGCGGCAGGCCAAGAAAGGCCGGTCCACAGTCGGCCGGGTCGAGCATGGTCGCTAGCGCCGCCGGCAGCGATTGCAGAATCTGAGCTGGGTGCGTGATGCGATCCCAATAACGGCTTACGGCCCTGAATGCATCGTTCAGGCCGTACGCCGGATTGTTGAAGTGTTCGAGCTGCTGGAGAACCGGGTCTGGCAATCGGGTCAGGAAGGTGTCGCCGCACAGTAGCAACACCGGTAGGCGATTGGCATGAGCAAGAGCCGCCGCCGTGAGCAAGTTCGCCGTGCCTGGCCCAGCGCTGGCGGTGCAGAACATGAAGCGACGGCGCAAGTGATACTTGGCATAGCCAGCTGCCGCAAAGCCCATGCTTTGCTCGTTCTGCCCCCGGTAAAGTGGCATCTCTTCATGCACCGGGTAGAGCGCCTCGCCAAGGCAGGGCACGTTGCCGTGGCCGAAGATTCCAAAACCACCACCACATATTCGCGTCTCTAGGCCGTCAATTTCGATGAATTGGCTCATCAGCCAGCGCACAATGGCCTGCGCTACCGTCAATCTGACGGTGCCGTCGAGAGTGGTCATTTTCCTTTTCCTCCCTGGCAGGTCCAAGGACTTGCACATCCAGTGAAGTAAGGTTACAGGTTTTGCAACCGGTTGCAATGCGGACTGTGAGCAGGGAGGCAAGCAGTGGCGGAGATCGGAATCGGTCTTGTCGGTGGCGGTTACATGGGCAAAGCGCATGCGGTTGCGCTTTCAGCCGTGGGTGCCGTGTTCGATACCCCGTTGCGCCCCAGGCTGGAAATGATCGCTGCAACGAGCAGTGAATCTGCCGAGCGACACCGCCGGGCCTTCGGCTTTCAACGAGCAACGGGCGACTGGCGCGAGCTCGTTGTCGATCCTCGGGTCGAGGCCGTGGTAATCGCTTCGCCTCAGGCCACCCACCGCGCCATTGCCGAGGCGGCCTTTGCGGCGGGTAAGCCGGTGTTCTGCGAAAAGCCGCTCGGGGCATCGTTGGCCGATGCAATGGCAATGACCGCAGCTGCAGAGGCGTCGGGCCTGCCGAACATGATCGGCTTCAACTATGTGCGTACCCCGGCCACTCAGTTCGTGCGGCACCTGCTAGCGACAGACGCACTTGGACACATTACATGGCTCCGGGCGGAGCACACCGAGGACTTTCTCGCCGATCCCGCGTTGCCGGCCACCTGGCGCACGAGCGGCCGAGCCAATGGCTGCATGGGTGATCTCGCACCGCACCCGATCAACTGCATGTTGGCCCTGATGGGCCCGGTGGCCGAACTCTCCGCCCTCATCGAAACCGTGCACAGTCATCGACCTGGCCCCGACGGGCCGGTTGCTGTTGATAACGACGATCAGGCCCAGTTGATGCTGCGCTTTGCCAGTGGCGCCATGGGCCAGCTTTTCGTCAGCCGCGTCGCCACCGGGCGCAAGATGGGCTACGCCTACGAAATCTACGGCACCAAGGGTGCCGTGAAGTTCGATCAGGAAGACCAGAATTCCGTCTGGCTATATCGCGCCGAAGGGCCGGAGGCCACGCGCGGCTTCGTCCGTATCCTCTCTGGCCCCGAACACCCAGACTACTTACCCTTCTGCCGGGGTCCAGGACACGGCACCGGCTATCAGGACCAGATCATCATCGAGGCCCGCGATTTTTTGCTGGCGATCGCGACGCGGCGCCCTATCTGGCCCACGTTCCGCGACGGGCTTGCAGTTTCGCGCATCATCGACACGGCCTTTGCGGCATCAGCGGACAGAAGCTGGCACGCCGTGCCGCAACAATGAGGACAGCATGACCATCCAGATTGGAAACGCACCCTGTTCTTGGGGCGTTGAATTTGCCAACGATCCGCGCAATCCGCCATGGCGGCAGGTGCTGTCCGACTGCGCGGCGGCCGGATATCGCGGCATCGAGCTTGGCCCCGTGGGGTTCATGCCTGAAGACCCAGCCATACTAAGCGAGGGACTGGACGAATATGGTCTCACACTGATCGGCGGCGTGGTGTTCCGTCCGTTCCATGATCCCGAAAGCTGGGATGAGGTCTGGGACGCCGCTATGCGCACCTGCAAGGCGCTGACCGCGCATGGCGCCCGGCATCTTGTTCTCATCGACAGCATTTCGCCGCGCCGTGCGCCCACCGCCGGCCGTCCCGAGGCCGCTGAGCAGATGGACGATGCCGAGTGGCGTGGACTGCGCGACCGACTGACACAGGTGGCCAAGCTTGGCAGCGAAGAATATGGGCTGACAGTGGGTATCCACGCGCACGCCGCCGGCTTCATCGACTTCGAACCAGAGCTGGAGCGGCTGCTCGACGAGGTCGACGACAGCATCCTTAAAATCTGCTTCGACACAGGTCATCATTCCTATGCCGGGTTCGATCCGATCGCCTTTATGCGCCGGCACATTGACCGGATCTCCTACGTGCATTTCAAGGATATCGATCCGGTGGTAAAGGCCGACGCCATCGCCAAGAGAACAGGATTCTACGATGCCTGCGGGCAGGGCATCTTCTGCAATCTCGGCCGCGGTGATGTCGATTTCCCAGCCGTTCGGAAGATCCTACTCAATGCGGCCTTTGAAGGCTGGTGTACTGTCGAGCAGGATTGCGATCCGACGCTGGATGTGAGCCCCATCGATGACGCAAGCCGCAACCGCCAATATCTGTCATCAATCGGTTTCTAGCGGGCGAGGGAGGGAACCATGGCAAGATTGAGCTGGGGATTGATTGGCGGCGGCGAGGGCAGCCAGATTGGCCCGGCCCACCGTCTCGGGGCGCTGGCAGACGGTCACTTCTCCCTCGAGGCTGCCGCGCCGGACCACCGACCCGAGATCGGACGGGCCTATGCGCAGCGTCTCGGCGTCGCCACCGACCGCGCCTATGGCGATTGGCGCGAAATGCTAGCGGGCGAGCGCGACCGCCCAGACCGACTCGATCTTGTCACCGTCGCCACGCCGAACTCCACGCACTTCGAGATCACCAAGAACTTTATCGAAGCCGGCTTCAATGTACTGTGCGAAAAACCCATGACAGTCACCGTCGAAGAGGGTGAGGAGATCGTGCGCATTGCCGAAAAGGCGGGGCGCATCTGCGCAGTGAACTATTGCTATTCCGCTTACCCCATGGTGCGGCAAGCACGGGCGATGGTGCAGAATGGCGACTTGGGCCATGTGCGGCTCGTCGTGACCAGTTTCAGCCACGGCCACCATGCCGACGCCGCCGACGCTGACAATCCACGCGTACGCTGGCGCTATGACCCGGCCATGGCCGGCGTCTCCGGCCAGTTCGCCGATTGCGGCATCCATGCACTGCACATGGCGAGCTTCATCTGCAATGACGAGGTGGAAAGCCTCTCCGCCGACTTCGTCTCGACCATCGCCAGCAGGGCGTTGGAAGACGACGCGATGGTCAATTTTCGCATGCGAAAGGGCACCGTCGGGCGTCTCTGGACCTCCTCCGTGGCCATCGGCCGCCAACATGGCTTCGACATCCAAGTGTTCGGCGAAACCGGCGGTTTCCGATGGGCCTCCGAGCAACCCAACCAGTTGATCTATACGCCGCTGGGCGGCCGGACCCAGATCATGGAAAAAGGCGAGTCTGGGCTCTATGACGAGGCTAAACGCCTCTCTCGCGTGGCAATTGCCCATCCGGAGGGCTTTCCGCTGGCCGTGGCCAACATCTATTGCGACATTGCCGATGTCATTCGCGGCGAAGCACGGACCGGACTGCCCGCGCGGCAGATGGCCTGCGATCCATCGCCGCTGTGCACACGGCCGTCGCCTCTGCGAAAGCGGCAGGGCAATGGATGGACGCGCGGCCACCAATGTTCCGCTGACACGGCCGGACAGTCGAGCGCCGCTATGCAACCGGAGCCCGCAAGGTCCGGCGCTCAACGATGTGGCATGGGAACAGCCGGATCTCGGGGTCGCGGTCCGGCTGTTCGATGGTTGCCACGACCAGGTCGATGGCTTTCTCGATGATCTGCGCTACTGGCTGGCGGATCGTCGTCAGCCCGATGGCTGGCCAGCGCGACATCTCCATATCGTTCAGTCCGATGAAGCCGATGTCGCGCGGCACAACGAGGCCCGTCTCCTCAACGGCGCTTAGCGCGCCGACGGCGAGCAGGTCGTCGCCGCAGAAATACGCCTCTGCCGGCCCGTGCTGCAGCAGGTGCTGCATCTCTTCCCGCCCAGCATCGAATGTATAGTCGCGCGCAAAGCTGGCCGACGCATTGATCTCCCTATGCTGGGCTAGATGTCCCAAAAAGCCCGCCACACGATCCTCTGTCGAGGAGGCCGTCCGCGGGCCCCCAAGGAAGCCAACGCGCCGATAGCCTCGCCCGACCAGCGCCTCCGCAGCCATGCGGCCGCAGGCAACATTGTCGATGCCCACCACATGCACGCCGGGCGATGCGGAATAGCGTCCGAACGCGTGCACAACCGGCAGGTCGGCGTCTTTGAATGCTTGGGCGAATGTTGCGGGCAGGGTGGATGAGGCGACGATCACCCCATCGACCGAGTACTGACGAAGCATACGCAACGAGTCCGCAGGGTTCGTCGCGTCGGTCAGGTTGACCAGCAAGGGCCGCAACCCGCGGTCCTGCAGCCCCCTCGTAAAGAGATCGAAGACTTCGAGCATAAGAGGATTGTGGAAGTTGTTGACGACCAGCCCAATCAGCTTCGTACGCCCCGTAGTCAGACTGGATGCCAGGGCGTTGGGCGCGTATCCAAGTTCGTTCGCGGCT
>JACDQI010000149.1 GCA_015657675.1 Devosia sp.
GTCAGTGCGGTCGCTTTGGCGACGGCGATGCTTCCCCTTGCGGCATCGGCGCAGGATTCCGGGTACCGCTACCCGGAAAGACGGTGCTTTCGCAGTATGACGAGGCGGTGTTCTTTTTTGCCGGGCAGTTTCACAAGGACTGGTTCCACTACAGCTTCCACCCCTGGGACGCGACCTGGGACAGCACCTCGGTCATCGGGGCGGGTTACCAGCGCACCTGGCTGGACTGGAAGGATTTCCGGCTCGGCGGCGAAGTCGGCATGGCCGGAAGGTTCGGCGCCGATGCGGCTTCGGCGGAACTCTGGGCGGCGCTGTTTGCCCGCTATGACGGGTTCGTGGTGGGCAATTTCCGCGTCAGCCCGATGTTTTCGATCGGCCTTTCCTATGCGACCGGCACGCAGGGCTATGAGTCCCAGCGTATGACCGAGTGGGGCACCTACGAGCCGGTGCTGATCTACCTCGGGCCGAGATTGCGCTGTCGCTGGTCGACCAGCCGCAATGGGAGGTGTTCACCCGCTTCCACCATCGGTCGGGCGGCTACGGGCTGATCGCCGACATGGACGCCTCCAATGCGGTGACGGCGGGCCTGCGTTACAAGTTCTAGGCCGCTCGTTTCGGCTGCCTGGCCGCTCTGCGCCCGGATATCTTGACGGGAGCGGGGGCTTTCTCTATGGAACGCGCACAATCAAGAACAGACTCCAGCCCGTTGCGCGGGATTTCTCGCGCCGAGGGCTTTTGACACAGGATAAAAGACCAGATGGCACGCCGCTGTGAACTGACCGGTAAGGGCGTTATGACCGGTAATACCGTGAGCCACGCGCTCAACCGCACCCGTCGCCGGTTCCTCCCGAACCTGCTCAACGTGACGCTGCTTTCGGACGTGCTCGGCCGCTCGGTCAAGCTGCGTATCTGCGCCAACGCGCTGCGCACCGTCGAGCATCGCGGTGGCCTCGATGCCTTCCTCGTCAAGTCCTCGGACGAAGAGCTGAGCCCGCGGGCCCTGCTGCTCAAGAAGGAAGTGCGCGCCGCTCTGCAGCCGGCCGCCTAAGCTTTCTTCCGAAACGAATTCAGACCGCGCGGTGGCCCAGAGCCCCGCGCGGTTTGCTTTTGGCGGCCTTCCCGTTGATGGTTTGTCGCGCTTCCGAGCCGGAAAACCGTTGCCACTTTTCCTGGAAGCGCTCTAGAAGTCCTCGTCCGCGCCGGTCTGATGCCGGAGAGCGGCTTACATAAGGTGCGTCATGCTCGCTCGCTTTCTCGCAGCCATCGCTGCGATGGTCGTGGTTGTCACGGCTTCCAACATTCTCGTGCTCTATCCGGTGCAGTTCCAGCTCGGGTCGCTCAACCTGGCGGACCTGCTCACCTGGGGCGCCTTCACCTATCCCTTCGCCTTTCTCGTGACCGACCTCACCAACCGCTACGACGGGGCCAATCGTGCCCGGATCGTTGTGATCTGTGGCTTCGTGGTGGCCCTGGGACTTTCGGCCTATCTGGCGACGCCGCGCATCGCCATTGCCTCGGCGACGGCGTTCCTCGTGGGGCAGCTACTCGATATCGCGGTGTTCTCGCGTCTGCGGAACCGCTACTGGCTGGTGCCGCCGCTCACCGGGTCGCTGCTGGGTTCGGCGCTGGACACGCTGATCTTTTTCACTATCGCCTTTGCCCCGGCGCTGGGGTTCATCGACGGGCTTTTCGGCATGGATGACGGTTCGCTCGGCTTTGGTGCGCCATGGCTGGGCCTCGGGCCCGAAGTGCCGCTCTGGACCTCGCTCGCAACCGGCGACTTCCTGGTGAAGTTCCTTGCTGCCCTGCTGCTGCTGGGCACCGTATCGGGTACTTATGGGCAAGGTGATGCCGTTGCCGGCGACTCCTGCTGCGACCAGCGCCTAGTTAGGCTGGCCGCGGGCTCAGGTGCTCGTGGACGATCCACCAGCGATTGTCCGCGAACCTGAGCACCGTGGTTCCGCGTCCGGCGCCAGAGGACGTGTCCGTCTTCCAATTGAAGCGATATGTACAAGCGGCCGCGTCGTCCGACTCGACGATCCATTGCTGCTGGTCGAGCCAGTAGACCTCGCTGCTTCCCATCAACTTCCAGGTGGTCTCGAAGGCGTCGCGAACAGCGGCGATTCCAACATAGGTGCCATTGGTGAACCAGAAGGTCGCGTCCGCCGCGATCAGGTCGGTCAGCAGGTTGAAATCCTGGCGGTTGATCCGCTCGGCATAGGCAGCGAGAACCTCACGAGCGTTCATGTCGGTCACTCCGGCAGGCTGAATTCCAGCAGCAGGTTGCGTTGCCAGTCGTTGAAGTTGTTGTCCGACACTATGGCGATGCGGGTGTTGCCATCCGGGCCGGTGTGGACGGCGAGGGCTTCCATGTTATCGATGTCGCCGCCGGAGGCTTGCAGCAGGATTTCGCCCTGCATGTGGGCGCCGGGGTTCACTTCGGCGGCGGGGATGCGTTTCAGCCGCATGCTGAAGCTGAGGAGCACGATGCCGCGTTCGAGCACCAGGAGGTCGCCATTGGGCAGGAAGGCGCAATCGGTCGGGTTGGTGCCGTCCGAGGAAATATAGCTTAGCGGGCCCTTGTCGTTCTGGCCCAGGAGCCAGGCCGAATGCTCGCCGTCATCGTCGATCACGCCTTCGGTCAAGAGCAGAGTCGAACCGGCGATGGGGGAGAGTGGCGGGGCGATGCACACGGCTTCGAGGCTGGCATTGGTGCGGGTTTCGGTCAGCCAGTCGGGAATCGTGACTTCGCGGGCCGGGCCCTCGGGGATGGCATCGACCAGCTGGAAATCGGCAACTCGGGTAAGGTTCTCAAAGCCGACGCGGATGCCCGCGGGGGCATCGTCGCGGATAATCACTGCCATGGCCTCGGCGTCGCGGGCAAAGGCACGCGGCAGTTCGTTGCCCTTGGAGTTCTGGATCGGGTCGACACGGACGCCGACGAGGCTCAGTGGCCGGTTGGCTTCGTCGTAAATCAGTTGCCCGGAAACGAAGTTGCCGCGGTCCGAAACCATCACCAGGCGATGGTCCGGACCGGTGAAGCCGAGGCCGGAAAGTCCGCCGAACGTGTCGGACGGGCTCTGCATCTCGATGCCGCCGCGCCAGATCACCCCCTGCACCGGTTGGCCCGCTTCGGCGCCCATGAAGGTTGAAATCGGGATGGCGGTGATTGTTTCCTGTGCCGTTTCTGGGTCGGACTGAGCCAGAACTGTCAGATTGAGGCAACCTGCACCCGTCGCCAGCACGCCCGCCGCCACAAGGCGCGCAAGGGTGGGCGAAGGGGTCATCCGCGTCGACCCCTCCGGAGCTCACCGGGGGGCACCTCGTCGAACAAGGAAGCAAGTTCGTCGGTCAGGGCCCCGGCCAGTTCCTCGGCGTCGAGCAGGGTGACGGCGCGACGGTAGTAGCGCGTCACGTCATGGCCGATGCCGACGGCAACGAGCTGGATGGGCGAACGGGTCTCGATGTCTTCAATCACCTGGCGCAAATGGGCCTCAAGGTAGTTACCGGCGTTCACGCTCTGGGTGGAATCATCCACCGGCGCGCCATCGGAAATCACCATCAGGATACGGCGATTTTCGGGCCGCGACATCAGCCGCTTGCGCGCCCATTCCAGGGCTTCGCCGTCGATATTCTCCTTGAGCAGGCCTTCGCGCATCATCAGACCCAGATTGCGTCGGGCGTGGCGCCAGGGTTCGTCGGCGGCCTTGTAGATGATGTGGCGCACGTCGTTGACACGGCCCGGATTGGCCGGGCGGCCGGCTTCGAGCCAGGCTTCGCGGCTCTTGCCGCCCTTCCAGGCGCGGGTGGTAAAGCCCAGGATCTCGACCTTGACGCCGCAGCGCTCGAGCGTGCGGGCAAGGATGTCGCCGCAGATCGCCGCGATGGTGATCGGGCGGCCGCGCATCGAGCCGGAATTGTCGATCAAGAGCGTCACCACGGTGTCGCGGAAATCGGTGTCGCGCTCGACCTTAAAGCTCAGTGCCTGCATCGGGTCGGTGACCACGCGGGTGAGGCGGGCGGTGTCGAGCAGCCCTTCTTCGAGGTCGAACTGCCAGCTGCGGTTCTGTTGCGCCATCAAGCGCCGCTGCAGCTTGTTGGCGAGGCGCGCCACAGCGCCGGCGAGGTTTTCGAGCTGCTTTATCGAGCGTGCCGCGCAGCTGCTCCAGCTCTTCTGGCGGGCAGAGGTCGGACGCCTTGACGATCTCGTCGAACTTCTGGGTGAAGACCTTGTAGTTGAACTGGTTGGAGAACTCGGACGCGTTGGCGCCGGGCGGCGGGTTGGGGGCGTCCTCGCCGGCCTCGGAAGATTCCTCTTCCTCGGACTGGTCGAAGTCGGCTTCGGCGCCTTCCACCTCGCCGGTCTCTTCGGATTGGCCGGGGGTCTGGTCCTCGTCGGCCTCGGCGTCTTCGCTCTCGCCTTCGCCCTGCTCTGGGTTCTTTTCGTCGTCCTTGCCGCGCTCGGGCTCCTGGTCGTCGCCCTGTTCGCCGTCCTCGCCCTCGGCATCGTCGAGGTCGCTGTCGGGCACAAGGCTGAGGTCACGCAGCAATTGCCTTGTGGCGCGAGAGAAGAGGTCCTGGTCTTCGAACTTGCCAAGGAGGGTGGTCAGCGAGTTGCCGGCCTTCTGCTCGATCTCGCTGCGCCAGAGCTCGACGAGAGCGTTGCCCGAGGGCGGAATTGGTATGCCGGCGATGCGTTCGCGCAGGATCAGGCCGAGCGCTTCGGCGATGGGCGCGTCGGCCTTGTCGTCGACTTCGGCGAAGTTCTGGCGGAAGAGGCGATCTTCCAGCATCTCGTGGATATTGGTGGCCATGCCGGGCATGCGGACGCTGCCCAGGGCTTCGACGCGGGCCTGTTCGAGCGCGTCATAGGCGGCGCGCGCGTCGGGCTCGGCGGGGGCGCGCTTGCGATGCACCTCCGGGTCGTGGCTGGCGAGCCGCATGGCCATGGCGTCGCCCTGGCCACGCGCGATCGAGATATCGCGCATCGTGGGCAGGCGCGGCAGGTTGGCGAGCCGGGCCTTGTCGGAGGTCAGGATCGGCCGGTCGGCGGAAAAGCTGACTTCGAGCTCACGCGTGCCGCCGACGGCGCGCACAGTGGCGCCGACCGCCGCCTTGA
>JACDQI010000150.1 GCA_015657675.1 Devosia sp.
AGAGATGGGTCCCCGGGTCAAGCCCGGGGATGACGGTGGAGAATGAGTTCCAGAACCCTACGCCTGCACGGAAACGAAATGGATCGCTGCCGCCCCGTATTCGCGGCGGTCGTCGAGGACGAAACCGTCGGGCAGCTTCACTTCAACCTCGACGCCCTCTTCGAAGACGATGACCGCGTCTTTGGCGAGCCAGGCGCCGTCGCGCAGGCCGGCGAGGGCCAGTTCGCCGAGGCCCTTGCCGTAGGGCGGGTCGAGGAAGACCAGGTCCATGGGGCCCATGGTGCCGGCGGGCCCGAGGGCGGTGGCGTCGCGGCGGAGGAGCTTGGCCACGCCCCCTGCCCCGAAGGCTTCGATATGGTCGCGGATCAGGCCGCGGGCTTCGGCGCTGGTATCGACGAAGACGATACTCGCCGCGCCGCGGGATAGCGCCTCCAGTCCCAGTGCGCCGGTGCCGGCAAAGAGGTCCAGCACCTTGAGGCCATCAAAGTTCGGCGACAGGCGGCTCGCCAGAATGTTGAACACCGACTCACGAGCTCGATCCGACGTGGGTCGGATCGAGTCGTCAGAGGGCGAGAGCAGCGCCTTGCCGCGGAATTTGCCGGCAATGATCCGCATTTAGGCGCGCGGCTTGCGCGGACCGGACGGACGCGGCCGATCCCCATCGGGGCGCGGTGCGCGGGGCTTGCCGGCATAAGGCTTGCCACCAGCCGGCTTGCCACCGGAACCCGACTTGCCGGCATAGGGCTTGGCGCCGAACACCTTTTCCCCGCCAGCGCGGGGCTTGCCCGCATAGGGCTTGTCGCCACCGGCGCGCGGTGTGCGCGGCGCGTAGGGCTTATCGCCCGCAGCCCGCGGCGCACGCGGTGCATAGGGCTTGTCGCCGGCAGCGCGGGGAGCGCGGGGCTTGTCGCCATAATCACGCTTGGGCTTGTCGCCGAAGCTACGGGCCGGGCGATCCCCAGCAGGCTTGTCGCCGTAGTCGCGCTTGGGCCGATCGGCAAAGTTGCCGCGCGGCTTGTCGCCGAACGAACGGGCCGGCTTGTCACCGAAATCGCGCTTTGGCTTGTCGCCATAGCTGCGCGCCGGGCGTTCTCCGGCGGCGGCACGGGGCGGCCGATCCCCGAAATCGCGCTTGGGGCGGTCAGCGAAATCGCCGCGCGGCTTGCTGGCATAGCTGCGCTCGGGGCGATCGCCCGCGGGCTTGTCGCCATAGTCACGCTTGGGCCGGTCGGCAAAGTTGCCACGCGGCTTGTCGCCGAACGAGCGGGCCGGCTTATCGCCGAAGCTACGGGCGGGCTTGTCGCCGAAGCCACCCGGGGCGCGGGTGGCGCCACGACGGAAGGGCTTGTCGTCACCGTCTTCGCGACGCGGCCGCTCCGGCTTGAGCTTGACCTGACTGGTGGTGCCATCCTCGTGATGCACGGTGCGCAGCGGCACGTATTGTTCTTCGCGCGGCGGCTTGCCGGGCATCGGCTTGCGCTGGGTGTAGCGGCCGCCGGGGCGGTCGCGGCGCTGCAGGGCCTCGTCGTCGCGTGGCGCCGGGTCACGATCGGTGAAGCGGAACTCGGCGGTCGACTGTTCGATTTCCTTGCGCTGCTTGGGCGCAGCCTTGCCGGGCGCGGCGGCGCGCAGCTTGGGGTTGGCGGCGCGGCGGCGATCGGTGGCGGTCGCCTGCTCGGGCATGTCGCTGTCGAAATCGGCACCCGATTCCTCGGTCAGGCGCTTGCCGAGCTGTTCGCGCAGCACGCGGGCCTTGACCGTCTCGACGGCGCCGATGGGCAGGTCGCCGAGCTGGAAGGGGCCGTAGCTAATGCGGATCAGGCGGTTCACCTGCAGGCCGAGGGCGGCGAGGACGTTCTTTACCTCGCGGTTCTTGCCTTCGCGCAGCGCCACGACCAGCCAGACATTGCTGCCCAGGTCGCGCTCGAGAATGGCTTCGATGGGGCCGTACTTGATGCCCTCGACCTCAATGCCGTCCTTGAGCTGGTCAAGCTGAGCCTGGGTGACGGTGCCGAAGGCGCGGACGCGGTACTTGCGCAGCCAGCCGGTGGCCGGCAGTTCGAGGGTGCGCTTGAGGCCGCCGTCATTGGTCAGCAGCAGCAGGCCCTCGGTATTGATATCGAGCCGACCGATGGTGACGACGCGCGGCAGGCCGTGCTCTTCAAGCGCTTCGAAGATGGTGGGGCGGCCTTCGGGGTCCTTTTCGGTGACCACCAGGCCTTCGGGCTTGTGGTAGAGCCAGACGCGGGTGCCCTGCTTGGCGGCCAACGGCTCGCCATCGACCTTGATCTTGTCCTTATCGGTGACGTTGAAGGCAGGGGTCTTGACCACCTTGCCGTTCACGGAGACGCGGCCGTCCTTGATCCAGAGCTCGGCGTCGCGGCGCGAGCAGAGCCCGGCGCGGGCGATGATCTTGGCGAGACGATCGCCGTCGGAATTGGTGAGGGAGACATCGGTCATGCCGAAGTACTTTCTATCATGCGGGACCCGAATGGGCGGCGCAAACAAGGGAAACGCCACGCCCGGCGGACGTGGCGGCAGTCTAGACGTAGCGATCCTTACTGGATCTTGCCGAGCGTAACCTGGTCGGCCAACTTGGCGTTGGGATCGGTGCCCTTGGCACCAACCGGAGCGGACCGCTGCATGGCCTTGCGGATCTCTTCCGGGCAGTCTTTGCTGTCGAGCGGCACGAGATCGCCGTTCTTGGCCTTACAGATCATGTCGGTGCCCGAGACGGTGGTGAAGTACTCGTCCGGCGGCAAGTAGAGCGGGCGGGCGCTGGGTTTCAGGCGCGCTGCAGTCATGCGGGCCGTCAGGATCTGGGCTTCCTTGTCGGTCAGCGGACGACCCGAAAGGGTGCGCAGGTCGACGACCTTGGCATTGCGCAGGCGCGACAGATCGGCTTCCGTGAGCCCGGTGGCGTCGATCTGCACCTTGTCCGAATCGACCGGCAGTTGCGCCTCGGCCGTCTTGGTCTGGGGCGCCGGCAGGGACCTGGAGTCCTTGGGCAGCACAAGCGGGGCGCGCGGCGACGTTGGCTCTTCCTTGGCTTCGCGCGGAATGCCGCCGAGGCCAATCAGCGTCTCGGTCATGACTTCGCGTTCGAAGGTACCGAAATCGCCCATGGCATTGGTGCCCTCGGTCGTGGTGCACGCCGAAAGCGCCAGTCCGGCAAGGACAGCGATCGAGAGGAGACCGGCGCGGGTGGCCGCCACGATGGCGGTAGACCGCCGGGTCAAGTCAATACGCATGCAACTTCCCTTTTACCCCTCGCGACAGGCTTATAGCCCATCACGGTCCGTAAAACCAGATTCTGGCAGCAACGTGTTTACGCAGGTGTGGACTTTGTCCGAGCGCGACCGATTCCGAGCGCGTCGAGGATGAGCAGAACCACCCCGGCGCTGATCATCGCGTCGGCGATGTTGAAGATGTAAAAGCTCCACTCGCCCCAGTAGAAATGGAAGAAATCGGCCACGGCGCCATAGAGCAGCCGATCGAGACCGTTCGACAGCGCCCCGCCGATGCAGAGGGCAAGGCCGGCACGGACCAGGGCGGAAGGCGACTGCCACCACCAGATGCAGAGCGCCACCAGTGCCACTGCCATCAAGAGGCCAATGGCCCAGACCGGCAGCGAGCCCAGCAGCCCGTAGGAAATCCCGGTGTTCCAGACCAGCACGTAGTCGAAGAAGTCGGTGACCGGCACGATCTCGCCACCGCGCCAGTCCTGCCAGCCCAGCGGGCTGTAGGTACCGAGGAACTCGACACACTTGGCGGCGCCCGGCGCGATACAGTCCGCCGCGACGTGGAACGCCTTGTGCACCCGGTCAAGCCCGAAGGCGAGCACCAGCAGCGACAGCGAGACGACCAGGCCGTTGCGGTTGAACGCCACCGCTCTCAGAGCCCCGCCGCGGCGCGTTCGCGCATTGCCTGGGCGTCGCGAGCCGAGAGATCGGGGTAGGTCGGGTCCGAGCCAACATCGGCAAAGAAGCGGCGCGAGCGGGCGCATTGCGTGCCACTGGCCTTTTCGAACACCACGGCGACGCCAGGCTGCTCGTCGAGCCGGAAGGCATCAGCGGGCCCCTCCATCTTCACCAGGGTGATGAAGGAGGTGATCGAGATCTCGGCGAAATCGACGTCCTTGACCGCCTCGAAGAGCTCGGCGTCGGAGACGGCCACGACGGGCGCGGCTTCCAGCGAGGAGCCGATCACCTTGTTCTTGCGCTCGATTTCAAGCGCACCGGTGACGACGCGGCGCACGGCACGGATCTTTTCCCACTTGGCTTCGAGCGCGGTGTCGCGCCACTCGGTCGGCAGGTCGGGGAAGAGCCGCAGATGTACCGATTCCTTGGTGCCGGGGTGCCGTTCGAGCCAGGCCTCTTCCATGGTGAACACCAGGATCGGGGCCAGCCAGGCGGTCAGCGTCTCGAACACAACATCGAGCACGGTGAGGCTGGCGCGGCGCTTGGTGGACGAGATCGGGTCGCAGTAGAGCGCGTCCTTGCGGATGTCGAAGTAGAACGCCGACAGATCGATGTTCATGAAGTTCGACAGCACCGCGACGATGCGCTTGTAATCGTACGTGTCATAGGCGGCGCGGACCGTCTCGCCGACCTGGCTCAGGCGGCTGAGGATCAGGCGTTCGAGCTCGGGCATGTCGGCATAAGCGACGCGCTCTTCCGGCTTGTAATGCGCCAGGTTGCCGATCAGCCAGCGGATGGAATTGCGCAGCTTGCGGTAGTTGTCGACGGTGGAGTTGATGATCTCCTTGCCGATGCGCAGGTCGTCCGCATAGTCCGACGAGGCCACCCAGAGCCGCAGGATATCGGCGCCGTACTGCTTGATGACGTCCTGCGGGGCAACGGTATTGCCCAGCGACTTGCTCATCTTCTTGCCCTCGCCGTCGAGGGTAAAGCCATGCGTCAGCACGCTCTCATAGGGCGCGTGGCCATTGGTGGCGCAGCTTTCGAGCAGCGACGAGTGGAACCAGCCGCGGTGCTGGTCCGAGCCTTCCAGATACATCGAGGCCGGGAACTTCAGGTGCGGCCATTTCTGCTTGTTGCGCAGCACGAAGGCGTGGGTCGAGCCGGAATCGAACCAGACGTCGAGGATGTCCATGACCATCTCGTAGTCGTCGGCCTTGTGGGCCGAACCGAGATAGCGCTGGGCGGCGCCGGGCTTGTACCAGGCGTCGGCGCCCTCTTCCTCAAAGCTCTGGGCGATGCGGTGGTTGACCTCTTCGTCCCTCAGAACCTCGCCGGTCTCCTTGTGCACGAAGACGGTGATCGGCACGCCCCAGGCGCGCTGGCGGCTCAGCACCCAGTCGGGCCGGTCGGCGATCATGGCACGCAGGCGGTTCTGCCCGGCAGCCGGGTAGAACTTGGTCGCATCGATGGCCTTGAGCGCCCGGTGACGCAGGGTGTCGCCCTTGGCGCCGAGGATGTCGCGGTCCATGTAGACGAACCATTGCGGCGTGTTGCGGTAGATCACCGGCTTTTTGGAACGCCAGGAATGCGGATACTGGTGCTTGACCCGGCCGCGGGCCAGCATGGCGCCGCGTTCGGCGAGAGCAGTGATGACGCGATTGTTGGCGTCGCCCTTCTTGCCGTTGTCGTCGATCACCCGGGCGCCGTCGAAACCGGGCGCGTCCTTGGTGTAGAAACCGGCGTCGTCGACCGGGAACGGGATGTGTGTGTCGATGCCGCGCTCGGTCAGCAGCCGACCGGATTTCAGCCAGATCTCGAAGTCGTCGAGGCCGTGGCTGGGCGCGGTATGGACAAAGCCCGTACCGGTATCGTCGGTGACGTGGTCGCCATCGAGCAGCGGCACTTCGAACTCATAGCCGCCGCCGAGACCCTTCAGCGGGTGGCTGCACGAGGTGATGTGCGCCGGATCGACATCGCCGATGCGCGCGAATTCTTCGACCTTGCCCTTGGCAAAGACGTCGGCCGCCAGGTTGTCGGCCAGCACGTATTTCTCGCCGATCGCCGCCCAGTTGCCCTCAGGCGCCTTGGTGACTTCGTAGAGGCCGTAGCTGATCTTGGACGAAAACGAGATCGCCCGGTTGGCCGGGATGGTCCACGGAGTCGTGGTCCAGATCACCACCGAAGCGTTGAGGTCGTGGAAGGCCTTCGAGGTCACCTCGCCGCCGCCGGAGCGGATCGGGAACTTCACCCAGATGGTGTCGCTCTCGTAGTCGGCATATTCGATCTCGGCTTCGGCCAGCGCGGTGCGCTCGACGACCGACCACATCACGGGCTTGGACCCACGATAGAGCTGGCCGGATGCGGACACCTTCATGATCTCGCGGGCGATCTGCGCCTCGGCGTCAAAGCTCATAGTGAGGTAGGGATTGTCCCATTCGCCGAGCACGCCGAGGCGCTTGAACTCCTCGCGCTGTATATCCACCCATTGCTCGGCAAAGCTCCGGCATTCCTGCCGGAACTCGATCACCGGGACCTCGTTCTTGTCCTTGCCCTTGGCGCGGTAGGATTCTTCGATCTTCCACTCGATCGGCAGGCC
>JACDQI010000014.1 GCA_015657675.1 Devosia sp.
ATGCGGCGGCCATTGACCAGAACCGTGCAGGCTCCGCACTGCCCCTGGTCGCAGCCCTTCTTGGTTCCTGTCAGGTGAAGGTGATCGCGCAGCGCATCGAGCAGCGAAACGCGCGGGTCAAGCCGGAGCGGCTTTGCCTCGCCATTGACGCTCAGGGTGATCGAGATCGTCCCTGCTGACGGCGACAAGCTCGCGTCCTCGGTCTCCGTCACGGCAGCCTCCTCATTCACATGCCACACCCACGCTACTGTGTGCGCGCCGCTTAATCCACCCGGTCCGACGCCCTTGTCCAAAGTGTTGATGTCACGGACCTATCGTCCAGCTGAACCTGTCCTGGCGCCGGAAAACCCCACTCATGCAGCTGCTTCAGGGCTGCCCGGCACCGGGCGCAGGCCATAAAACTAGGCATTCGGGGATTGTGATGCATACGAATGCAGAATCAATTTGCAT
Organism: Devosia sp.; assembly: GCA_015657675.1. Lineage (GTDB taxonomy): Bacteria > Pseudomonadota > Alphaproteobacteria > Rhizobiales > Devosiaceae > Devosia_A. Next base: position 451 of record JACDQI010000014.1, read on the forward strand.
TCGTATGCAAAATTGTCATAGCGTTGCCCCATCGCAGTGACGCTACCCTTCCCGCAACATCGGTTTATGGTCCGGTGAGGTAGCCGTATCTGCGCGGGAGAGAAGCCGTCGGGGGTCGTACTTGCGGCCCCGCAGCATCACAGGAGAGACGATATGAAGCATTTTCTGGCAGCAGGCGTATCCATTGCAGCGCTCTGCCTGGGCGCCGGCGCGGCCTTCGCCGATTGCGGCATTGCCGCAGGTTCGGTGCGCATCCTTTCGAACGATTTCGAGGCGCTGCGCCTCATCAACACCACGGCTGAAGAGTGCGCCACCGACGCCGTCAAGGTGACGGCCAACGCCACGGCCGAGCACAAGAACCTGCAGGTCCCTGCCCTCTCGATCAATCCGGCCGAGTACACGGTGGCCGTGGTCGCCAACAACTCGATCGTGCCGCTGCTCAATGACGACCTGATCCGCCCGCTCGACGATCTCGTCGCCAAGCATGGCCAGGCGCTGCAGCCTAACCAGCTGATCAAGATCGACGGCAAGGTTATGGCCATCGCCTTCATGGGCAACGGCCAGCACCTGTTCTACCGCAAGGACATCCTCGAAAAGGCCGGCGTGCAGCCACCCAAGTCGTGGGACGACGTGCTCGCCGCCGCCAAGGCCATCAAGGACCAGGGCCTGATGGACACCCCGCTCGCCGCCAGCGTCAAGCCCGGCTGGGATCTGGCCGCCGAGTTCGTCAACGCCTATCTCGGCACCGGCGGCGAGTTCTTCGCGCCCGGTTCGGCTGAACTGGCCATCGACAACGAGAACGGCCTCAAGGTCCTCGAGACCATGAAGGCGATGACCGCCTACATGAGCCCGGACTACCTGACCTTTGATGCCAACTCCATCAAGGCCGAGTACGAAGCCGGCAAGGTTGCCATCATGAACGAGTGGGGCTCGCTCGCCGGCGCCACTCTCGATGCCGAAGGCGCCGCTCCTGGAGTCGTCGAAAACACCGTGCTCGCCGCTGCGCCGACCATTGCCGGCCAGTCGATCCCGGGCGCTGCGCTCTGGTGGGATGGTTTCACCATCGCCAAGAACATCTCGGATGAAGATGCCGAGGCCTCGTTCATCGCCATGGTCCACGGCATCAGCCCTGAAATGGTCGCCAAGAACCCGAACGTCGCCACCTGGCTCGTCGCCGGCTATACGCCCGGCCCGGCCGCCGTCGGCGTGATCGCCAATGCCACGGGTGGCGCCCGCGCCTACCCGATGCAGC
>JACDQI010000151.1 GCA_015657675.1 Devosia sp.
ACCTGCCGCGACTGGTTCCAGCTCTGCCTCAAGGAGGGCCTGACGGTCTATCGCGACCAGGAGTTCTCCTCGGACGAGCGCTCTCGACCGGTCAAGCGGATCAGCGATGTACGTCTCCTGCGCACCGCGCAGTTCCCCGAGGATGGCGGCCCCCTCGCCCATCCGCCGCGGCCGAGCCAGTACAAGGAGATCAACAACTTCTATACGACCACGGTCTACGAGAAAGGCGCCGAGATCGTTCGCATGCTGGCGACGCTCCTGGGCGAGACCGGCTTCCGCAAGGGCATGGATCTCTACTTCGAACGCCATGACGGCGAGGCGACGACCATCGAGGCGTTCCTCAAGGTGTTCGAGGACGCCAATGGCGTCGACCTCAGCCAGTTTGGCCAGTGGTACCTGCAGGCCGGCACGCCGGAAGTCAGCGTTTCGGACAGCTATGACCCTGCCCGCCAGACTTACACCCTGACGCTCAGTCAGGTGACGCATCCGACGCCGGGACAGCCGGACAAGCTGCCGATGGTTGTGCCAATCAAGTTCGGCCTCGTCGGCCCCAATGGCAGCCCGATGAGCTATAGCGCCGTGAGCGGCCGGCGCGTAGAAGGCGACCTCATCGTGCTCGACACGGCCAGCGCCACGCTTGAGTTTTCCGGCGTCGCCAACCGTCCGGTACCCTCACTGTTCCGCGGCTTCTCGGCGCCGGTCAAGATTCGCTCGACTGCCTCCGAAGCCGATCAACTGTTCTTGGCCCGACATGACGAGGATCCCTTCGGTCGCTGGCAGGCGCTGCAGGATGTGTCGATGGCTATGCTGGTCGCCGCAGCCGGAGGCCAGAAGTGGCGCGACGAGCAGATCGAGGGGCTGTCGCGGGCCATTGCCGATACTGCAACCCACCCATCGCTCGAAGACGCCTTCAAGGCGCTCGCTATCACCCTGCCCGGCCTCACCGAGATCGCGCAGACCAAGGCCAGCAATGTCGATCCCGACGCGATCCTTGCCGCGCGCAACAGCATGATCGAGGAGATCGTGGCGCGGGCCGGCAGTGCGCTCGAGTCAGTTTACGCCACCACGCAGAACAGCGCCGGCTATGCGCCGACCCCGGCGCAATCGGGACAGCGCTCGCTCAAGAACGCGGCGCTCGCCTATCTGGTGCGCGGGCTGGGCAAGCGGGGCGCCGATCTCGCCGCCAACCAGTACCGGCAAGCGCAGAACATGACCGATCGCTTTGCTGCACTCAGCGCCTCGGTCGCCGCCTGGACGCCGCAGGCGGCAGGCCTCCTCGGCGACTTCCGCACCATGTACACCGCCGACCCGCTGGTCTTTGACAAGTGGCTGATGCTCAACGCCGCAGCCGCTCAGGACGAGACCATCGATCGGATGCGCGCCATCCTTGCCGACCCGGATTTTCCTAAGAACAATCCGAACCGGCTGCGGGCGCTGGTGTTCAGTTTTGCCAACAGTAACCTCACGCAGTTCGCGCGCTTCGATGGCGAGGGCTTCCGTTTCGTCACCGGCTTTGTCGCCGATGTCGACACGCGCAATCCGCAGGTCGCGGCGCGAGTCCTCACCACGTTCCGCAGTTGGCGCAGCTACGAACCGCAGCGCCGCGCCCTGGCCGAGGCGGCTCTGCGGGACCTGCAGCAGACAGGTCAACTCAGCCGCAATGCCGCAGACATCCTGGAGCGCACGCTGGCAGGTTAACGCCCGTTAACTTTGGAAGAATTTTTCTTCCGGGGCTAAGTGATTCTGCTGACTCACGAATTGCCCGCCGGGCGCTTGGCGGGCCCGGTTGCCCCTCTGGACAGGCCCGCAGCGGCGATTCAAAGTTGGTTCGCGGTGCAAATCACCGGCGGGTCAATTTAAGAATTATTGCGGGGTCATACATGCGTTCGGCGGAGCCATCCGACGTCGTCGGGAAGGGATTCACTCGTCCCGATCCGGCGCACGGACAAACTGGTTTCGGAGTTCGGCCCGCGCGTCCGGCCGCAACCGTGGCGATCGCCATCACCATCGTGACGATCCTGGCAGCAGTCCTCTTTGTCGCCATCGACCTGCAACGCACCAATGACGACCGTGCCGCGAGGCGGGCGCTGGTGGCGCAGCTCTCCATCGACAGCGCAGCGCTTGTCGCCGAAGTCGAAGAAGACCTCACGGAAGTCTGGCAGCGCGGCGCGGGAGCTTTCTTCATCGCCTTCCTTATTGCCGGCCTCGCCTGGGTGCGCCGTCCGGCCCCGAAGATCGTCTCGCCGATCGACTATCGCGAGCTGATGTCCTCAATCCCATTCGGCGTTGCCTGCTGGACCGGTGATGGTGAACTGATCACCTGCAACGATCAGTATCGCGCGCGGCTCGAAAACCGCGACCTGCCGGCTGGCGCCTCATATCCGACAACGGTCAAGCAACTCGCCGCCGGCGGCTATATGCAGCTGCTGCGCGAGAACGACAGCAACCGGTTGCTGGAACTGCATCGCGCCGACGGCTCGTGCCTCCTCATCGATGAGCGCCCGCTGGGCAATGGCGGCTTCATCACGTTGATCTCGGACATCACCGAGACGCGTCGCACCGACCAGTTGCTCACTACCATCCGCGAAGAACAACGCCTGCTTGCCCGCCGCTACCACGAAGAAAAGCTCAAGGCCGAAGCCGCCAACCGCGCCAAGACTGCCTTCCTTGCCCATCTCTCCCACGACATCCGCACACCGCTCAACCACATCATCGGCTTTGCCGAACTGATGCGGCAACAGACCTATGGTGCCCTCGGTGACGCCCGCTATCTGAGCTATGTCGAAGCGATGAAAGGCTCGGGCGAGCGCCTCCTCTCCTACTTCGCCTCCATCCTCGAACTGGCTGAGCTCGAAGCCGGCCGGCGCCAGTTGCGGGTCGAGCGGGTGAACGCCGACGACCTGCTGATCTCGGCATCGCGGCGTTTTGCCAGCCAGGCAAAGCACGCCGGCCTGGTGCTCAACCTGGCGACCCGTTGCGACGCGGTGATCGTCGGGGATCGCTTCTCGCTCGACCGCATGGTCAGCAACCTCGTCGAGAACGCCCTGCGCTACACACCCAGCGGCGGCAAGGTAACGCTCGCCGCCTATGCCGCCACCGATGGCGTGGTGCTCGAAATCACCGATACCGGCATCGGCATTCCGCCCGAGCGGCTTGACTCGCTCTCGCAACCCTTCGCCTTCCGCGACGACGTGCTGACCCGCGAGCAGCACGGCGCCGGCCTCGGGCTCTCGATCGCACGCGCCATCGCCGAAACCTGCGGCGGCCACCTCGCCATAGACAGCCGCCTCGGCCTCGGCACCACCGTCGCCATCTCGCTGCCTTTGCAGGCGGCCATGGACCTGCCAGCGGTGGCGGCGTGAGATCCGAAGCGGGTGCCCCAAAA
>JACDQI010000152.1 GCA_015657675.1 Devosia sp.
GGCAGAATGCCGTCACGGAATTCGGTGATCTGCTTGCCGTCCTTGAGCACGATCGCGTCCTTGCCGACGAGATCGATACGCGAAACGTGGCTGTCGAGATTGACGCGCACCAGCGGCCAGTTGAGGCGCGAGGCGACCTGCTCGATATGGGTGGATTTGCCGGTGCCGTGATAGCCCTGCACCATGACGCGGCGGTTGAAGGCGAAGCCGGCGAGAATGGCGAGCGTGGTGTTGCGGTCGAACAGGTAGTCCGGGTCGGCGGGCGGCACATGCGGGCTGGTTTCCGCATAGCCCATCACCTTCATGTCGCTATCAATTCCGAACGTTTCGCGGACAGAAAATTCCTTGTTCGGCAGGTTGGTGAAATCGGGCATTTTTGGAAGCTCTTGAGGAGAAATAGGTCAAGGCGGCTGCCTTGGAGGTTAAGGGCTCTATAGCAGCAAGGCGGGGCCGGGGGTAGGGCGGATTTCGGCCTGCGTAGGGATGAGGCGCGGGGGTGGATGAGGGCCACAGGTGGCGCTTGCGCCTAGGCCTTCCTGGCCAGCCAGATCAGATGTCGCGAGCCGCCGCGTTTGCCGTTGGCGCGGGCTTTGACTTCTTCGACGGCAAAGCCGGCCTGATGGAGGCGCTTGGTGAAGGCGGCGTCGGGGTGGGCGGACCAGACGGCGAGGACCCCGCCGGGCTTCAGCGCCGCCTTGGCGATGCCGAGGCCCTTGGCGCTGTAGAGCCGGTCGTTGCCGGGGCGGCTCAAACCCTCGGGACCATTGTCGACGTCGAGAAGTATGGCGTCATAGGAGGCTTTGGCGTCGGCGATGACCTTGCCGACATCCGCCTCGATGATTTTCACGCGTGGATCATCGAGGCAGCCCTTGAACACCGGGGTCAGCGGGCCCTTTGCCCAGGCGACGATACCGGGGACCAGTTCGGCGACGTCAATCTTGGCATCAGCGCCGAGCAGGGCTTCGGCGCGGCGCAGGGTAAAGCCCATGCCAAGTCCGCCGATGAGGATTTTGGCGGCCGGCTTGCCAGAGAGTGGCGTGCAGGTGACGTCGGCGAGCACCTCTTCGGAGCCGGCCATGCGGCTGGTCATCAGCGGGTTGGTGCCGACCATGATCCAGAATTCGTCGCCGCGCTGCATGAGCTTGAACTCATCGCCGCCGGGGACCTTGGCCGTGTCCAGTTGCACCCAGGGAATCATGGCGCCGCTCCTTGCTGGAACCGCTCTAGCCCGCGGCGGCAGCGGTGCCTAGCGTCCGGCGGTACGGCGGATGCGGGTCTTGGGCAGGATGGGGCGCATGCCCAGCGTCACCGGCACGCCCTTGAGGAAGAGTTTGAGGGCTTCCCAGTGGATGCCGGCGACGACGCCGAGGGTCATCAGCGGGTAGGCGATGGCGGCGCGCAGCAAAGCGCCGTCCGTCAGTTCTTCGCGCTTGCCCTCGAACCACGCTGTGACGAGGCCGCCGCCTTCGTCCGAGAGGGTGATGCCGGTAAAGACCTCGTCGCCGGGCGGACGCACGGAAAACCGATAGTGGCCGGCGAGCGTGTTGAACGGGGAGACGTAGAAGGCCTTCTTGCTGATGTGCCGAATCTCCGGCGCGCCGGGCTCTTCGACCACTGTCTGGTAGAAGTGGTGTTCGCCAAAAGTGTTGTGCACTTCGTAGACCAGCATGAGCGGCTTGCCCTCGGCGTCTTCGGCAAAGAACACTGTCAGTGGGTTGAAGGCGTAACCGAAGAGCCGCGGGTAGCACAGCATTCGGACGCGAGCGACGCGATCGCCGAGACCCGCCGCCTCGGCCTTCTTGCGCACAAAGGCAGAGGGCGAACTGCCATCATGCGGGCCGAAATCGCGCAGCGACATGGAGAAGAGGTTGAAGCGGTCGACGAGAAAACTTCAGGCGCCGCTCGAGGCCCTTGAGCTGGTCGAGATCCACCAGCATGGAAAAGACGTTGTAGCGCAGGCTGTGGCGCTTGGGTCGGGCACGCTTGTGCGCGACGACACCATGGTAGAGCGCGCCATCGGTGTGACGCTCCGTCATTCGACAGCCAGTTCTGCCGGGTGCCAGTTATGGGCGATGCGGTCGCGCTGGCCGCGGGCCGACCAGGGGCGGCTGACCGTGCCGATGCGCTCGGCGACTTCGAGGCCGGCCTGCAGGCCGTCTTCGTGGAAGCCGTAGCCGAGCCAGGCGCCGGCAAACCAGGTGCGGCGGACGCCCTGGATACGCCACATGTCGCGTTGCGCGCCGACGGCTTCGGCGTCGAACAGCGGGTGCTCGTAGTCGATGACGCGCTGCACGGTGCCGGGCGCGAAGTCGTGCTGCGGGTTCAGCGTGACGAAGAGATTGGTCGTGGTCGGGAGCGGCTGGAGTTCGTTCATCCAGTAGGTGAGGCTCAGGTGCGCCTCGGTGCCCGAGCCGGTGCGCAGGTAGTTCCAGCTCGACCAGAGCTTCTTGCGCTGCGGCATCAGCTTTTCGTCGGTGTGCAGCACCGCCCGGTTGGGAGTGAAGCGGAAGTGCTGCAGAATGGCGCGTTCGTCGGCGCTCGGGTCGGCGATGAGCTTGAGCGCCTGGTCGGCGTGGCAGGCAAAGATCACCTGATCGAAACGGCCCTGGTCGCCATTGGCAAAAAGCAGGTCGGCGCCCGTGGCGTCACGCGTGACGGCGGCGACATGCGCATTGGTCATGACGCGGAACCGACCCTGCGCCAGCATGTGGTCGATATAGGTGCGCGAGCCGCCCTTGATGGTGCGCCACATCGGCCGCTTGTTGGCGTCGGCGATGAGGAGGCCATGGTTGGCGAAAAAGTTCACGAAGGTGCGGGCCGGGAATTCCAGCATCGAGCGCGCCGGCGTCGACCAGATGGCAGCGCAGATCGGCAGCAGGTGGTCTTCGATGAAGGCTTCCGAATAGCCGTGCTTTTGCAGGAACGTGCCGATGCCCATGTCGGTCGACATGCCCGCGGCGTCGCGCTCTGCATGCTTGAAAAAGCGCAGGATGTCGCTGACCATGCGCCAGTGGCGCGGCCGGAAGATGTTGCGGCGCTGCCCGAAGAGGCCATCGACGTTGCGGCCGCAATACTCCATCTGGCCGTGATTGGTGGAAACGGCAAAGCCCATGTCCGACGCTGCCGTCTCGATGCCGAAATGGTCGAGCATGGCGGTGAGGTTGGGGTAGTTGAGCTCGTTATAGACGATAAAGCCGGTATCAACCGGGATTGGGCCGTCGGGCGTCACCGCATCGATGGTGTTGGTGTGGCCGCCCAGGCGCGAGGCGTTCTCGATGAGCGTAACGTCGGCGCTCTTGGAGAGCAGCCATGCCGCTGAGAGGCCCGAAATTCCTGATCCAATGACGGCGACGCGCATATGTTCCTGCTTGTTTATTGAGCACCATTACTGACACAGCAACGCGCCAAGCAGGGATCAAAGTTTCCGTTGCTACACAAAAAGCCGTTATGAGCGGCGGTCAAGTGCGCTTCGGGATCGGCCAGAAGGCACGGACCCGGCGCTTGTAGGCGGCGAACGCTTCGGGACGCGAACGCTCCATATGCGCTTCGAGCGGCGGGATGCCAGAGGCGTGGACCAGCAGCCAGTACATCAGGACCGGTGCGGCGAGTGCGACGATGCCCCAGCCATAGCCCAGCCCGATGATCGGGTAGGCCAGCCAGTAGAACCACTCGAAAAAGTAGTTGGGATGGCGCGACAGGCTCCAGAGGCCGACATCGCAAACCTTGCCCTTGTTGGCCGGGTCCTTCCGAAAGGCGGCGAGCTGGTTGTCGGCGATCGATTCTCCGACAATGGCGACGATGGCCACCAGAATGCCAAGGAGATCGAAGAGGCCGAGCGGCAGCGGGTTGCTGGCAGCGGCGAGGACCGCCACAGCGAGCACGAGACCGGCACCAGCCTGGATCTGCAGGAAGATGAAGAGCTGTGTGCGGTAGTCGTCGCCCCACTCGGCCTTCTTGGCGGCGTAGCGCGGATCATCGCCGCCTGGATGGGTGCGGGACAGGATGTGGGTGCCGAGCCGGATCGACCAGACGGCGACGAGCGCGGCGACGAGCCAGTTGCGGGCACTTGTCGGTACGCCTTCGATTGGCACCAAAGCCGCAGCAACCCCGGCAACGCCTGTCGCATAGGACCAGATGACGTCGGTAAAGCCCGACTGGCCGGTGCGCAGCACGATCTGCCAGGCGATGGTCATGGCGACCACCATGATGAGGGCGACGATGACGATCAGCAGGACGACGCTCATGCGGTGGCTCGCTCGTAGGCCCGCTGGGCGGTGGCCGTCCGGGCAATGAAATCGACGGTATCGCGAAACACCGGCGCGACGAAGCGCAATGCCGGCGAGAAGGCGCCGATCAGGCTCTCGTGGCTGGCATGGGGATAGAACTTGACCTCGGCCCAGGCGCCAACGTCGTCGAGGCGCCGCGCCAGTCGCGTGGCATTGCCGGGATCGACGACGCGATCGCCGCGACCGGACACCAGCAGAGCAGGAGGCGCGTCATCGCGGGCAAAGCTGATCGGCTGGGTCGGCGCACGGTCGCGGTCCAGTCCGAAGATGATACGGCGGGTCGGCGTATCTGGATGAAAATCATAGGGACCGGCAAGACCGACGAGTCCGCGGACCAGATTGTTTGGGAGCCTTTCAGCCCGCAGCCACTGCGGGTCGAGAGCCAGCATGGCGGCGATATGGGCGCCGGCCGAGTGGCCGATCAACACCAGCTGCTCCGGGTCAGCGCTAAAGCTCGAGGCGTTCTGATAGGCCCAGCGAACAGCGGCGGCGCCATCCTCGATAAAGCCGGGAAAGCGGACTTCGGGATAGACGCGATAGTCAGGGATGACGGTGACGATGCCAGCGGAGGCGAGGGCTGAACCGACGAAACGGTAGGTTCCCCGATCACCCTCTTCCCAGCCGCCGCCATAGATGAACACAGCCAGTGGGTGCGGACCTTCGGCAGGAGGGCGATAGATATCGAGCCGGTGGCGATCTGACGGGCCATAGGCGATGCCTACGTCGAGCGAGACCGGCGCAATGGCGGCCAGCGCATTCAGCAGCCGGGCCGGTGACAGGGATGCGGCAAGTCGTTCAAGCACAGGCAGACCGTCCGTTGTAAGGCATGCGCAGAAACGGCGACCGGGGTGTAAATGTTTCGTCGGACCGCGCGGTCTAGCGCGTGACAAAACCCTTGGTCTTGAGGTGTGCATAGGCCGCAATGATGGCGCGCAGGCGCTCCTCGGAGGCCTTGTTGCCGCCGTTGGCGTCAGGGTGATGCACTTTCACCAGGCGCTTGTAGGCCTGCTTGATCTCGTCGGAGGGGACGCGGCCCTTGATGCCGAGGGTTTCAAGCGCCTGCCGGTCGTTCTCATGCAGCGGCACGGCGCGCTCGGGCGCCGGACCGCGCTGCTGGGCGCGGGCATAGCGGGCAAAGATGTGCAGCGGATCCTGGAAGCGCTTGGATGGGTCGCGGGCCTCGCGGCGGGGCATGCGCGGACCGGCGGAGTTTGCCTTGGCGCCAAAGCCCCAGCTCGGGCGGCCGTCGGTCTGCGACCAGCGGCTCAGCCGTTCTTCCATCTCTCCCGGGCTCATGCCGGCGAAGAAGTTGAAGGCGTGGTTGTAGTGCTTGACGTGCTCGAGGCAGAAATTGTGGTACTCGCCTTCCTTGTGGTTGGCCTTGGGGGCACGGTACTCGCCGGGCTCCTCACAGCCTTCCCAGGCGCAACGAGGCGTCGCCTCGCGGGGTTTTTCCGCGTTGCGTCCTTTGATCCTGATTGCGTCGAACAGCTTGGAATCGAGCTTCATCGGTCCTAGTTACGTCTTGCCTTCGCTACACACCGGAACCGGTATCCATATGTCCGTTCGCGATACGATTGTTGAGAAACTTTCCCAAAAATTCGCCCCGAGCCATCTTGAAGTGCTCGATGAGAGCGAGCGACATAGAGGCCATGCAGGTTCTCGCCCCGGCGGCGAGACGCATTTCCGGGTCAGAATCGCGACGCCCGCCTTTGCCGGCAGACGCGGCTACAGCAGCATCGGGCCGTGATGGATGCGCTCGATGCCGAGCTCAAGGGCGGTGTGCATGCGCTGGCGGTGGAGATCGTCGGCGCTGATGGACCCGTGGTCCCGATCGGCATCTGATCCATCGCTACCGTTTTCCCCATGTGGGAATCACCACCCATTTCGGCAAGTTCGGTGATTTGGGCATTGCCGTGGCACTGTGCCAGCGCCCTTGGCGACCTTGGGATTTCCGCATCCGGTGGGACCGACGTTCAAGCAGTTGTGACCAAACTCAGGCAGACACGTGGCGGGCTGCCACGGGTCGGGCGAATTGTTGCCGCTTCAAGTTTCTAGCCCTTAGGCGCAGACAGTCGGAGGGCGACAATGTCCATGTTGCGGAATGCGGCCATCGGTGCCGCCTTGTTGGGTTGCGTGCTGCCGGGCGCCGTGATGGCGGCCGACAATGTGCTCACGCTGGTGATCGGCGGGGAGGCCTATGATGGGCCGCCCAAGTTCGAGGTGAGCTTTGACGGGCATTTGATCGGCAAAGGCGCGGTGGAATCGGCGATCGACACCGGCAATGACGGGCGTTTTGCCGACGCCAATGACAAGGCCGCCTATGTGCAGAGTTTCGAGTTCCGCATCCCGGACGATGTATTCGCGCCGGGCGCCGAAGTGCGGGTGCGGCTGACGAACGAAGCGTTCGGTGGCGAAGGATCGAACCGCGACCGCAACCTGTTCCTGGCCTCGGTCGCCGTCAACGGCCGAGCGGTGACGCTCTCGGGCCTCAGTACCGCAGACGTCAACGGCATTGCGCCGAGCGAGACACTGGGGGAATTCCTCGTGCTGCTCGACGGCAACCAGCAGGCGGTATCCAAGGCGCGCGCGGCGGGTGGCCGGAGGCGGGCGCCTCGATCGCGCCGGCCAAGTTCGTGGCCGAGCGATTGCCCGTCAGCGGGCTCATCGACCTGAAAGTGCCCAAGGTGGTTGACGATGGGGTCCAGCGCGACGCCTCGACCGAACCGCTGTCGGTGGCGTTGCTGGACCAGAACCCGGAATCGAGCTGCCAGATCGATGATCTCTACAATGTCATCGGCTTTAACGAGAATTCCAACGACCTGACGATCGGCTGAAAAAACGCCTCGACCAGATCGCCGCGGCGATCGGCAGGCAGGAATGCACGGCGATGATCACCGGCTACTCGAGTACGCAGGGCGACTATGCCACCAATGCGCTGTTCTCGGTGGAGCGGGCGCAGAACGTGCTGCGTTACCTGCGTGAACAGGGCGTCAAGTTCGCCGAAGTGAACGCCGTGGGTGTCGGCGAAACCACGCAGTTCGGCGAAGAGCTCAACGCCAACCGCCGGGTGGTGATCACCATCGGCCCTAGGCCTTGCGCATGGCCTCGATGTAGTCCCGCACAACGTCGGGCTGGACGTTCTTTTCGATAAACGCCTGGCCGATGCCGCGGGTGAGGATGAAGGTGAGGGCGCCGCGCACCACCTTCTTGTCCTGGGCGATGGCGTCCATCAGCACGCTGGTGGGCGGCAACTCGCCTTGGATGTCGGAGATGCGGGTCGGCAGGCCGGCGGCCTGCAGGTGCGCGGCAATGCGGCCGGTGTCCTGGCTGGGGGCGAGGCCGAGCTGGGCGGAAAAGCCGTGCGCCAGCACCATGCCGATAGCGACGCCTTCGCCATGCAGCAGGCGGTCGGAATAGCCGGTGGCCTTTTCGAGGGCGTGCCCGAAGGTGTGGCCGAGGTTGAGGAGGGCGCGGACGCCAGTTTCCTTCTCGTCGGCCAGCACGAAGCGCGCCTTGGCGGCGCAGCAGCGGGCGACCATTTCGGCGCGCAGCGCGCGGTCGCCGGCAAAGATGGCGCGGCGGTTATCCTCAAGCCAGAAGTAGAACGGCTCGTCGTCGATCAGGCCATATTTGACCACTTCGGCGTAGCCGGCAGCGAACTCGCGGGGCGGCAGGGTTTCGAGCGCCGAGAGATCGGCGAGCACCAGGCGCGGCTGGTGGAAGGCGCCGATCAGGTTCTTGCCATGCGGGGAGTTGATGCCAGTCTTGCCGCCGACGGAGCTGTCGACCTGCGCCAAGAGCGAGGTCGGGATCTGAACGAATTCCATGCCGCGGCGGGCGATGGAGGCGGCAAAGCCGGCGAGATCGCCAATGACGCCGCCGCCCAGCGCAATGACCAGGTCGCCGCGCTCCAGCCGGGCGGCGAGGATGCCTTCGACGGCTTCGCCCAGCTTTTCCCAGCGCTTGGTGCTTTCGCCATGCGGCAGGGTGATGGTGGAGTGCGTTAGGCCGGCGGCATCGAGCGAGGCGACGAGGCGCGGCAATTGCGCCTTGCCGACAGCGTCATCGGTGATGATGCCGTAGCGGCGGCCGGGGAAGCGTTCGGCCAGGAGGGCGCCAGCGCGGTCGATGACTTCGGCGCCGATCAGGATGTCATAGGCCCGTTCGCCCAGCGCCACATGGACCTTGTGGTCGGTTTCACTCACTGGCGGGCTCCTCGAAGACGGCAGTCGAACCGAGGTAAGCGAGGACGGCGTCGATCACTTCGCTCGCCACCTGGTCCTGCGGCACGTCGGTGGAAATGATGGTGACGTCGGCCTCGGCATAGATGGGGTAACGGGCCTCGATCAGCTTTTGCAGCGTTTCGCGCGGATTGGCGGTCTTGAGCAGCGGGCGGTTGGACCGGCGCGAGACGCGCGCAAACAGCAGCTCGAACTCGGCTTTGATGAAGACCGAGATGGCTTCGGCCTTCACCAGGGCGCGCGTTTCGGCGTTGATGAACGCGCCGCCACCGGTGCCCAGCACGATATTGCGGTCTTTGAGCAGGCGGGCGATGACGCGGGCTTCGCCGGCGCGGAAATCGGCTTCGCCGCGGGTGGCGAAGATATCCTCGATGGTCATGCCGGCGGCGGTCTCGATCTCTTCGTCGCTATCGACGAAGTGTCGCCCGAGCCGACCGGCGAGGCGGCGGCCAACCGTGGTTTTGCCTGCGCCCATCATGCCGACCAGCACCAGCGGCCGCCCGGCGAGCAGCCGGAGCAGCTCGTCGCGCTTCTGCTCGCGAATGGAGGGCGGATGCGTCACACTTGATCTCCCGGCAGCGCCTTGAACCGCCCGGCACCGGCAAAGTCAAGCAAGCTCGCTGTAATGGGCGTCCGCAGTTGATCCGGCGCAGTCTTTTTTCAATCAATCGGGGCTATCACGGAGGCTTCTCTTGATCGCCCCGGCGAAACAGGGGACAAAAGCCCGTTGCCTGCTTCATCTGTCAAAACGACCGGTTTGCCATGCCCACCCTGATCCGCCTCGTAATCGTGCTGCTGGTGTTGGTCGGGCTTGCCTATGGGGCGATGTTCGGCATTGTCTCGGTGGTCGATCCGGGCGAAAAGGACGTTACCGTGCGCATCCCGGCGCGGGATCTCGTTGCGGCACCCGAGCGCGCCCCGGTTCGGCGCGAAATCGATACGACCCGCACTGCTCCGGCCGCCGAGCCGGCAGCGCCCGACGCCGAGCCTAAGCCGGCACCCGGCACAGGCGAACCGTTGCCGGAGCCGACGGCCGCTCCGGCCGATGGCGAAGTGGTGACGGTGGCACGCCCGGCGTCGAATGAGCGGCGCGCATCTGGTCGACAGTTTCCTCGAGATGATGAGCGCCGAACGCGGCGCGGCACGCAATACCATCGAGGCCTACCGGCGCGATCTCGGCGATTATTGCGGCTACCTTGCCGGCAAGGGCAGCGGCCCGATGCAGGCAGCGCGCGAGCAGGTGGTAAGCTATCTGGCTTTCCTCGATGCGCAGGGCCTTTCGGCCAGTTCGAGCGCCCGAAAGCTCTCGGCTATCCGGCAGTTCCACAAGTTCCTCTGCGCCGACAATCTGCGCGCCGACGATCCCACCCGCATTGTCGGCAGCCCTAAGGCGCGCCGGGCGTTGCCCAAGGTGCTGTCCATTGGCGAAGTCGACCGGCTGCTGTCGCTGGCCGAACAAGAGGCGAATGAACCCGTCTCCGACGCCAAGAAGGCTGCGGCGCTGCGGCTCTATGTGCTGCTCGAACTGCTTTATGCCACCGGCATGCGCGTCTCGGAACTGGTGAGCCTCAAGCGTTCGGCGGTGATGCGCGACGCAACCTTCCTCACCATCATCGGCAAGGGCAACAAGGAGCGCGTGGTGCCGGTGAACGACCGGGCACGCGACGCGGTGCGCGCCTATGTGGCGACGCTGCCGCCCGGGCCGTGGCTGTTTCCTGCCGGCGGCGAGGATGGATATCTGGGCCGCCAGGTGTTCGCCCGCGATCTCAAGGGATTGGCGGGACGGGCCGGCATCGGCGCGGCGCGGGTGGCGCCGCATGTGCTGCGCCATGCCTTTGCCAGCCATCTCCTCGCCGGTGGCGCTGATCTGCGTGTCGTGCAGACGCTGCTCGGGCACGCCGATATCTCGACCACCCAGATCTATACGCATGTGCTCGACGAAAAGCTGCGCACACTGGTCGAACAGCACCATCCGCTCAGCGACAAGGCATGAAGCGCAAGCTCCTCTTTTTCGCGGCCGGTGCCGTGCTGATCTTTCTTTATGCCAGCGCCAACTTTGCCTGGCTGATCTGGTCCTATTCCAGCCAGTATGAAGATGGTCCGGCCGATATCGCCCTGGTACTGGGCGCTGCTGCAGACGGGGTGGCGCCAAGTCCGGTGTTCGAAGAACGGCTGCGCCACGCGGTGGACCTCTACTTGCGCAACCGGGTTGGCCGGCTGCTGCTGACTGGTGGTCGCGGCGAGGGTCAGGCACTGGCCGAATCCGAAGTCGGGCGGGATTGGGCGGTGGCGCGCGGCGTACCGGCCGATGCGATCCTCATCGAAACCCAGTCGCGGACCACCAAGGAGAATCTTACCTTCGCCAAAGCGCTGATCGAGGACCAGGGGGTGGGCAAAATCCTGGTCGTGTCCGATCCGCTGCACATGCAGCGGGCGATGTGGATGGCGCGAGTGCTCAAGCTCAATGCGGCGCCATCACCGACCCAGACCAGCCGCTACGAGACGCTCGCCACGCAGGTGCCGATGCTGTTTCGCGAGGTGTGGTTCTCGTTCGTCTGGTTCTTGCGCCAGCAGTAGCGTCAGGCGCGCTTGCGCGACTTGGCAGGCCTCTCAAGCAGTTCGTCGAGGCGGGCCAAAACGTCGCTGAGGGTCTTGGGAGGTTGACTGGTGGCGGTGGCGCGCCAGGCGGCTTCGGCCGCAACGCGGCGGCGTTCGCGTTCGCGCCGGGCGGCATGGGCGACGCCGAGCAGGCGGCTCAGCGCACCGATCTCGGGGTCGAGCACGAAGCTCCTGGTGCAAGCCGGGCAGGTGGCGCTCGGACATGGCTCGACCAGCGACACCGGCGCAAAGAGCCGGTAGGCACAGTGCGGGCATTCGAGCTGCATCACCACGTCGGTCGACATCGTCTCACTCACTCTGGCGACCGGAGGGCCGCTCCACCCAAGAGTGTCACCGAAGCGTCATGAGCCGGTTAACGCAGGGAAATTTCCGTCCGCAAACGCTGTTCTTGACTTGCCGGGCGCACGCCGCCACTTTCCGGCCATTCTGGGGCGGCAAACGGTGCGCCTCATTTGTGGCAGGGTGGCATGCAGTCCTATCTCGATTTCGAAAAGCCGGTCGCTGATCTTGAAGGCAAGATCGCTGAACTCAAGGCGCTGGCGGCGACCGATCAGGCGGTTTCGATTGACGAGGAAGTGACGCGCCTGGCCTCGCGCGCCGATGAGGCGCTGGTCGACATCTACCGCAAGCTGACGCCGTGGCAGAAGACGCAGGTGGCGCGCCATCCGCAGCGGCCGCATTTTTCCGACTATGTCACGGGCTTGATCGCCGACTGGGTGCCGCTGGCGGGCGACCGGAAGTTCGGTGAGGACGCCGCGCTGCAGGCAGGCTTTGGCCGCTTCAACGGCCAGTCGGTCGCGATCCTGGGGCAGGAGAAGGGGTCTTCGACCGAGACCCGGCTCAAGCATAATTTCGGCATGGCGCGGCCTGAAGGCTATCGCAAGGCCGTCCGCATCATGGACATGGCTGATCGCTTCAACATTCCGCTGATCTCGTTCGTCGATACCGCCGGTGCCTATCCGGGCATCGGAGCCGAAGAGCGAGGCCAGGCCGAGGCCATCGCGCGCTCCACCGAGCGGCTGCTCGAACTGGGTGTGCCCAACCTTGCCATCATCATCGGCGAGGGTGGCTCGGGCGGGGCGATTGCCATTGCCACTGCCAACCGGGTGCTGATGCTGGAAAACGCCATCTATTCGGCGATCTCGCCGGAAGCCGGCGCCTCGATCCTCTGGCGCGATGCCGCCAAGGCGCAGGATGCGGCCAACAACATGAAAATCACCGCCACCGACCTGCTTGGTTTCGGGGTGATCGACGGGATCATCTCCGAGCCGGCGGGCGGCGCGCATCGCCATGCTGACCAGGTGCTCTCTGGCACGCGCGAAGCGATCAGCAAGTTCCTCAAGGACTTCGAAGGCCGCAGCCGACTCGAGGTACGTGAGCACCGGCGCGAGAAATTCCTCGCGATCGGAGTCAATTTGAGTTGATCGCACGCCGGAATCGGCGCGCGGTAAGGAAGCGGTAACCAGCGGGCGATACCCCGCTCTAACCCTATGGGACTATCCCGGAGGGTAAATGAATACCCAATTCCGAGTTCTGATGTGTCGGGCAAGACATCCGTGATGACCCTTCTGCGCCGGATCGCCGGCCTCTTTCTGATCCTGGGCGTGATGGCGACGCTGTCGGCCTGCGCTGGCATCAAGCCTGGCAATGCCAAGGCGATGCAACCGCTCAAGGCAGAAGCCCTCTCCAAGCTTGCCTCGATGGGCTCGGGCCCGGGCAAGGGGATGATGATCCGTATCTTCAAGCAGAGTTCCGAGCTGGAAGTCTGGAAGGAGACGGCGTCCGGCTACAAGCTGTTCAAGACCTACGAGATCTGCGCCTGGTCGGGTGTCCTTGGCCCCAAGATCAAGGAAGGCGACCGCCAGTCGCCCGAGGGTTTTTACACCATCACCCCGGGCCTGATGAACCCGAACTCAAACTACTATCTGGCCTTCAACACCGGCTTTCCCAACAAATTCGACCGTGCCCATGGGCGCACGGGTTCGGACCTGATGGTGCATGGCGATTGCTCGTCGCGCGGCTGCTACTCAATGACCGACGAGTCGATTGCCGAGATCTATGCGCTGGCACGCGAGACCTTCAAAGGCGGCAATCCCTCCTTCCAGTTGCAGATCTATCCGTTCCGCATGACGCCGCAGAACCTCGCCAAGCAGTCCCAGAGCGAGCACATGGCCTTCTGGCAGAACATCAAGAGCGGCTATGACCGCTTTGAGCTCACCAAGTCGCCGCCGACCTGGGACGTCTGCAACAAGCAGTATGTATTCGACGTGCCCGCCGGTACTGGCGTGCTGGAAGCCGCTTCGGCCTGCCCGGCCGGGATCGGTGCCGCGACCATGACGGCGGCGTTGCAGGCCAAGCAGGCGGCCGACCAGGCGGCGATGGAAGCCGAAGTGGCGGCGCTCGAAAAGAAGGCGGCAGCCGAAAAGGCTGCGGCCGAAAAGGAAGCGGCTGCCTATGCCGAGGCCAAGGCGCGTGGCGAGGCCATCGGAAGCTTCGTTGGCGGTCTCTTCGGCGGCAAGGATGCCGACGTCAAAAA
>JACDQI010000153.1 GCA_015657675.1 Devosia sp.
CCAGCAGCTTGTCGACCAGCGCCATCAGGTGGTGACGGTCGAGGATGAGCAGCCAGGGCGCGTGGATGCCCTCTTCGGGGACGATGGTGAAGGGCCCGAGATCGGCCGAGTTCGAGGTGCCGGTGCGCACCCCGGGCGCCAGCTTGACCGCATCGAGCGGATATTTCAGCCCATCGGAGCGCCAGAAGGTCACCGGCGCCAGCGGATGCACCGAAACGCGCTCACCCGGCGCCACGGCGAAACTGAACGTCTTGTCGAGCGCCAGCGCCAGGTCGTCCTCGTCGACGAGGATGATCGACCGCCGACTGGCATAGCGGGTGACGGCGTCGAGCGCCGCCAGCGTATGGTCGAAGCGCTTGCCGGTCATGCCCAGTGCCACCGTCACCGGCGCCCGCGTCGAATAGAGCGCCTTTTCGAAGTCGGTGGTTTCCTGCTCGGCGATCTGCATCAGTCGGGTCTTGCCCAGCCAGCTCAGCGGTTCGCTCAGCGAGTCGAAATCCCCGATGATCGCTTCGGGCTTGAGGCCGGCCGCGACGATGGTGTCGGCGCCGCTATCGGCCCCGACCAGATGCCCGCCGCGCAGGTAAAGCTCGCGCAGCACGTCAAGATTGACGGCGCCGCCGCCGACGATGACGAGCAGGCCCTCGAACGCAATGGTGTCAACGGAAGTATGAACGGACCGCTCTTGCACGGCTGTGTGTCTCGCTCTAAGTGTCAAGCGTCTCGCTGGGGTGTTCCGGGGTTCCGGAACTGAGAGTTACCCATTGAACCTGAACCAGGTCATGCTGGCGGAGGAAGTTCGAGATGGCAAGGGCGCTTAGGCGCCCCGACCATTCGTGCAATCCCTTCTTCACATGGCCGCGAACCGAAGGGAATGACCCATGGTCAAACTATTGCCCGTCGCGCTTGCGGCCTTTTTCGGACTTGCCGCTCTGCCGGCAGGCGCCGAGGAAGTGCCCATCCTGCGGATCTATACCTATGACAGTTTCGCCGCCGAATGGGGCCCCGGCCCCGGCCTGAAGGCCGGCTTCGAGGCCACCTGTGGCTGCGTGGTGGAACTCACCACCGCCGATGATGCCATCGCCGTGCTCCGCAAGGTGCAGCTCGAAGGTGCCACCACCAAGGCCGACCTGATCGTCGGGCTCGACACTGCCACCAGCGCCGAAGCGCGCGCTACCGGGCTGTTTGCCCCGCACGGGCTGACGCTCGATAAGCTCACATTGCCCGAAGCCTGGACCGATCCGGACTTCGTGCCCTTCGACTACGGCTACTTCGCCTATGTCTATGACAAGGAGAAGATGCCCAACCCGCCCAAAAGCTTCGAGGAATTGATCGCCCTGACCGACGACATCAAGATCGTCATCCAGGACCCGCGCTCATCGACGCCCGGTCTGGGCAATGTCTTCTGGGTGCAGGCGGCCTATGGTGAGCGTGCGCCGGAAATCTGGGCCGGCCTCAAGCCGCATATCCTCACCATGACCAAGGGCTGGTCGGAGGCCTACAACCTCTTCCTCGCGGGCGAGGCCGACATGGTGCTCTCCTACACCACCTCGCCCACCTACCATCAGGTGGCCGAGGGCGTCGACAAGTACGCCGCCGCCATCTTCACCGAGGGTCACGTCGCCCAGACCGAGGTGGCCGGCGTGCTGAAGTCTTCGGAAAAGCAGGAGCTGGCCCAAAAGTTCCTCGCTTACCTGACCTCGGTCGAAGGCCAGAAGCTGATCCCCACCACCAACTGGATGTTCCCGGTGGTCGATATCGGCGCCGACCTGCCCGCCGCATTCGGGGAGGCGCCAACGCCCAAGCTGCTCGAGATCGACGCGGCCGATATCGCTGCCAACAGCCGGGCCTGGGTGGATGCCGCACTCGCCGCAATCCAGTAGCGGCGCGCCTCGCCGACCACTCCGGTTTACCGCCGGAGTGGTCATCGGCGCGGCCGTGGCGTTGCTGATCGTCCTGGTATTGTGGTCGATCACGGCGACCGCCGCCACTGATCCCGGCACGAGCCCCAGCCGGATCGACTTGCCCTGGCTGGTGCTGACCACCACGATCCAGGCTGGTCTGACAATGGTGCTGTCGCTGCTGGTCGGAACGGCCTTGGCCTGGGCGCTCAACCGCCTGCGCTTTCCCGGGCGCGAGCTGATCGTCGGACTTTTTGCCTCCGCGATCGTTACACCCGGCATCATCATCGCCTTTGGACTGCTGGCAGTCTGGGGCCGTGCGGGCTGGGTGGCAGAATTCACGGGCGTGCGGATCCCGATCTTCGGGCTGGGCGGTATCCTGTTCGCCCATGTCATCCTTGATGCCTCGTTTGCCGCCCGCATCCTCCTGGCGCGGCTCGAGTCGGTTCCGGACTTCCGGCTCAAAACCGGCCAGAGCCTTGGCCTTTCCGCCATCCAGCGCTTTGCGCTGATTGACTGGCCGGCCATTCGCCCGACCCTGCCGGGGCTGGGCGCCATCATCTTCCTCCTCGCCTTCACCAGCTTTCCGGTGGTGCTGCTGCTCGGCGGCGGACCGGCCAATCAGACGCTGGAAGTCGCCATCTACTCGGCCGTGCGCCTCGATTTCGACCTGCGCGGCGCGGTGAACCTGGCGCTGGTGCAGATCGCCATCTGCGCCGGCATTATCCTGCTGGCTTCAGCCGCCGCCCCGATCCCCGCCAATCTCGGACGTTCAGCCCCGCAGCGCTGGCGGGATGGAGCATGGGTGCAGGCGCTGCAGGAAGCGGTGCTTGTGATCGGCGTCCTCGGCTTCGGACTGCCGCTGCTGGCTATCCTGATCGACGGCCTCGGACCCGGTCTCGGCTCCCTCTTGGCCCAGCCGGGTTTCTGGCGCAGCCTCTGGACCAGCCTTGCTATCGCCGCCGCGTCAGCGGTCCTGACGCTGCTGATCGGCTTGACCCTGGCGGCGGCGCGGGCCGCGAGCCCCGGCCGGCTAGTCAAGACCGGCATTGGCGCGCCGGCCTATGCCTATCTGGCTGTGCCCACCGTGGTGCTCTCGCTGGGTTTTTTCCTGCTCGCCCGCAACGCCGGCATCGACCCAGAACTGGCGGCGCCGTTTGTCGTCGTCCTCGCCAATACGCTGCTGGCCCTGCCCTACGCGGTTTCGACACTCGCGCCGCCTCTCGAGGCCATCGCGACGCGCCGTGGCAAACTGATACGGGCGCTTGACCTTAGCGGCACCCAACAGTTCCGCAGCGTGGAATGGCCACTGATCGCCGGCGATGCGGGCGTCGTCACGGCCCTCGCCTTCTGCTTTTCGCTCGGCGACCTCGGGGTCATCGCGCTTTTCGGCACGCAGGATTTCGCCACGCTGCCACTACTGATGTCGCGAGCGCTCGGCGCCTATCGCAGCAATGATGCGGCCGGAATTGCCGCCATCATGCTGCTGCTGACGCTTGCAGCCTTCGTGCTGATCCCCAAACTCTTTCAAAGGCTCGGCCATGCTCGTGCTTGACCAACTGGCCTATCGCCATCCCGGCCAGCCCACCGGCTACGCGTTTTCGCTCGAAGCGGCGCCGGGCGAAATCACCGCTGTCAGTGGTGCCAGCGGCTCAGGCAAATCCACACTCCTCGACCTGATCGCCGGGTTCCTTGCTCCATCAAGTGGCAGCCTGACCCTCGACGGCCGTGACCTGCTACCCCTGCAGCCGGAAGAACGGCCGGTCTCGATCCTGTTTCAGGCCGACGCCCTGTTCGAGCATCTGAGTGCCGCCAGCAACGTGGCCCTTGGCCTGCCCCGAGGCACTGACAAGGCGGAAAAGGATGCGGCGGTGACTTCCGCACTGGCCGAGGTCGGCCTGCCCGAGGTCGGCAGGCAGAGGGGGGATACGCTCTCCGGTGGCCAAAAGCAGCGTGTCGCGCTGGCGCGGACCCTGCTGCGCAAACGTCCTGTGCTGTTGCTCGATGAACCGTTCTCGGCGCTCGACGACGCCACGCGTGCAGCCGTGCGCGATCTGGTGCTGACGCTGACAAAGCGCGAAGGGTGGATCACCCTCCTGGTCAGCCATCATGTCGATGATATTGACGCGGTGGCGACCCGGCAGTACCGGATCGCCGAGGGCCGGCTGCTACTGAGCTGAAGCCGTTGCAGCCCAGGCGGCGTAGACCTCGGTGAACATCGCCTCAGCGGCGCTGTCCTTTTCGAGCGTGATGATGGCGCGCTTGCCGGTGGCATAGATCACCGCCAGGTCGATCCACTTGCGCGAGGTCATCAGCGCGTTGTTGGCGGTGATGTCCTCGGGCGAGGAGCTGAGCGCAAAGAGGAACGAGTTCCCCACCACGCGCGCCGAGGCGCCCACCAGCGGCTGGCCCTGCACCAGCTCTTCGTTCTTGAGCAGCACGCCCGGGAGACCTGCGACCGAACCACCGATAAAGCTGTCCGACACCTTGAAGCTGACTTCCATCAGGTGGCTCGCCGGCAGCGTCGTATCGACATTCTTGCGGATGATGATGTCGACGCCGAGGTTGCGAGCCGGGATCGAGGCCTTGCCCACCAGAGTCGGCAACCCGGTTTCGTCCTTGCCCTTGCTCCATTCAACCGTACCCGAGAATGGCACGGCGCCAGTCTTGCCGTCGTCAGACGCTTCCAGCAGCAGCGACTGGCTGCCTTCCGGATTGAGCGCGGCAACGTCGGAAGTGGCTTCTCCGATTGCGCCGGCAGCGGTGTCGCCACCGAGGCGCTGCGCACTGTCGGCAGGCTGCGGTGCAGCAATCGCTAGCGCCGGCGTTTCAGCAACGCCGACCGGCTCGGACGGCAGGCGATCGTCCTGTTTGAGTTCGGGCAGAACCGAGGGTGCCGTTTCATTGAGGGTGGTATTGCCCGGGCCGCTCAGCGGCACCGCGGTCTCGCCCGGCGCCTCGGCAGCCGGGGTGGCTGCTGCGGGTGCCGCGGTCGTCTCGGCGCTCGCCACAACGGCCGGCTTGTTGGCAAAAATCGAGTCGAGGTTGAGATAGCCCTCGTTCCAGGCCCAGAAACCGGCCCCGCCAGCGCCCATCAGGAGCACGGCAAAGACGATCAGGAAGATGGTGACGGCGGACACCCCGCCGCGATCGCTTTCGGCGCGCGCACGCGGAAAACCCGGTTCGGCAAAAACTGCCCTCGCGGCCGCGACGGC
>JACDQI010000154.1 GCA_015657675.1 Devosia sp.
CCCTTGATGCGCCTTGTAAACCGCGATGTCGCGATGCGGCCAGGTAAGCCCCGGCCGTTCCGACAGCGCCTGCCGCGCGAACTGCAGCGCCTGCAGTGGTCGCCCGGCCGCAAAATGCGCCAGTCCCATCCCCAGATGCACATTGAAAGCAAAGGGATCCAAAGGACTTAGCCGGTCCGAGCGCTGAAACGCCACCAGCCCTTCTTCGGGATTGCCAAGGTAGACCTGTCCGAAACCGCGCCGCATCCAGGCCCAGGCGTGATTGGGGTCGAGCACCAGCGCCTGATCGGCAAACGCCGCCGCCTGCGCCACATCCCCGCCCACCTGCATCATCGCCGAAGCCAGCGCCGTCAGCGCCGTCGGATCATCCGACACCACCATCGTCGCCTGCTCGATAAGTCGTTGGGCCGCTTGACGTTCTGCGGCAAAATCGGTCGACCAGTTATAGGCCACCTGCTGGCCATGCGCCCATGCCGCCAGTGCTGCCGCGAGGCCATAGTTGGCGTCAAGCGCCAGCGCCCGGGTCAGCAGCGCAATGGCCTCGCCATTGTCCTCCGGCCGATGCGCCCAGAGGTGCGGGAAGGCACGCATCACCATGTCATAGGCGGCAAGGCTGTCCGGCCGCTTGGACCGCGCCCGCTCCACTTCCGCGCGCCGGATCGAGGGTTGGATGGCACTCGCCACCTCGGCCGCCATGCGGTCCTGCAGATCGAAGAGATCACTGACGGCGCCGTCTATCTTGTTGGACCAGATATGACTTCCGCTGTCGGTCTCGACCAGCTGCGCGGTTATGCGGACCCGTTCGCCCACCCGTCGCACCGAGCCTTCCACCACGTAGCGGACGCCCAGTTCCCGCCCGACCTGCCGCACATCCGTGCCCGGCCGGGTCTTGTACGCAAAGGCCGAGTTACGGGCGATCACGAAGAAGTCCCGTACCCGCGACAGCGTCGCGGTAATCTCCTCCACCACCGCGTCGGCGAAATATCCCTGGTCGGCCTCGCCCGAAAGGTTGTCGAACGGCAGCACCACGACCGACGGCCGGTTCGACGGCGCCACCGGTGCAGGGGTTGCCGCTGTCTGCTGCCGGTTAATCCCTTCGGGATGCCAGACAAACAGGCGAACGGTCCGCGCAATATTCTTGAGTTCGGTCGGCCCGACATCGGTAAACTCGAGATCGGTCGTACCGTCGAGATACTGGAACATCCATTTGGTGATGCTCATCCCGCCCGGCGGCGAATGGCTCTGCACCCGGACGGCCAGGTTGATGCCGCTGCCATAAAGGTCATCGCCGGCCACCAGCACGTCGGCGAGGACGATGCCGGCGCGAATCTGGAACAGTTCGCCGCCGGGAGCCTTGATCCGACGCTCGTAGATCACCTGCTGCAGCTCAGCCGTCCAGGCGACTGCTGCCACGACACTTTGGAACTCGGCCAGCAGGCCATCGCCCATGGTCTTGAAGACCTTGCCGCCATGCTGGCCGATGGTGCGCGCAATCAGCCGATCGTAGACCCGCTGCACCAGCCGCAGAGTTTGCCGTTCATTGCGCTGCACGAGGCGGGAGTAGCCCACCACGTCGAGCGAGACTATCGGGACCAGACGCCTGTCGGGTTGAACCATTCAAGATGTGCTTCTGCTGCAAGCAAAGCCTCTATAGCACCCGCAGCGGGAACTGAGAACGATGCCAAGCTTATGAAGTGTAGAGAAAAAGCAGTGCTGCCAACACGCGATCGAAATCGCGCCGCGGTGTTAACGCAGTAAAGGATTCTGGCTTTGCTGCCTAGGATGCTTTGCGCCAGCCTCGGCGTTGCGCCATCTCTTCGAAGTGCGCAGCAGGCATCGGTCGGCCAAGCGCGTAACCCTGCAGCACATCGCAGCCCAGATCGCGGAGGATGTAGGCCTGTTCCATGGTCTCTACGCCTTCGGCGACAACCTTGATCGAAAGCGAGCGACCGATGTCGACCAGTGAGCGGACGATCCTGCGCTCGCTCTCGGACCTCTCGATATCGGCGATGAACTGGCGATCAATCTTGAAGCGGCCAGGGCGCAGCTTGACCACGCTGAGGATAGAGGCATGGCCAGTGCCGAAGTCATCGATGCTCAGGTCGATCCCCAGGGCTCGGATCTGCTCCAGGTTCCACTTGAGCATGTCGTCCGGCTCATCGAGGAAGATCGACTCGAGCAGTTCGAACGAGAGCGTCCCCGGTCGGATCGGCAGGCCACGCAGGCTCTCAATCAGCGTTTCGTCCAGCAATCGGCGGAACGACACGTTGACCGAAATCGACGGGACCACGAGGCCCGTGTCGTTCCAGCGATTGAAGTCGGCAAGTGCTCCCTCGAGGATCAGCCGATCAATCGAGGTCACAACATTGAGGTCTTCGGCAATCTTGAGGAAGCTGGCGGGCGCCAGCACGCCATTGGGATGGTTCCATCGCGCCAGCGCCTCGACACCGACCAGCTCGAGCGTCCGGGCATCAAACAGGGGCTGATAGTAAGGCAGGAACTCGTCCTGCTCGATCCCGCGCAGGATGTCGTCCGCCACCCGCTTGGTGTTGACCGTCTCGGCCTGCAGAGCCTCGGAAAAATACTCATAGCCATTCCGGCCACGGCGCTTGGCGCGGTAGAGCGCGATATCGGCATCGATCAGCAGCCGCTTGCGATCCACCGCTGCCCCGGCCTGTATGGCAATGCCGATGCTGGCCCCGAACCGGCAGAAGTGCCCCTCATACGGCACTGGTTGGCGCATCTGCTCGACGATCCGCCGCGCCAGTGTTTCCAACCTTGTATCGGACGGTTTGACGACGCAGACCAGCACGAACTCATCGCCGCCAACCCGGGCGACGAAATCGTCCGCTGTCAGGTTGGCGCGCAGCAACTTGGCAGCGTGTATCAGCATGGCGTCGCCGGCCATGTGCCCGAGCGTGTCGTTGATTTGTTTGAAGCGGTCGAGATCGATGTGCAGCAGCGCCACCGAGCTTCCCGTCTTGTGGCACCGCGCCTCCGCCTCGATCAGCCAGGTGTCGAGATAGCGGCGATTGGGAAGGCTGGTGAGCGTGTCGTGCAGTGCGTTGTGCTCGATCTGCGACTTGATTTCCTCAAGGGCGCAGTTGCGCGCCTCGGCAAGTTCCTTGGCGCGTTCGAGTTCCTGCTTGGCCAGCACTTCCTCGGTCACATCCCAGTTGGCGCCCAGCACTTTGGGGGTGCCATCGAGATCGCGCCGGAATGTTCCCTTGGTCCGGATAGTGCGTACTTCGCCATCGGGGCGGATGATCCTGAACTGCGAGTCATACGAACTCTGTCGCTGCACCGCTGTCCAGACATTGGCCACTGCCGTTTCGGCGTCTTCAGGGTGGAGCGCGTCCTCCCACTCGCTGGCGCCGATAGGGGAGTCTCCGGTCCGGCCGTACATATGTCGCACCCGGGCGTCCCAATAAAGTTCACCGGTATTGAGATTGGCTTCGAAGACGCCGATCCGCGACACGTCGAGTGCAAGTTCCAGTCGCTGCGAAAGTCGGGCCGTTTCCTCTTCAGCCAGCTTGCTCTCGGTGATCTCGGTATCGGTGCCGATCAGCCGTTTGACCCGGCCGTCCGGGAACCATGCGACCGGCGCGCCGGCACTGGAAATCCAGATATAGCGACCGTCAATATGCCGTTCGCGATAGACCATCGCCGAACGCTCCACCAAGCCGGAATGCTGATCGCGGATCTGCTTGAGGCAGCGCTCGATGTCGTCCGGATGCACCCGTGTGACCCAGTTCTCATGGGTGTCGCGCGGGTCGAAGGCCGCGTTCATGCCGCGCATGGTTCGCCAGGTGCGCGAATGATAGATTATACCTGTCTCCAGATCGGCATCCCACACGCCTTGGCGGGCGCTTTCGAGTGCAATCTCCCAGCGACCCTCACTTCGATCCAGCGCAGCGCTCACCATCCGCATCAGCGTGATGTCGTGGCAGACGCCCCACACCTCGTTTCGGCGGCTCCTGAACATCACTGAGACCTTGCGGAGCCCGGCGTCGAAACCTTTGATGCTGACTTCGAGGTCGCGCGCGTCAGTCCCACTCAGGATCAACCGAATACGCTCCAGGACGGCGCGGCGATCGGTACCGCCCAGGAGGCGGAGCAGACGGCGCGCTGATATGGCAGGAGTGCGTTTCAGCAATCCGACAACCCGGTCCATGCCCGGACTAAGCGTGACCTCTGCCGCGCCAGGGTGCCAATGCCAACGCCCGAGGCCCGCCAGACCTTCGGCTGCGAGCATCTCCTCGGCAATGTGATCTGTGCTGTCAGGTCCGGGGCGGGGGTGCTTCGGCTCCGGTTCGCTGCTCATAATTGGTCCGCCAGGCATCAATGCGTAGCGTTACCATCGCTCGGCTGACGTTGAGATTTCATTACGTCTTGGATCAGTTTGTGCGCCGCTGCACGAAAATCCACCGCAGGCGCGCACTGAAAAGCGCCATTTGGGCGGCGCGCCATACCGGATATCGACAATACGAATCATTCGGCACGCCCTGTCGGATATTGCAAGTCAAGTGATAAGTGGTTAACACTAAGTAAATATACTTTATAGCGGTCAGCCGTCAGCTGCACCGATTTCGTCGGACTTTGCGAAAGCGATGGTGCCGAATGCGTAGATATTGTCTTCGTCAATATGCTTCCGTCGCTGTCGCATTTAGCGCGCTATACGCAATTCCAACATCTGTAAAAGCGCAGATGGCCTGCGATGCGGACATGACCGGTATTGTATTCACCTGCAATCCAGACGGCAGCGCCGAGCTCGTCATTGACGCGACCGCCCTCACCGACACGACAAGCCTGCTCGCCTACGCCGACGCACCGCTTTCGATCCGCAGTTCGGGTCATTTCGAGTTTGACGGCGGCGGCGGCTTTCTGACGCTCATGGGCAAACCGATTACATATCAGGGTGATGGCGGATCCATCTCGGCGCCGAATGCCATAGCGATCAACGCCTACAGTGACGGCCCCGGCCTGGCGACCTTCGTGCTCAACGACGTCATTTCCGCCCAGGTCGGCCTCTACGCGAAGTCGAATGATGGCGGCGCGCTCGACATCGAAATGATCGGCGGGTCAATCAACGCAGACGTCGGCCTGCAGCTCAAGCAGGCTGTGCCCGGCCGGATCAATATCGCGGTGCAAGCCGGTGCTATAATCGAGGGGAAGCAACCCATCGTCGTCGATAACGCTGGAACCACCCGGCTGGTGATCGCCGGCAAGCTCATTGGTCTCGAAGGGAGCAGCCTAGGCGAGGGCGATAGTGAACTCGAACTGCACCCCGGCTACGCCATCTCCGGCCCAATCCAGGCCGTCGAAGGGGAAAACACCCTGATCTGGGGCGGGAGCGGGGAAGGGCACTTCTCTCTCGATAGCATCGGCAGTCACCTCGTCGACGGAGTCGAAACTGGCCAGTTCCTGGGTTTTCAGCATTTCCGCAAAACCGGCCTTTCGAACTGGAGTCTCACCGGTGCGCTCGTCCACCCGTTCGATCTCGATCTGGAGCAGGGGACGCTGACACTTGACGGAGCCCGCGCGGAGCAGGGGCTGATCACCGTCCACTCTGCCGGTCGCCTCGCCGGTGCAGGCACCGTAGGCGATCTTGATGTCTTCGGCAGCCTCGCCCCACGCGGCACGCTCTTTGCCGGTGACGTGGTCTTTCACCCCGGTTCGTTGCTCGAGGTCACCACCTTTGCCGCTGGCGCAGACCTACTCCAGGTTGCGTCGGTGGGCGATCTCGGCGGCACGACGTTGCAGGTCGTCCCCAGTGCTGGCTATCCTGGCGGCCGGCCAATTCTGCTGACCAAAACACCCCTTGCGACCGGCAATCACTTCATCACCGTTCGATCGATCACGCCGCGCTACCGGCCCGAACTGACCTACACCGACCAGAGCGTGCTTCTCGACCTGGTTGCCACCGGCGCAAGCTTTGCCGGTTTTGCCAGCAACCCAACCGAGGTAGCCATTGCCGAGTTGCTCGACGCGATGGGCCCGGCCGCACCCTACTACGACATGCTCGACACCATGGCGCCCGAGGATGTCTCGCGCCTCTTGGCTCAACTTTCGGGGTCCGATCTCGCCGTCACAGGCGACGTCTTGCTGCAGAATACGGGGCTGCTGGACGCCACAATTATCGGTCGCCTCCAGCAGCAGGCCGGCATGCTCGGTCAGATCGACGCCCCGCTCGGCTTTACGAGCTTTGGGGCCACTCCCACCTCAATCTCCCCGACCGGCGTCTGGGGTAAACTGGTGGCCGGCAACGCCGCCTCGACCACCACCGCCTCCGGCGCCACTGCACTCTTTGGCGGCGCCGACACAACCCTATCGAACGGCGCGACCGCGGGGCTGCTCGTCGGTCTCGGCCAGTCGGCCGTCAGCAGCGGCTCGACTGCCGCCAACTCGACCGATCTCTCCGTCGGGACTTACGCTGCCGCCGAACTGGCTGGCCTGCATATCCGCCTCGGCACAAGTCTCACCAACCACGCGGTGGCCTCGTCACGGCGCATCCAGTCGGCAGGTGTCGATACGAGGCTGACTGCCGACTACTCCATCGTCACCGCGCAAGTCTTTGCCGAGCTGGCGCAACAGTTCGATCTCGGGCCGCTGACGGCGGAACTCTTTGGCGACTTCGGCTACGCCCGCAACTTCACGTCGGCTTACACCGAACAGGGCGGCGCTGGCGCGCTCAGTGTCGCGGCCCAGAGCTCCGATGCGATCGAGACCCAACTCGGCGCACGATTCTCGCAACGAATCGCCATGCAGACGACGCTCCTGACGCTCACCGGATCGCTGGCCTGGAAACACCGCGCCGCCAACACTCCGGGTACCCTGCAGAGCTTCGCCGGCAGCGCCACCTTCTCCATGCCGGGCGGCGTCACCACCACCAACGGCCTGGTCGCCGGCATCGACGTCCATCTCGACCAGAGCGCTGAAGCCGGCCTCGACGTCTCCTACCGACTCGAGCTCGGCGACGCCGGCACGGCCCAAACCATCAGCGCGCGCTATGCGCATCTGTTTTAGCTCAGAAGTGGCGACCGATGGAGGTGATTTGAAATCAGGCGGTCGCGGGTTCGAGTCCTGCTGCCGGCACCATTAGAGCGTCGTCCCAGTGCCTGCCGTCATCACCGCTGCCACCATCACGAAGGCCGAGTCTGACGCGCGTCCTGGATCTCGCAGATATGAGATCCTGGACGGCCGGGCGCACCTTGAGAAACTCGTAGAGTCTTGACCACAAAACTGCGAACAGGAACTTGGCGCAGGAGGACGAGTGTCTAGTTGTTCTCTGCGCGTGGCAATGTGTGCACCCTGGCGCCGCCCCAGATCGCCAGAGTAGCGAATTCGCTCTCCAGCGTCGCGGGCCTCCTCGTGCAGCACGAGGAAGGATCGTTCCCGAGCTCGAACACTACGGTCGGGCTCGGCCTTGCTGTCCGTCAGACGAACTACAAAGCCGATGGCCCATGTATTGTCTTCCCTCGAGGTCCGCTTCCAGAGCCACATACCTCGCGATTTGTTACGCCAGTTTTGGGAACAGCATTAGGTGAGCAGTCGGTAACTGCCGCTAGCTTACTGTAACGTCGTGTTCGACGCCTTCGAAGAAGATGCGGACGTGGTCGCCGGTGTCGACGCCATTCGTGGAGTTCTGCAGAGTCGCGACATTGACCCAGTTGGTGCCCGCTCCTGACGTATCCACCTGAAGCGTGGAACTGCCCTGGGTGGCCGGTGTGCCGTCTACCACACGGACGAAGTTGGCCACGTTGTCCTCAGTGGTGAACGCGGCGTCGAGCAACCCTCCAAGGTCGAGTATGTCGCCACTGGCGCCGACGACGAAGTCCTGGATTGTATCCGCATTGCTCGACCCGCTCTCGGCGAAGACGAAGCGATCGACGCCCGAGTCGCCGGTCAGGGTGTCGTTCCCGAGGCCGCCGAGGAGGACGTCATCGCCACCCCCGCCGGTGAGAATGTCGTTCCCGAGGCCGCCGGAGAGGATGTTGGTGGTACCATCGCCGGTTAGCGTGTTGTCGAGATCGTTGCCGATGATGTGCGGCGCCAGAGCCGTAACAGTTTGGCTGATAGACCCGCTCGCCATGGTCGAGATGGTCTGGCCCGGTTGCGCGAGAGTGATACCGATTGATGAGGTTGCAGTGTCGCCGTCACCATCAAAGACCTGAATGGGAATGTTGAAGGCGACTGGTGCAGTGGAGGGCACCGAGGCCCCGAAGCCGCCGATCTGGAAGGTGTCACCGGAGACATACTGGTACTCGACGCTGTTGTACTGAGTGGCCGTGTAAACGGCGACCTGGGTTGCCGTCCCTCCGACCTCAACCACGCCTCCCACCGTAACGGATCCATCGAGGTTTGCCGCCACAGTATAAGTGTTGCCGCCAATCAAGTAGGACGGAGCAAGCGGCAACGTCAGGTCGATAATCATGCTTTGCGCGCCGAAGATGATAGCGATCTTGTTGATCGTGTCCTTTGTGCCGTCCCCGACGACGTTGTTGCCATCGGGGTCATCGAAGGCCGTGAACTTTATGGTCGAGCCGCTCGTAGAAGTGAAGGATGCGGTGGCGCCGTTGGTCGAGTAGTGGCCATCAATGACGTGGTCTCGCTTCGAGAGCGTATCGTAGTCGCCGGCGCCGGTGCTCGCTGGGTTACCCCGCAGGTCTGTGACAAAATCGACACGGAAACCTCGTTGCTACCGACGGAGGTGTTGCTTATGCCGCCGGCGTTCGCCGTAGTATTAATCGTACCGTCAAAAATGACCGTGCCTCCCGAAACGGAGCCGGGCGTGAGCAGCAAGTCGGCACTGTCATTGTTCACTGGCGCGGTCAGGCTCTCGCCCGCACTGACGAAGCCGTTCCACTCGCTGTTGCCGCCGCTGAATGCGTAGGCCCCGCTACTGAAGTTCACCGTCGTCACACTGTCGACGGTCCCGTTCATGTCAACGCTGTACTGACCGGTCGCTGGTTTGAGCGCGACGGTGAAGATGTTAGTTCCGCCTACATTGCCGGAGAGTGTCAGGCCATCAGAGGAGACTGCGTAAACAATCGGCTGGCCGCCCGACAGCAGCCCACTATTCGTACCGTGGAGCAGCGGGTCAAACCGAACGGTCCCAAAGTCGGCGCCGTAGTTGTTTGCAAGAGTGTCGTCCAAATCGAGGCCGAATGAGACCTCCGCGCCGGAGCCGTTCTGGACCACGGCGTAGTCGGGCAACGTCAGTGTCGGCACGTCGTCGATGACGGTGATGGCGACGGCGGCATTGACGGTGGTGCCGTCAGTATCGGTTGCGACCACGTTCAGGCCGGTCAGGCTGATGCTGTTCTGGGCGTTGGCATTGGGATGGGGGAAG
>JACDQI010000155.1 GCA_015657675.1 Devosia sp.
AGTCCGGAAAGCTGGGGCTTCGGCGCACGTTCTGGCCGCAAGTCTCGGGCTCTCTACCCCCCCACCCCTGACCCTCCCCCGAGCAAGGGGGGGAGGTGACACAAGGGCGGTGCTTGTGCGCCTACTCCTCGCGGAGGAACTTCGCTGGGCGGACGGAGAGGGCGGACCAGGTGGAGAGGACGCCGATGGCGATGGTCAGAACCACAGCGCCGATGATGATGGTGGCGATGGTCAGGGGGTCGGCGAAAAAGCCGATCTCGAGGATCTGGGTGACGAAGGCCCAGGCGCCGGCGGTGCCGAGCGCAACGGCGAGCAGGGCGGCGAGGGCGCCGAGCAGGCCGTACTCGACGATGTAGGCGACGACCACGTCGCGGCGGCTGGCGCCAAGGACCTTCATCACCACGGCATCGGCCTCGCGCTGCTTGCGGCCGGCCGCCATGGCGCCGGCGAGGACGAAGAGACCGGAGACGACAGCGAGGCCGCCGATGACGGCGACGGCGTTGGTGACGGCGTTGAGGATGCCTGAGAGGGCGTCGATGGCTTCGGCGACGGGCACGAAGATCAGTTCGGGATAGCTCTCGATCACCGCCTGCTGCACGGCGCGTTCTTCGCCGGGGACGGATTTGAGCAGGCCGATATAGCTCACCGGGCTGGTGACGGAGCCGGGCGAGAGCACGAAGCCGAAATTGACGTTGCCGGAGCGCCAGACATAGTCGCGGAAATTGCTGATGGTGGCAGTGACCGGCTCGCCGAAGATGGTGATGGTGAGCTGATCGCCAAGCTTGAGACCCAACGCATCGCGCAGCCGGTCAAAGACCGAGAGCTGCGGCGGGCCGGCATAGTCGGCGGGCCAGAACTCGCCCTGGGTGATGGTCGACTGGGCCGGCAGTTCGGCGGCGATGCTGAGGGGAATCTCGCCTTCGAGCAGGAAGGAGAATTCCGGGTCGGGGCGCGGGTAGTCGGCGACCGGCGTGCCGTTGATGGCGCTGATGGCGCCGCGCACCAGAGGCAATGACTGGAACGATGCGATGCGGCTGTCGGTGGCGGCGAAGGTTTTGAGGTCCGCGGCTTCGTCCTCGAAGAGGTCCATGAAGACAAAGCTCGGTGCGTCGGGGATCGACTCACTGTCGAGCTGGTGGCGCAGGCTGCCATCGACCAGCGAGATGACGAGGAGGAGCGCCAGGCCGAGGCCGAGCGACATGATGACGACGGGGGCCGGGGCGCCGGGCCGGTAGATGGCCTTGAAGGCGTTGCGAAGGTGGGCGTTCGGCAGCGGCGGCACGCGCCGCAACCCGGCCTGCAGCAGCCAGCCGGCGCCGCGCAGGAGCAGGAACGCGCAGGCGACGCCGATGGCGTAGTAGAAGACGAGCAGCGGTCGGCCGGTGGTCAACGCGGCAAGCGCGTAGATGGCGACTAGGGCGAGGAGCAGCGGCAGCCAGAGGGCCGGATTTGTGAGATCGCGCCAGCGGGTGATGCCCTCGACGGCTGAGCCGGCGGAGCGGAACAGCAAAGCGGGCTTAAGGGCCTGGGCGCGGTGCAGCGGCAGGTAGCCGAAGGCAAAGCCGATAAGGAGGCCGAAGCCGCCGGCGATGAGCAGCGAGGGCAGGTCGACGACGGCGGGCAGGTCGATGTTGAGCAGGCCGCCGATGATCGGGAGAGCGATCAGCGTCAGGATGATGCCGAGCACAAGGCCGAGGGCAATTCCGACCAGGGTGAGGATCAGCACCTGGGTGAGGAAGTGAAAGAGGATGCGGGCGCTGGTGGCGCCGAGGCTGCGCATGGTGGCGATGGAGCGCTGGCGCTCGGTGACGTAGGCGCTGACAGCGTTGGAGACGCCTACACCGCCGACGATCAGCGAGGAGAGGCCGACAATGACGAGGAAGCGCGAGAAGATATCGAAGAAGCGCGCCAGATCGGCGGTCGCGTCACTCGGCGAGAGGATGGACCAGCCGGCATCGGGGAAGGTGTTGCGGATGGTGGTCGCAGTAGCGATGAAGCCCGGCGGATCGAGCAGCATCTTGTAGCGATACTTGGCGAGGACGCCAGGCTGCAGGATGGCGGTGGTGCCGAGGCCTTCGACCGAGAGCAGGGCGGGAATGCCGAGCTGGACGCCCTGGGTGACCTGATCGGGTGTCGACTTGAGCACGCCGCGGAGCTGGAACTGGCCTTCGCCGATGGTGATGGAGTCGCCGAGCTTTACCCCCAGGCGGTCGAGCAGCAGCGAGTCGACGACGGCGCCATAGACGCCGTCGCGGGCGGCGAGGAGGTTGGCGAGCGACGTGGTCTCGTCGGCGGTCTCGAGTTCGACGCTGCCGAGCAGAGGATAATTCGCGTCGACCGCGCGGAGCGAGAGGAAGGCGCTCTGGCCCTCGATGCGGGCGCGGCCCATGACCTCGATGACTTCGGAGACGGTGGCGAGCTTGGCAAAAAGCGCCCGTTCGTCGGCAGTGGCGGCGCGATACGAGAGGCTGGCTTCGAGGTCGCCGCCGAGCACCGTGCGGGCGTCGCGGGCGAGGGCCTGCTGCATCGAGGCGCCGACGGAGCCGACGATGGCGATGGTGCCGACGCCCAGAGCGAGGCAGGCGAGCAGGATGCCGAAACGGCGGAGATCGCCGCGCAGGTCGCGCAGGGCGACGCGCAGCCAGGCGCCCAGCACCTGAAGCGGGGTGACCGGCATCAGCTCAGCCGGCCCTGGTTCATGTGCAGCTGCCGGTCGGCCTTGGCGGCGAGAGACGGATCGTGGGTGATGAGGAGGATTGAGGTGCCGCGGGTACGGGCGAGGCCGAACATCAGCTCGATGACGCGGCTGCCGGTTTCCTGATCGAGATTGCCGGTGGGTTCATCGGCGAGGAGCAGCTTTGGCGCGGTCACCATGGCGCGGGCGAGGCCGACGCGCTGCTGCTCGCCGCCGGAAAGGGCACTGGGCAGATGGGTAAGGCGGTCGGCGAGGCCGACTTCGGTGAGGGCGGCGGTGGCGCGGTCGCGGATGGTCTGCCAGGGCATGCCGGCATCGGCGATTTCCATCGACAGCGCGACGTTTTCGAGCGCCGTCATAGAGGGGACCAGATGGAAGTTCTGGAACAGGATGCCGAGGTGGTTGCGGCGGGCGATGGCGAGCTGGTCTTCGTTCAGACTGGTGAGGGCCTGACCATCAAGCACGATGCTGCCGCTGGTGGCGCGTTCGAGACCGCCCAGCACCATCAGCAGCGAGGTCTTGCCGCTGCCGGATGGACCGACAACGGCAACGACTTCGCCGGAGGAGAGGGTGAGGTCGACGTCCTTGAGGATGTGCAGAGGGGTGCCCCCGCTCTCAAGGTGAAGATTGACTCCGGTAGCCTGAACGACGGGATGCGACATCAATGGAACTCTGGTGATCGGCCCAACATAGGGTGCAAAGCCGCCAAATCAATGCGTCGCATCCGCACAAGTCAGAACACGGCGAGGTATTTGAGCAGCGCAATGATGCCGATGACGATGACGACGATCTGCAGGATCTGCTTGAGACGCGCCTCGACCGGCAGGCGCTGGACCAGCCAGAGGATGAGGACGACGACGAGGAAGGTGATGAGAATTCCGATGAGCACGGACATTGGGGACACTCCATTTCAGGGTGCGTGACGCTACCCCAGAGTGTTCACAACGCGCGGACGGCGGGTTGGTGCCATGGTTCGGACAGATTTGGTGTTCGCGCCCTGGCCGTGCCATGCCCTCCGTCCTTCGATCAGGCTCAGGGATGGAGGCTAT
>JACDQI010000156.1 GCA_015657675.1 Devosia sp.
CAGCGTAAGGCAGGCGCAGTCGGCCCAGACCGGGAGATGGTCCGAACCGCGGCTCGCTAGCACAGTATTGTGCACCCCGGTGCCCACCACCGTGATGTCGCGGCTGGTGATGATGCGGTCGAGTCCCAGCATCGGCCGGCGGGAGTGAAAGCTTGGGCCGGGGGCGATCACCGTATGGTGGCGGGCGAATTGCGCCAGGCAGCCGCCATTGGGCGCCCACTGGTTGAGATCGCCCATGATCACGGTCGGCACCTTGCCTTCGAGCTTTTCGAGATAGGCGACGATGGCCTGCGCCTGCTTGAGCCGCGTGGTGCCCATCAGGCCCAGATGCATGCCGATGATGCGGAGCAGGCGCCCATCGACGCGGATGTCGGCGAGCACGGCGCCGCGCGGTTCGAAAGAGGGGATGTCGATACGCTGCAGGTCGACCACCTCGGTGCCCTTGCGCACAAGGATGGCGTTGCCGTGCCAGCCGAGGCTCTCCTCGCGGATGCCGAAGCGCACCGGCACGTAGGCCGAGTTGTCGAGAATGGCCTGGGTCGGGATGGTGGCGACGCGGGCGCCGAAGCGCCGATCGACCTCCTGCAGGGCGACGACGTCGGCATTCACCTCGGCGAGGATCTTCAGGATGCGGTCGGGCTGGCGTTGCCGGTCGGTGCCGAGACTCTTGCGGATGTTGTAGGAGGCGACTTTGATCATGGGCTTAGAGAACCGGAGAGAACAGGCGGGCGGCCTGGTGGATGAACCGTTGGAGCGACGAACGGGTTGCGACCTCTTCGCTGTCGATCTGCCGACAATTGGCGAAGTCGGCGAGCAACATGGCTTCCACTGACGCGATGGTGGTGGGTGCCGTCATCCAGACTGTGATCTCGAAATTGATGGCGAAGGAGCGGTTGTCGAAGTTGACCGAGCCGACCGAGACAATCCGGTCATCCATCAGCAGCACCTTCTGGTGCAGGAAGCCGGCGGTGTAGCGGTAGATGCTAATGCCGTGCTTGACCATGTCATCTGCGTGGGCGTTGCTGGCCAGCCAGACCAGCAGATGATCCGGCTTTTCCGGCAGCATGACCCGCACGTCGACGCCGCGCATAGCGGCGGCATAGAGCGCGGTGCGCACATCGGTGTCGGGGACGAAATAGGGGCTCACCACCCAGAGCCGTTCGCGCGCCTGGGAGATGATGTCGGTAAAGGCAATGGCGCAGGACTCGATGCGGTCAGCCGGACCGGTGGCCATCACCAGCGCCGGGCTGTCGCCGACGGTTTCGAGCGCGTCGGCGGCGGGCAGGGTGATCTCCTCGCCGGTGGCCCATTGCCAGTCCTCGCGGAAGATCAGGGCAAAGGACAGTGCCGCCGGGCCCTCAAGTCGAAGGTGCGTGTCGCGCCAGCGGGGGCCGAAGCGCTTTTCTTCGCCCAGATATTCGACGCCGACATTGAGCCCGCCGGTGAACGCCACCTTGCCGTCGATCAGCACCACCTTGCGGTGATTGCGATAGTTGACCCGCATGGGTCCGAGGAAGCGCAGGAACTTGTGACGCTGGTTGAAGCCGGCGACCTGGATGCCTTCGTCGCGCAGCCGTTCGCGGTATGCCCTGGGCAGGCCCTGGCTGCCGATATCGTCGTAGAGCACCCAGACCTCGACCCCGGCCCGAGCCCGCTCGATCAGGCAATCGGCCAACTGCCGGCCGAGCCGGTCGTCGCGGATGGTGTAGAACTGCACCAGCACATAGCTCTGCGCCGCGGCAATGCCGGCAAAGATCGCGTCGAACGTCGCCTGGCCATCGACCAGCAGTTGCGGCTGGTTGCCGGCAAGGAACGGCGCGCCTGATGTGTGCAGCAAGACGGGCCACTGCTTGCCGGTGTCGCGGTCGATGACCTGCAGTTCTTCGGAGCGAATCGGACGGCTCAGCCGCAGGTTGAGCTGGGTGCGGGCGTAGTCGTCGAAATGCTTCCACCCGAACACCAGGTAGATGAAGGCCGTCGGGAAGGGCAGGAAGGCGAGCGAGGTGAGCCAGCCGATCGAGCCCTGCGAGGTGCGCGACGCCATCACTTCCCGCACGGCGCAGATGGCGGCCAGCAGGTAGATCGCGCCATAGAGCGCGGCGATGATGTGGAGATTGGCGGCGAGAGCATTCAGCATGTGCTCACATAGAGCCTCTGCCGCCCGCCGACGCAAGCACTGGGCAAATCATCGGCTTGCGCCCGCGGCGCAATCAGCCGATGCTTGTGGCTCTTCCCATCCGCGATAAGCAGCCCGTGCCGTCCTCGTCGTCCATTCCGCCTGCCGGGCAGGCCAATGCCCTCACCGGCATCGGCTTCAAGATTGCTTCAGTCTGCGTGTTCGTCGCCATGGCGTCGCTGCTCAAGGCCTCGCAGGGCGTCCCGGCCGGACAGCTGGTGTTCTTCCGCTCGTTCTTTGCCATCGTGCCGGTGGTGATCTACCTGATGATGCGGCACGAGCTGGCTGCGGGTATCCGGACCACGCGACCCATGAGCCATGTGTGGCGCGGTCTGGTCGGCAGCGGTGGGATGGGATTCGGTTTTTATGCGCTCACCAAGCTGCCGCTGCCCGAGACCACTGCGATCCAGTACGCCACGCCGCTGCTGATTGTCATTTTCAGCGCGGTGTTCATGGGCGAGGTCGTGCGGCTCTATCGCTGGAGCGCGGTGCTGGTTGGCCTCTTTGGCGTGGTCATCATTCTCTGGCCGCGCCTCAGTTTTCTCTCCGGCGGCCTTGCCGATGCGAGCGAAGCCTCGATCGGCGCGATCTCGGCGCTGATCTCGTGCGTCTTTGCCGCCATCGCCATGATGCTGGTGCGGCGGCTGGTGCAGACCGAACGCTCGGCGACGATCGTGCTCTATTTCTCGATCTCGTCGAGCATTGTGGGGCTTTGCACGCTGCCGTTCGGCTGGGTCATGCCGACGCCGGAACAGTTCGCCTTTCTCATCGGCGCAGGGATTACCGGCGGCATCGCGCAGATCCTCCTCACCGAATCCTACCGCCATGCCGACATGTCGGTGGTGGCGCCGTTCGAATACACCTCCCTGATCCTCACCGTCGTGGTCGGCTACATGCTGTTCGGCGATGTTCCGACGCTCGAGATGCTGATCGGCGGGCTGATCGTGGTCGGCGCCGGCATCTTCATCGTCTATCGCGAGCACCGGCTGGGCCTCGATCGGAAGAGCGCCAACGAAGCGAACACGCCGCAGTGACGGACACACCAAAGTCCGTCCGAAAGACCTTGGCTCGCTCACCCTCTCCCCCGCAAGGGGAGAGATGGCCCCACCAATCGCTCGTAGGTGGTTACAGCCGGACTGCCGTCCCTGACACCGAGACCATCAGCATGCTGCCGCCCTGGCCGACGACTTCGTAGTCGATGTCGACGCCCACGACAGCATCGGCGCCCATTCGCCGGGCATCTTCTTCGAGTTCGGCGAAGGCCTGCAGGCGGGCGCTCCGCAGGGTGGACTCGTAGGCGCCGGCGCGGCCGCCGACGATGTCGCGAATGCCGGCAAACAGGTCCTTAAAGATGTTGGCGCCGACGATGACTTCGCCGGTGGCGATGCCGAGATATTCGCGGACCTGGCGGCCTTCGAGGGTGGGGGTGGTGGTGATGATCATGGGGTCAGCCCTTTGAGACGAAACTGTCGAGAACCTTCTTCTTGCCGGCCTTTTCGAACTCGATGGTGAGCTTGTTGCCCTCCAGCTGTTCGACGGTGCCGTAGCCGAATTTGAGGTGGAAGACGCGCTGGCCGACCGAGTAGGCCGAGCCGCGACCGTCATCGACCGAGCGGGCGACCAGTTCGCCTTCGATGGTCAGGGGACCACCGCCGCGACGACTGGATTGGTTGGCCTGGGCGCGCTTCCAGCCAGGGGTCTCGTAAAGGCTGTCGAAGGCATCGACATTGGAAAAGCGCGAGGCGGTGCGGCCGCCATAGCCATAGCCGCCATAGGAAGAACCGGTATCCTTCACCTCGACCACCTCGGCCGGTAGTTCGTCGATGAAACGCGACGGAATTGCCGACTGCCAAAGGCCGTTGATGCGGCGGTTCTGCGCCATATAGAGCCGCAGGCGCTTCTTGGCCCGCGTCAGGCCGACATAGGCGAGGCGACGCTCTTCTTCGAGGCCGGCGCGACCGCTTTCGTCGAGCGTGCGCTGGCTGGGAAAGAGGCCCTCTTCCCAGCCGGGGAGGAAGACGGTGTCGAACTCAAGGCCCTTGGCCGAGTGCAGCGTCATGATGGAGACGGCGTCGCTGGCTTCGGTGTTCTCGCGGTCCATCACCAGGGCAATGTGTTCGAGGAAGCCGGCGAGGTTCTCGAACTCTTCCATCGAGCGCACGAGTTCCTTGAGGTTTTCAAGGCGGCCCGGGCTGTCGGGCGATTTGTCGTTCTGCCACATCTCGGTGTAGCCGGACTCGTCGAGGATCTGCTGGGCCAGTTCGGCGTGGTTGACCGTGCGCGCCAGCTCGCTCCAGTTGTCGAACTGCGCCACCAGATCGCGCAGCGTGCTGCGCTGCCGGGGCTTTAGGTCCTCCGTCTCAACCAGCATCCGGATGGCGTTGAGCAGCGGCACGTTCTGACTGCGCGCGGTCTGCACCAGGAAGGCGAGGGTGGTGTCGCCAAGCCCGCGCTTGGGCGTGTTGATGATGCGTTCAAGCGCCAGATCCGAGGAGGGGTTGGAGACGACGCGCAGATAGGCGATGGCGTCGCGGATTTCCTGACGCTCGTAAAAGCGCGGGCCGCCGATGACGCGATAGTCGAAACCAAGGGTGATGAAGCGTTCTTCGAAGGCGCGCATCTGATGCGACGCTCGGACAAGGATCGCCATGTCGTTGAGGTGAAAACCATCGCGCTGGAACTGCTCGATCTCCTCGCCGATCTGGCGCGCCTCTTCCTCGGAATCCCACACCGAGGTGACGCCGATCAGATCGCCGGCCTCGCCGACATCGGTCTGCAGGGTTTTGCCGAGGCGATCTTCATTGTGGGCAATGAGGTGACTGGCGGCCCTCAGAATGTTGGAGGTGGAGCGGTAGTTGCGTTCGAGCCGGATCACCTTGGCGCCGGGAAAATCCTTCTCGAAACGCAGGATGTTGTCGACCTCGGCGCCGCGCCAGCCATAGATCGACTGGTCGTCGTCGCCAACGACGCAGACATTGGCCTCGGAGGCCGGGCGCCCCTGCGCGAGGAGGCGCAGCCAGAGATACTGGGCGACGTTGGAGTCCTGATACTCGTCGACGAGGATGTATTTGAACTGGCCGTGGAAGTCGGCCAGCACCTCCGGGTTCTCGCGGAACAGCCGGATGCATTCGAGCAGCAGGTCGCCAAAATCGACGGCGTTGAGGGTTTTGAGCCGCGCCTGATAGTCGGCATAAAGCTGCGCCGCCCGGCCATTGGCATAGACGCCTGCCTCGGCAGCGGAAATGTCCTTGGGCAGCAGCCCGCGGTTCTTCCAATTGTCCATCATGCCGGCCAACTGACGGGCCGGCCAACGCTTCTCGTCGATGTTCTCGACGGCCAGCAGTTGTTTGATCAGCCGGATCTGGTCGTCGGTGTCGAGAATGGTGAAATCGGGACGCAGGCCGACGAGTTCGGCGTGCCGGCGCAGCATGCGGGCGCCGATCGAGTGGAAGGTGCCGAGCCAAGGCATGCCCTCGACGGTGGAGCCGACAAGATGGGCGATGCGCTCTTTCATTTCGCGCGCCGCCTTGTTGGTGAAGGTCACCGACAGGATCTCGAAGCCGCGCGCCTTGCGGGTGGAGAGGATA
Source organism: Devosia sp. (assembly GCA_015657675.1). Lineage (GTDB taxonomy): Bacteria > Pseudomonadota > Alphaproteobacteria > Rhizobiales > Devosiaceae > Devosia_A. Next base: position 5,764 of record JACDQI010000156.1, read on the forward strand.
TGCGCAATCCGCGTGGTCAGCACCCGGGTCTTGCCGGTGCCGGCACCGGCCAGCACGAGCAGGGGACCGTCGACCGAGAGCACGGCGTCGCGCTGCTCTTCGTTCAGGCCCTTGAGATAATCCGGGGCCGCCTGCCGGCCGAGCTGGCTGGTGATCGGACCGGCGGAGGGCCGGTCGAGGCGGGTTGGTTCAGCGGCCATCGGGGATTGACGAATCTCTTTTTGTTCTCGTTGCCCAATATAGGGACGCCAAGCCGGAATGTATATGCGCCGGCCTGTCGCCAAACGCGTCGGGTTGGGACCCGCATGTTGCGGGTTTGCCACAAAGATCGCGGGGTGACGGGGCTTTGCCGCGTGACGGCAGGGGACAAGCTGCTACACTTGAAGGACTTGCAGGAGATTCCTTGGCGTCGTGCTGAACCGGCTCTTCATCATCGTCGGGCTCATCGCCATCCTGGCGCTCGGTGCCGCTTTCGTGGTGCCCGGCTTCATCCGCTGGGAGGATTACCGCGACCGCATGGAGGCGATGGCCAGCCAGACGCTGGGCGCGCCGGTGCAGATCACCGGCGAGATCAAGTTTGCGCTGCTACCCGAGCCGCAATTGCGCTTCACCAAGGTGGTGGTTGGCGCAGCGGACCGCCAGGTGATGACTGTGGAGCAGGTCGAAGCCCGCTTCTCACTCGTCGACTTTTTCCGCGATCGCTACACGCTGACCAAGCTCGAACTGGTGCAGCCGGTCATCGACCTGCGGGTCGATGCGGCGGGCAAGCTCGAAGGCGGCGTGACGCTCGCAGACAGCGTGACGCAGTCGGGCGTCTCGGTCGCTTCGGCGCAGATCAGCAATGGCAGCGTGCGGCTGGCCGATGCGCGTACCGGCACGACGAACGAGGTCACCGGCGTCGCGGGGGAACTGCGCATCGAGTCGGTGGGTGGACCCTATAGCTTCCAGGGCTCGGGCGCCTATGCGGGCGGCAGTTATGGGCTGCGGCTGGGCAGCAGTGCGGCGCTGCCAGATGGGGCCATTCCGGTCAGCCTTTTCGTGCAGGCGGACGATCAGCGTTTCAGCCTCGCCGGCGAAGGGCAACTGACGACTGGGGACGTGCCGAGCTTTGCCGGAACCATGACCTATCGGCAGATGCCGGCAAAGCCTGCGGCCGATCAGCCCGTGGATGCGGGCAAGGGCGCAATGGTCATCGCCAGCAAGGTGGAGGCCAATGCCGAGCGCGTGCTGCTCTCGGACTATACGGTTACGCCGGACGAGAACCGGGCGGCCACCCGGCTGCTCGGAGCGGCCGAGATCAAGCTGGGTGCCTCGCCCAGTTTCAATGCGGTGATCTCGGGGACGGCGCTGGCGTTGCCGCCGCGCGACGCGACCGTGGAGACGGCGGTCAGTCCCTATGAGCTGGTACGGCTTTTGGCTGAACTTTCGGTGCCGCCGGTGCCCGATCTGCCGGGGACGATTGGCTTCGACATCACCGAGATCGACTTGCGGGCAGTGACGCTGCGCAATGTCCGGCTCGACGCCGAGGCTGCCGGTGGCGCCTGGGAGATCAAGAGTTTTTCGGCGCAGCTGCCTGGCAATGGCACCGTGCAACTGGCCGGGGCGCTGAAGACGGTCGCGGGGCGGCCGAATTTTGCCGGGACGCTGTCGCTGGTCAGCGGGCGTGTCGATGCGCTGGCCCAACTCTGGCGCAAGCCGTCCGAGGGCAATCCGCTGCTCGGGGTGGAAGGCTCGCTGGCCGCCAAGGTTGCGCTGGTGGGCCAGACGCTCTCGCTCAGCGATGGAGCGCTGGTGCTCGACGGGGCCGAGCACGCGGTGTCGGCCGAGATCGGATTTGGTGCGACCAGCCGGCACCTCAATCTCAAGGGGCAGTTTGCCGCCATGACGCCGCGCCAGAGCGCGGCGCTCGGCGCCCTGCTGCCCGAACTCAGCGATGGCGGCGCCTTCGCGCTGACGTTCCCGAAAGGGGCGTTCGACATAAAGCTGCCGAGTGCCACGGTCTTTGACCTGACGGCGACGAATTTCTCGGCGGTCGGGTCGTGGGAAGGCGGCGTGGTGGTCGTTGACCGTCTGGCGGCCGACGATCTGGGCGGCAGCAGTTTTGAGGCGCGGCTCACGGCCTTCGGATCGTTCGAAAGGCCGGAGCTTTCAGGGACCGGCACACTACAAATGCTGTCGGCCAATGCGCCGGCGCTGACGCGGCTCTACGACCTCACCGGTGCCTCAGATGGGCTACGTGAGTTCCTCTCCCGCTCGCTGCCGGCCGAGCTGACGCTGACGCTCGATGCGCCGAGCGGTGAGGGTGGGCAGGCCTTCACGGTGAGTGGCGAAGCTGCATCGACGGCAGTGCAATTCGATGCGCGGGTCAGTGCCGGCTTCCTGCGCGCGCTGAGCGGGCCGCTGTCGTTCAATCTCGATCTCAAATCCGACGATGCAGCCGCCCTCACCGCGCAACTGGGGCTTGGTGACCTGAGCCTGACGCCAGATGGCGAGCCGATGCATGCGGTGGCCATTGTCGAGGGTACGCCGGCCAACAGCCTCGAGGTGACGCTGCGGGTGGATGGCGGTACCGATTCCATCGGTTTTGCCGGCAATGTGGTGGTCAACGATCCGACGCGCCTCACCGGCAACGGCACGGTCAAGGCGACGCTGGGTGACCTCACGGCGCTGACGGCGAGCCTGGGTGCCGGGGGCATAGACGTGCCCACTGTCACCGGCAGTGCGCATGTCGAGTTCATCGGCACCTCGAGCCTCTTGCTCGACCAGATCAATGCCACCTCGGGCGGCGAGCAGTTCTCCGGTTCGCTGTCGCTGAGCGAAGTGGCGGGCAAGCGGACGGTCAGCGGGGCGCTGACGGTTGGACGGTTCGACCCGGTCGGGCTCTTTACGGTGCTGGTGGGCCGGCAGGCCATGCTGGCGAGCGGTGGCGTCTGGCCGGATGGACCATTCGCGACCGGCTATGAGCCACGCACCACCACTGGTCGGGTGTCGATCACCACGCCAGCGCTGGTTGCCGATGGTCGCGACGTGATCACCGACGCGCGGTTCGATCTCGACTGGGACGAGACGACGACGCGCATCCGGCAGTTTGCCGGCACGGTCGGCGGCGGCCAGATCACCTTCGATGCCAGCGTCTGTTGCGCCGGGCCATTGCCGGACAAGCAAGTGTCCGGCCGGGTGACGCTCGCGGGCGTGGAGATCGATGCACTGGCGCCGACGGCGATTGGCGCGGTGCTGGGCGGCAAGCTTGACGGTTCTGCGCAGTTCGATGGCACCGGTGGCGACCTGCAGGCGCTGCTTGCCGGGATGACCGGGCAGGGCAACTATTCGGTCACCGGCCTCAAGGTGGAAAAACTCGATGCGGGCGTCTTTGCGTCGGCGGCCGGGTTGCAGAACGTGCTCGAGGAGGATGCGCTGGTGCTCTCGGCGGCGCTGGTCGATACGCTCGACGATGCCAGCTTTGCCGCCGACACAGTCAATGGCAGCTTCACCATTGCCGGCGGTACGCTGCGCAGTCCCAACCTGGCGATTGCAGGCGCGGGAGCAAAGCTCTTTGGTAGCCTGTCGCTGGGGCTCGACGACCTCGTGCTCGGCGGCGGCTTTGTCATGACGCCGACCGCGGCCGCGGCGCCGGAGAGTCTTGTCAGTGAGGCCACGGCGCAGATCGGCATCCGGCTGGGCGGCACGCTGCTGGCGCCGGCGGCGAGCTTTGATGTTGGCAGCATGATCGACGCGATGAAGGCGGCGGCGCTGGAAGTCGAAGTGGCGCGACTCGAAAAGCTGCGCGCCGAGGATGAGGCCCGCCGCCAGGCAGCCGCCGAGGAGCAGGCACGGATCGCGGCAGAAGAGGCTAAGCGGCAGGCGCTCGAAGAGGCGGCCCGCAAAGCCGCTGCCGATGCCGCGGCCAAGCAGAAGGCGGAAGAAGAAGCGGCAGCGCGCGCCGAGCGGCAGCGGCAGCTCCAGCAGCAGCCGAGCCCGTTCGATCTGGGGATCAACTAGGCGGTCCGGTTCCGCCGGTCATCTCAACGCAGGCCGCGCGGACGTGGTCAGTTCTTGCCGCCGCTCCGATAGAACTCGAGCACAGCAATGCGCAGGCTAGAGGAGAGATTGGCGCTCTGGCGGGTTTCGTCGATTTCGCGGATCAGCGCGGTCAGCGGCAGTTGCCGGTGGGCCGCCAACGCTTCGAGGCCGTCCCAGAACTCAGGTTCGAGGGCAATGCTCGTGCGGTGACCGGCTATGCTCAGCGAGCGCTTCAGCAAGCGTCAGGTCTTCTTGCGGAAGCTGTCGAGGCTGACGACCTTTTCGCCGCCATTGTCCTCGGGCGGGGGCGTGTCGTCCGGCCCGTCCGGTTCGTCGCTGCTGGTGACTTCGTCGGTCACGTCAAAGCGCAGCGCGAACTGCACCGAGGGGTCGAAAAAGCCCTTGAGGGCCGAGAACGGGATGGCGAGGTTTTCGTGCTGGCCGTCGAAGGAGAGGCCGACCTCGAAACCGGTCTCGTTGACCTTGAGGTCCCAGTACTGGTTCTGCAGCACGATGGTCATTTCCTTGTCGTACTGGTCGAGCAGCCTCTGGCTCATCCGCACGCCGGGGGCGCGGGTGACGAAGTTGATGAAAAAGTGGTGCTCGCCGGGCAAGCCGGTCTTGACCACCTCGGAGAGGACCTTGCGGACCACGCCGCGCAGCGCTTCCTGAGCCAGAATGTCGTAGCGAATGAGATCTTCAGGCATGAAAGCGTCGGTCCGGACAAAGGGAATCCCGGCTGCATAAGAGCCCGAGTGCGGCCAGAGTTTCAAGGATAAAGGGAGGGGAGTTAGGTGCAGGCTTCTGTTGCCAGGTGCCTGCGAACCCCGCCTGTCGCCCGGCTAGGGGCGGAGGACTTAAATTCCCAGTGCTAGCACCGCTTACGCGGCGAGAGCGACCGGAGCCTTATGGTTGTCATTGGCAACTATAAGTTTTGGTCCGATATCGGCGGTACCATGCCGAGCGAAAACACACCCTTTACGCCCTCGTCGATCCTGTTTCGCCCCCAGAAGCTCCCCAAGAGGAGGGTTTGGTGGAGGCGCCGGGTACTGCCCCCGGGTCCGATGGGTTTATTATGATGGCAATTTATCGCCATAGCCGTTGCCGGCAGGCTCAATATAGGTGCGCCGTCGCGCGGATGCAAATGCCGCGATCAGGTGCCGGTCATGATGTCCACGGGACCCTGGGTCTTGAAGGTCCTGGGCCGGGTTTTGGGCACCGGGGCGACGAGGTCGGGCTTGATCACGGCGCCCTTGGGCAATTCGCCGCTGGCGACCGGGGAGGCGGCCGGCGCATCGGCCTCGGCGGTCTGCGTGCCGGTGCCCATCGCCTTGGCGACGATGCCGGCGACGCAGGCGTCGAGCACCTTGCCGCGGGCTTCCATATAGCCGCTAGGCGAGAACTGCGCCGGGATTTCGTCGTCGTCGATCGCCGTGATGGTCAGTTGCCGGCGCTTGTTCGGGTCGCGACTGGCCCAGTCGTAGCCGAGGCGCAGCGTATCGGCGAGGGCGGTGGCCTCGGGGCCGCTGATGATGTTGGATTCGGCGCTCACGGCGCGGGTCAGGCTGTCGTCTGAGTAGACGGCAAAGCTCGCATATTCGGCCTTGGCGGCGACCTGATAGTAGAGCGTGCCGCTTTCGCCGCAGGCGATGCGGATGCCGGCGATGCGGTCGGCCGTGTCCGGGTTGGTGTTGGCTGAGGACGCGGTGAAGAGGTCCGGACCATCGGTTTCCACCATCCAGTCGCCGATCCGGCCGCTGCCGTCGGGCTGGATCTCGGCGAGTGCCAGCGGTCCGGTGGGATCGAGACGATTGGGATCGGCCGGGGTTTCGGGCGTGAGTGGCGCGGGTGTCGCGATAGCGACCTCGGCTGCAGGCTCGGGCTGCGTGGCCGGTTCGGGCTCGAGCCTGGGGGTCGGATTGCCGGTCAAGGCCGGCTCGGGCTTGGGGAGGGAAAGGGGCTCCTCAACCGTCGCCACGGCCTGGGGCTCGCTTTGCGGATTGGCGAGCGTCCAGCGGGCATCGACGGCGTCGAACGAACCGGGCCGGATCATGCCGGCGATCTCGGCGGTGCGGATCACCTCGCCGTAGCGGTCCCAGCCATTGGCAAAGGCGACCAGCAGGTCCTCGGACTGGGCCTGCAGCACGGCGTATTTCTCGAACGCACCAGCCAGATCGGCATTGGTCCGGGCCTGGGCACGAGAGCTCTCGAGCAGGACGATATTGTTGCGCAGCAGGCGCTTGAGGGTCTCGCCGGCCGAGACATTTTGCAGCGCCATGGGCGAGAGCACCACGGCGGCGAGGGTGCGGCCATTGTCGATGAAGGTCCGCGCCAGCTTTAGAAGCGCCGGGTCGGTGATGCCGGCTTCCCTGACGGCGACCTCGATGGCGTCGCTGGCCCGCAGCTGGGTTTCGGCAATCTGCCGCGCGACGCCGAGATTGGCCTCCTGCAATTGCACCAGCTTGCCGAACAGCTCTTCGATCGACGTGGGTGCGACCACTTCCTGCGCGTGGATACTCACGCTGGAAACGCCAAATACTACGCTCGCAAATACAATAGCTCGAAACAGTCTCATTTACACATACGCCCGCCCTTGGGCGCACCGTCGCGCAAAAGCGCGAAGCACGTCAACAATCGATTGCGCAGGAGAGCGCCGCGGTGGACAACTCCGCGTGTCCGCCCGCCCGCCGCCGAATCGCCTATGAGGTTCAGCCATGACCAATGTGCTCCAGTTCAGTGACCAGAAGCTGCCGCCGCGGCATCCCGAGCAGCAATATCTCGACCTGCTGCGGCAGGTGTGGACCGAAGGAGACGAGCGCTCCGACCGCACCGGCGTGGGTACGCGCTCGATCTTTGGCGCGACCGTTCGCTATTCGCTGGCCGAGGACTCCGTGCCGTTGCTCACCACCAAGCGCGTGTCGTGGAAGACGGCGGCGCGCGAGATGCTGTGGTTTCTGAGCGGCAGCTCCAGCATCCAGCCACTGGTGGCGCAGGGCGTGCATATCTGGACCGACTGGCCGCTGGAAAAATACCGCAAGGCGACCGGCGAGACGATTTCACGCGACGAATTCGAGGCGCGGATCATCAATGACGACGCTTTTGCCGCGCAATGGGGCGAACTCGGGCCGGTCTATGGCGTGCAGTGGACGCACTGGCCGAAATATGTGCCGGCGGGCGAGGGGCTCTATCGGCGCGATCCGGACGGCGTCAACCAGATCGCCAACCTGATCCATGGGCTGAAGACCAATCCGGCCTCGCGCCGCCACATCTTTACCGGCTGGAACGTGGCCGAGCTCGACGGCATGGCGCTGCCGCCATGCCACATGAACTACCAGTTCTACGTGGCCGACGGAAAACTCTCCTGCATCCTTTACCAGCGCAGTTGCGATCTGGGCCTGGGCTACGCCTTCAACGTGTTTTCGGCGGCGCTGCTGACCCGGATGATCGCGCAGCAATGCGATCTGGACGCGGGCGAGCTCATCTGGAATGGCGGGGATGTGCACGTCTATCTCAACCACGAGCATCTCGTGCAAGAGCAGCTCAGCCGCACGCCATCGGGCAATCCCAAGCTGCGCCTGCTGCGCCGTCCGGACTCGATCTTTGACTATTCGATCGCCGACTTCGCCGTCGAGGACTACGCCCCGCAGGCCCATATCTCGGCGCCGGTTGCGGTCTAGCCAACCAGCACAGGGTCCAAAGAGCCCTCATGGTGAGACTGTCGAACCACGAGGGGCGCGCCCCGTGTCACGACCTCGTCCTTCGACGAGCTCAGGATGAGGTCTACTTTTGGTTTCCCGCATGAACGAGTTATTTGAAGCAACCGTGCTGCGGCGGGCACTCGTGACGCCCGGCATGGTACGTCTGACGCTCGGCGGGCCTGGCCTGGCGAGCTTTCGCAGCACCGGCGTCGGCGATGAATCGGTGCGGCTCGTCTTTGCGCAGCCCGAAGGCACCTCCGACTATTCGGCAGCCTTCACCATCCGGCAGGTACGAGCCGGCGAAATCGACATCGACTTCGTGCTGCATGCCGGTGGCCGGGCCAGTGGCTGGGCGGAAGGCGCTAGCCCGGGCGATATCGTCAGCTTCGGCCGACCGCGGGGCCAGTATGCGCCGCCGGTCGACACAGACTGGCAGGTTCTGGTTGCCGATGCGCCGGCGTTGCCGGCGCTTGGCCGGCTGCTGGAGCAGATGCCGGCGGGGACGAGGGCCCTGGTTTTTGTCGAGGTGGCCGAGGCGAGCCATCGGCAGGAACTCGTCAGCCGGGCCGAGGCGACGATCTCCTGGCTGGTGGGCAGCGGCAATGGCCGCTCGCCGAGCCGGCTGGAAGCGGCTGTGCGGGCCGCGGCCCTGCCGCCTGGGAAGGGCTATGCCTGGGTGGCAGCCGAGCGGACCGTGGCGCAGCCGCTACGCCGCTACCTCCGGCGGGAGCTCGGGTGGCCCGGGGATCGCTACGCGGTGACCAGCTACTGGACGGCGGACCTCGAGGCGTGGATGGAGGCCTGGGCGCGGCTCGATCCGGCGATCAAGGCGCAGGTGACGGCGCTCTGGAGTTCCGGCCTCGACCCCGAAACCGTTGCCGATCGGATCGACGAACTGACCTCCCCCTTCGGCCTCTGAACGGCCGATGAACGGTTTTGCACGGCACTGCGGCCGACGGCTGATTTTCTCCTTGGGGCAGGGCGCCAGATCGCTATAGTCCGCCCTCGAAAAACTACCTTTCGGGGCTTTTGATGCGCGCACTTTATTGTCTCAGCTTTTTTGCCCTCGCGACCCTGCCTTTCGCCGTTCATGCCAATGACACCATGTCGACGCTCAGCGCCGGCGGGCTGGTGTTCGTTGCCACGGACGAAGTGCAGATGCAGTCCGAGGACCTCTATGTGTCGCCCGACGAGGTGCGGGTGAAATATGTCTTCAACAACCAGACCGATCGCGATGTGACCTCGCTCGTGGCCTTCCCGCTGCCCGATATCACCGGCAGCGGCGACTTCATGGTGTCGATCCCGAACGAGGACTCCGACAACATTTTTGGCTTTGCCACGACGTTCGACGGCAAACCTGTCGAGGCGACGCTGCACCAGTATGTGTTTGCCACCAATCTCGACTACACCGGCTATCTGGTCGGGCTCGGCGTGCCGCTGGAGCCGTTCGGGCAAAAGACGCTGAGCGCCATTGACGCGCTGCCTCTCGAGACCAAGATCGAGATGCAGAAGTCGGCCTCGTCGTGCCCATGACCTATAGTGCGCCGGGTCTCATTCGCGCCATGGTGGCGGAAGGCAGCCCGATCGATAGCAATGCCAAGATCGTCGCCGGCACCAGGATTGCGGTGGTCGGCGGCGCCGAGATCGAGGCTGACGCGGCGCGCCGCTGGCCGGATGCCGTGTTCATCCCAACCGACTCCTCCGATGAAGCGCTGGATGCACTCAAGGCGGACGAAGCCGATGTCTATGTGGATGCGACCGACACCATCAATGCGCGGATCGACGCGCTGGCCGGTGAGTTCGTGCCGATCTGGGATGTCTATGACGAAAAGACCGACTACACGCCGGTCTGGACGCTGAAATCGACCTATAGCTGGCAGGCGGTGTTCCCGGCTGGCAAGACCGCCGAGGTCGAGCATAGCTACAAGCCGAGCGTCGGCGGCACCGTCGCCGTGACGTTCCTGGGCGAAGCCTATGACGGCTACGATCCGGCGACGGAGTACAAGCAGAAATACTGCACCGACGAGGATTTCGTCGACACGGTCCGCAAGACCCTGCCCAATCCGGACGAGCCCTATGGCGCGCCGTACACGGAGAGCTGGCTCTCCTATATCTGGTCGACCGGCGGCAACTGGTCGGGCGCGATCGGCACCTTCCGCCTGACGATCGACAAGGGCCGCCCGGAAAATCTTGTCTCGTTCTGCTGGGACGGGGAGGTCACCAAGACCTCGCCGACGACCTTTGAGATGGAAGCCAAGGACTGGTGGCCGCCCTATGGCCGAGAGCTCGAAGTGCTGATCCTCAACCGCAACGACCCTGAGCCGGCGGCAGGATGAGCCAGACACTCGCCGAACTGACCGAGAAGGTTGAGCAGGTCTCGTCGATCTATGCACAACGCTGTGACATTCGGCGGGATGACGACTGGTTCATGCTGAAACTGCAGGAGGAGTTGGGCGAACTGACTGCCGAGCACCTGCGTGGGACCGGCAGGGGCAGGGTTGGAGACCGCGGCGAAGGCGAGATCAGGCAGGCCCTGGAGAATGAGGCAGCCGATCTCTTCGCCCAGTTGCTGCTCTTCTGTCGCCACAACAAGATCGACGTCGAGGCCGCTCTGGCGCGAAAATGGTTCGTCTACCTGGACAAGGTTTCTAGCTGATGAGTGTCGTCATCCGACCAGCGCGTCCCGATGATGCGGCGCTGATCATAAGCCTGATCAGCGCGCTGGCTGAGTATGAAAAGCTCTGTCATGAGGCCAAGGCGACCGAGGCGGACATCCTCCGTGATCTCTTCGGCGAGGCGCCGAAGGTCTTTTGCGAGATCGCCGAATGGCAGGGCAAGCCAGTGGGCTTTGCCCTCTGGTTTTACACCTATTCGACCTTTCAGGGTCGGCATGGCATCTGGCTCGAAGACCTGTTCGTGGTGCCCGAAGCGCGCGGCGTGGGTGCGGGCAAGGCGCTCTTGCAGCATCTGGCGCAGCGTTGCGTGGCTGAAAAGCTCGGCCGCTACGAGTGGTGGGTACTCGACTGGAACGAGCCATCGATCCAGTTCTACACATCGCAGGGTGGCGTGCTGCAGGATGAGTGGACCAAGGTGCGGGTCGATGGTCCGGCGCTCGAAAAACTGGGGGCGCTGTGAGCATTCCCATCGCCATGATCGCCGGCGTGGCCCGCAATGGAGTGATCGGTGCAGACGGCACCATCCCCTGGAAGATCCCGTCGGACATGGCCTATTTCAAGCGCATGACCATGGGCAAACCCATCGTCATGGGGCGCAAACAGTATGAAAGCGTCGGCCGGCCGCTGCCCGGACGCACCAATATCGTGGTGACGCGCCAGCCCGGCTACGTCCGCGAGGGCATCGAGGTGTTTGCCACGCTCGAGGCGGGGCTCGACCGGGGGCGGCAGGTCGCGGCCCGGGATGGTGCGCCAGAAGTGATGGTGATCGGCGGCGGCGAGATCTACGCGCAGGCGCTGGACCGCGCGGCGCGGCTCTATATCAGCCATATTGCGCTCGATCCGGCGGGGGATGTGGTCTTTCCGGCGATCGACCCGGAGATCTGGCGCGTCGTTGACGAACCGGAGGTGGTTCCGTCCGACAAGGACACTGCGGCATTCCGTATCAGAGTGTATGAACGCCGATAGCACCTGCGTCCGTTGATCCCGTAGGTTTGGCCACCTATATAGTGCCGAACATCAAGTGACGTGAAAGGTGGCAGATGCCTTGGGACAATAATACGGGGGGAGGCCGCGGTCCGAATAACGGTGGACCGTGGGGGCAGGCACCGCAAGGTGGCGGTGGCGGCGGCGGACCGCGAAGAGGCGGTTCTCCTAGCCTTGAAGAAATTCTGTCCCGCGGCCGTGACAGGTTCCAGGGTGGCATGCCCGGCGGTCGCTGGGCGATTGCCGGCGGCCTGTTGGCCTTTCTGGTGTTCTGGGGCGCCAATGCGCTCTACACCATCGACCCGCAGGAAGTGGGCGTGCAGCTCCGCTTCGGCCGGCCGATCGCCGAGACCGGGCCGGGCCTGCACTTCCATTGGTGGCCGGTTGAAAGCGTCGAGCGCGTCAACGTCACCGAAAACCAGACCGAAATCGGCTCTGTTGCCAATGGCCGCACCGGCGGGGGCGAGGGCTTGATGCTCTCGGGCGACCAGAACATCGTGGACGTGAAGTTCTCGGTGCTGTGGTCGGTCAGCAGTCCGGAAGAGTATCTGTTCAACGTCCGCGACCAGGAAGACATGGTGCGCAGCGTCAGCGAAAGCGCGATGCGTGAAGTGGTCGGCCGCCGTCCGGCGCAGGACATCTTCCGTGATGACCGCACCGGCATCTCGCTCGAAGTCCGCGATATCGCCCAGAGCATTCTCGAGAGCTACAAGCTGGGCGTCACGGTGTCGCAGATCGCCATCGAAAACGTCGCGCCGCCCACTGAAGTGGCCGATGCGTTCGATGAAGTGCAGCGTGCCCAGCAGGACGAAAACCGCTTCCAGGAAGAAGCGCGCCAGTACGCCAATACATTGCTCGGCGATGCCCGCGGCCAGGCCGCGCAGATGCGCGAAGACGCTGCGGCTTACAAGACCCGCGTGGTCGAGGAAGCACAGGGTGAAGCAGCCCGCTTCACCTCGGTCTATGACGAGTATGCCAAGGCCCCGGAAGTGACGCGCAAGCGACTGTTCCTCGAAACCATGGAACAGGTGCTCGGCGCTTCCGAAAAGGTCATTGTTGAACAAGGCGCCGGTTCTGGCGTCGTTCCCTACCTGCCGCTGCCCGAACTGCGCAGCGGCACGTCCACTGACGCGACGACGAGGTAAGCCATGAACCGTCTCATCATTCTCGGCGTCGTCCTGGTTGCCGCCCTCTATGTCGTGTTCTCGTCGATCTATGTGGTCAACGAGCGTGAGCAGGCCATCGTCATGCGCTTTGGCCAGATCACCGACGTCAAAAAAGACCCGGGCATCTACTTCAAGATCCCGACCAATGTCGTCGACAGCGTGCAGATCATCGAAGACCGGCTGCTGCGCTACGATATGTCCAACATGACCGTGCAGGTCGCGGGCGGCCAGTTCTATCAGGTCGACGCCTTTGTCACCTACCGTATTTCCGATCCGCGGCTCTTCCGCGAACGGGCTCTGGGCGAACTGCGGACGGCCGAAAGCCGTATTGCTACCCGCTTTAACGATGCGCTTCGCAGTGTCTATGGTCGTCGCGAATTCAATGCGGCCCTCTCGGAAGAGCGGCCCGCCATGATGCGCGAAGCCCGTGACCTGATCCGCGCCGAGGTCGACGACATCGGCATCGACATCGTCGATGTCCGCGTGCTCCGTACGGACCTTACGCAGCAGGTGTCGGCCCAGACCTTCGAACGCATGAAGGCCGAACGTCTGGCCGAGGCCGCGCTGTTGCGGGCTCGTGGCCAGGAAGCGGCGCAGACGCTGCGCGCCGTGGCCGACCGTCAGGCTGTCGAGATCATCGCTGCCTCGCGCCGCGACTCGGAAATCCTGCGCGGTGAAGGCGAAGCGGCCCGTTCGACGGTGTTCGCCGAGGCCTACACGAAGGATCCGGAATTCTTCGAGTTCTACCGCTCCATGCAGTCCTATCGGACCGCCTTGGGCGCGACCGGCACCACCATGGTGCTGTCGCCGGACTCCGAGTTCTTCCGCTACTTCACCGGCGCCGGCTCGGGTACGCCGCCGGTCGCCGCTGCCCCTGCGGCGGACGCTACCGCTCCGGCTCCGGCCGCCAATGACAACGCCGCGGCTCCGGCTGCGGCGGCCACGACCGGGCAGTGACCGAGTTCTTCTCGGCGCTGGCCCTGGCCATCGTCATCGAAGGGCTGGTCTACGCAGCCTTTCCAGAGCAGATGAAAAAGATGCTGGCGCAGCTCCTTGCTACGCCAGCATCAACCATTCGTGCGGTAGCGCTGGCTTGCGCGGCTGCCGGACTTGTTCTCTTGTGGTTCCTTCGCGGCTAGTGGTGTACCGAGTCTGAGGCGCACCGACTGGCTGGTCGTGCGTTCGGAGGACTACCCATGAGTCAGCGCAAGGCTTTGATGCGCGCCGCTTTTGTTGCAATGGCGCTGGCCTCTGCGCCCTTGTTGCCGTCGGCCGCACTGGGTGCCGGCCCCGAATCGGTGTCGGTGCTCGCGGCAAAACTTTCTCCGGCGGTGGTCAATATCGGCACCTCGCGACAGGTGCGCGGCGGCGGCGGTTTGCCATTCCCTGAAGCGCCGGAAGGTTCGCCGCTCGGTGAGCTCTTCGACGAACTCAACCCCAACCAGGGGGAGGGCGAGGGCGCGATGCGCGAGGCGCGCAGCCTTGGCTCGGGCTTCATCATTTCCGCCGACGGCATGGTCGTCACCAACAACCACGTCATCGAGGGCGCCGAAGAGATCGAGGTGTTCCTGCCCGATGGCCGGCGACTGTCGGCCAAACTGGTGGGGGCGGACGAAAAGACCGACCTTGCCGTGCTCAAGGTCGAGGCTGATGGCGAGTTGCCCTTTGTCGAGTTCGGCGATAGCGACACTGCCGATGTCGGCGACTGGGTGATGGCCATCGGCAATCCGTTCGGCCTGGGAGGCTCGGTGACCATCGGCATCGTTTCGGCGCGCAACCGCGACATCCAGTCCGGTCCCTATGACCAGTTCATCCAGACCGACGCGGCGATCAACCAGGGCAATTCCGGCGGTCCGCTGTTCGACATGGACGGCAATGTCATCGGCATCAACACGGCCATTATCGCCCGTGGCGGCTCGTCGCTGGGCATCGGCTTTGCGGTGCCGGGGAACCTTGCCAAGCCGGTGATCGACCAGTTGGCGCAGTATGGCGAAACGCGTCGCGGCTGGCTGGGCGTGGGCATCCAGGACGTGACCGAAGATATCGCCGCCTCGCTGGGGCGCACCAGCACGGCCGGCGCGATGGTGATCGACGTGACCGAGTCCGGGCCATCGGAAGGCGCCTTGGTGGAAGGCGACATCATTCTCGAATTCGACGGCAAGCCGATTCCGCGCATGCGCGACCTGCCGCGGGTGGTGGCCGAGACCGCCGTGGGCACCAAGGTGCCGGTCAAGGTACTGCGCAATGGCGAGGAGATCACGGTGGAGGTGACGCTTGGCCGGCTCGAGGCCGGCGAGCAGTTACTCGCCGATGCCGAGCAGAAGGCGCAGGAGCAGCTGGCGCCGGCCGAGACGGACGATGAGCCGGTCGGCCCGCCACCCGGCCTTACCGACCTCGTGGGCTTCGAGCTTGCGCCGATCGACGCGGACGTGCGCAAGGAATTCGGCCTCAGCGATGCGACCGAGGGCATTGTCGTCACCAAGGTGACCGAAGGCAGCGACGCCGCCGAGAAGGGTTTCATCCCGGGCCAGCTGATCGTCGAGGTCAACCAGAAGAAGGTGGCTTCGGTTGAAGAAGTCACCGCCGCCGTCAGCGAGGCCAAGGAAGCCGGCCGTCCTGCCGTGCTGTTCAAGGTCGCCGACCAGACGGGCACCGAGCGTTTTGTAGCGGTGCGGCTGAACTAGCGTTTAGGCGAGATCTGTCGGGTTATCGGAGGCCTCATGGTGAGCCTGTCGAACCACGAGGCCGGGCGCTCTGATTGGCGCCACGGCCTTGTCCTTCGACACGCTCAGGATGAGGTCTACTGGGTGGCGGGCGCTTATGGCCGCGCGATCCGGTAGAGCACATGCTCGCGTAGCGGGTGCCCCTCGGGCAGTCCCGGGTGAAGAAAATCGTCAGCCGGGTCGCGGGTCATGCCGAGCTTTTGCATGACGCGCTGGCTGGGCAGGTTGCCTTCGAAAGTGAAGGCGACGATCTCGTCGAGCGGCAGGTTGGCAAAGCCCCAGTTCAGCCAAGCGGATGCCGCTTCCGGCGCCAGACCCTGACCCCAGACGGAGCGATGCAACTGCCAGCCGATCTCGACCTGCGGACTGCCGCCCAGCGCGGAGCGCAGGGGCTCGCCAATCATGCCGAGGCCGACCATGCCGACAAAGCTGCCGCCGGCCTTGAGTTCGGCAGCGCCGAAGCAGAAGCCGTGCTCCGTCTGACGCTTGAGGATTGAATCGAACTGCGCGCTGGCCTCGTCCGCCGTCAGCGCTTTGGGGTAGAAGCGCCGGCCTTCGGCATCGCCCAGCACCGTCGCCAGCGGCAAGCGGTCCCGTTGCTCCCAGCTGCGCAGCACCAGCCGTTCGGTCTCGAGCCTCACCGGACGAAGTCGTCTTCTTCAAAGCCCTGCAGGTAGAGCAGGGCCGTGAGGTCGCCGTGGTCGATGCGCACGCCGGCCTGCTCGGCCACCACGGGCTTGGCGTGCAGCGCCACGCCCATACCTGCGGCCTTGATCATGTCGAGGTCGTTGGCGCCGTCGCCGACGGCGAGCGTCATGGACATCGGCACTGACTGCTCGACTGCCAGCGCTTGGAGGCGGGTGAGCTTGGTGGTCTTGTCGACGATCGGATCTGCCACCGTGCCGGTGAGCTTTTCGCCGTCGAACTCGAGGACATTGGCGATGGCTTCGTCAAAGCCGATGCGCTTGGCGTAGTAGTCGGCAAAGTAGGTGAAGCCGCCCGAGACCAGCGAGGTATAGGCGCCATAAGCCTTCATGGTCTGCACCAAGGCGCGGCCGCCGGAGGCGAGCGTGATCCGTTCGCGGCGGATCTCTTCGAGCACCCTGCGTTCGAGGCCCTTGACCAGGGCAACGCGGGTGCGGAGCGCCTCGTGGAAATCCAGTTCGCCGTTCATGGCGCGCGCGGTAATCGCCGCGACTTCGGCCTTGATGCCGACCGCGTCGGCGATCTCGTCGATGCATTCCTGGTCGATCATGGTGGAATCCATATCGGCGACCAGCACGCGCTTGCGGCGATGGGTCAGCGGCACCAGCGCGGCGTCGACCGGCTTGCCGGCCAGATGCTGGCGGGCGATGGGCAGCGCGTCGGCCGACTTGGGCGAGATGATCTCGCAGGCGATGCGCTGGCAGAGCCAGTTGATCTCACCCCCGGTCTCGTGCTGGATCGCCCCCACCATTTTGTCGTCGAGCGCCGGCTCGGCAGGGTTGGCGATGAGGCAGAGCACCGACATGGAAACGTCTCGCAATGGGCGGGGAAGCGCGGTGTTGATAGCGGGTCCCACTGCCAGCGGCAAGTCGGCGCTGGCGCTCAGGCGCGCTGCGGCCGCGGGCGGGGTGGTGATCAATGCCGACGCCATGCAGGTTTATGACGTGCTGCGGGTGGTGACGGCCCGGCCGGCGCCCGAGGACATGGGCAATGTGCCGCATCGGCTCTACGGCAGCGTGCCGCCATCGCGGCGGTTTTCCACCGGCGACTGGCTGCGGGCGGTCAAGGCGCTGCTGGACGATCCGGAGGTCGCGGGTCGTGAGCTGATCTTTGTGGGCGGCACCGGTCTTTACTTTGAGGCGCTGGTCAACGGCTTTGCCGATGTGCCCGACGTGCCGCCGGAGGCGCTGGCGGCGGCGGAGGCGGAGCTGGTCGGGCTCGATCGCGAGCAGCGCGGCAAGCTCATCGCGGCACGTGACCCGCTGATCGCCGCGCGGCTCAAGGCGCCCGACCCGCAGCGGGTGGCGCGGGCGCTCGCGGTGCTCAACGCGACCGGACGCTCGCTGGCGAGCTTTCAGGATGATGCGCAAGCGGGACTGTTGGGTGGTTTTGACATCGAGCGGATCGTGCTCAATCCCGATCGCGAGGTGTTGCGCGAGCGGATTGCCCGGCGGTTTGGCGGGATGATGGAGTCGGGTGCGGTGGCCGAAGTCGAAGCCCTCCGCGCGCGGAACCTCGATCCGGCGCTGCCCGCGATGAAGGCCATCGGCGTGCCGGAAATCTCCGACTGGCTGGATGGGCGGATCGATCGTGCCACGGCCATCGAGCGGGCAACGATCGCGACGCGGCAATATGCCAAGCGGCAGCGCACCTGGTTTCGGGCGCGCATGGCCGACTGGCGCTGGGTCGATCCCCTTGACGGGGCGGCGTGAGGGCGAAACAACTCTGCCATGCGATCGATTTTCACAGCCCTTTTCCTCCTGCTTGCTGCCTTCCCCGTCGTGGCGCAGGAGAGGCTGATATCCGAGTTCGAGACACGCTTTGCCGAGCGCAATGCGCGGACGCTGGCGTTGCTGGAGGCGGAATTTCCCGAGGATCATGCGGCGCTGCTGCAGCGTCTCAAGGTGATCGGTGCCACCCGGCAGAGTCTGGCGGAAAAGTTCTCGGCAGGCTTTGACGCGGTCGGCGTGCTGCGGCGCAAATATGCCGAGCGGCTGCGCTTTGCGCCCGGTGAGGCGCTGTCGGGCCTGCTGGTGCAGACGGCGCTGTTTCACGACGCCGTGCATGCCGGGGAGGGGGCCATCGCCTGCGGCGTCTTTGCCAAGAACGGCACCGGCGCACTCTATCTGCGCGGCGTCTCGGCGCGCTACGCGACGCATATCGATGCGCAGTCGACGATGTTTTTGCCGCTGTTGCTGCGGCCGTCGAGGATCCGCAGGACTATGGGCAGACTTCGCCCAACGACCTGACGGGCCTGCTCACCACCATGGCGGAAGCCGGCATGCCCAAGGCCTATGCCGAGGCAATTGCCAGCGGCAATGCGGCGAACCGCAATCTCTGCCCGGCGCTGTCCACCATGTTCCGCGCCGCTGCCGTCTACAGCGCGCCCGAGGGCCTGCGGGTCCGTGCCGACCTGGCGCAGAACCTGGAGGGGTACTAGGCCGGCAGCGGCCGGGCGCCGTCGATCAGTCCGAGGCGTTCGCGCAGGGCGAAGCGGGTGACGAGCGCGATGGCGGCGCAGCCGAGGCCGGCGGCGAGGCCGTACCAGATGCCGATGCCGCCCAGGTTCAGCACGAAGCCGAAGTAATAGGCGACCGGAAAGCCGATGCCCCAATAGCCCAGGAGCGCCAGCACCAGCGGCATCTTGGTGTCGGAGAGGCCGCGCAGGGCGGCGCCGGCGCTCACCTGGGCGCCATCGACCAGCTGGAACAGCGCCGCGACGACGACAAAGCTCGAGGCCAGCGCCAGGGTGCGGGCATTCTCCGGATTGGTCGGATCGAGGAAGAACCCGACCAGCGTCTGCGGCATGCTGAGGTAGACGAGGCAGCTCGAACCCATGAAGACCACCGTCGCGCCCAGCGATACCCAGCCGGCGAGCGCAATGCCGGAGGGCGAGCGTTCGCCATAGGCGAGGCCGACGCGGACAGTGGTCGCCTGGCTCAGGCCCAGCGGCACCATGAAGGCCAGCGAGGCGAGCTGCAGCGCGATGGCATGGGCGGCGATCGATTCCGGCCCGATCAGCCCCTGCATCAGCGAGGCGGAGGTGAAGAGGCCGACCTCGGCCACCAGCATCAGCCCGATCGGCAGGCCGATGCGGAAGATGTCGCGGAAATGGCTCCAGTCAGGTTCGAAAAACCGCGCCAGGATGTGGTAGCGCTTGTATTTCCGGTGGCGCAGCACATAGGCCAGCATCAGGCCGAACATGACCAGGTTGACCAGGGTGGTGGAAAGCCCGGCGCCGGCAAGTTCCAGCCGCGGAAAGCCCCAGGCGCCAAACATCAGCGCGTAGTTGCCGATCGCGTTCACCGCCACACCCACCACGGTGATGATCAGGATGGCCGCCGTCGAGCCATGCGCGGCCAGAAACGAGCGCAGCACGATGATGCCGAAGGCCGGTGCCATCAGCCAGGCGCCGGTATGCGCATAGGTTTCGGCCATCGCCGAGAGGTCCGGGTCCTGCCCGAGGGCGATGAGGATCACCCGCAGGTTGAAGACGATGGGGGTGATGATGGCGGCGAGCAGCAGCGCGGCCCAGAGGCCCTGGCGGACAATGCGGCGCACGCCCTTCTGCTGGCCGGCGCCCAGCGCCTGCGCCACCATCGGCGCCACGGCGCCGATCAGCCCGACGCCGAAGAGCTGCAGGGTGACCATCACCGAGGTCGCCAGCGTGCCGGCGGCGAGGAATTTCGGGCCGAGCCAGCCCATCATGATGACGTCGGTGGTAAAGAGCGCATTCTGCGCCAGCTGCGCTACGATCAGCGGCCAGCCCAGCATGAACAGCGCGCGCAGCTCGCCGGTCCAGGTGCGGGCCGGCGCGGGCTTTTCGTGCGCGCCGATCGGCGCGCCGGCGGGCGCTATGGAGTCTTCAGACATCTCGGCTTCCTTGTCGCGGGCCGACCTCTAGCCCAAGCGGCCAGGGGAAACCAGCCGGGAACCGAATGGCCGGTCACGCATTGTTGGGTCGAATTCAACCAGAGAGCCTTGGAGCTTCCCATGTACAAATTCCTCATCGTCTGCGCCTCGGTGCTGGCCCTCACTGCCTGTTCCAGCACGGAAAAGGCCGCGACCACCGGTGGCGTCGTGGGCGCCGTGATCGGTGGCGCCTCCACCGGTTCGTTTGCCGGCGCAGCCGTGGGCGGCGCGATCGGTGCCGTTGGCGGCGCCGTCGTTGGCGAACTCGTCGGCCGTTCGGATCGCAACGTCAACGAGTGCGTCTATGTCGACCGTCGTACCGGCAAGCGCTACCTCGACATCTGCCCCAAGGGCTAAATCCAGCGCCCTCCCGCTGGTTTCTGAAGGGGTCCGGTGCGCAAGCGCCGGGCCCTTTTCTGTTGTGCGCTAAGGATCGCCCAGCTTGCAGCTGCGCCAGCTGCGCGTTTGCCGCAGCGGGCCGGGGCGGCGGACCACCAGGTTGCCGATCTCGTCGGTATAGGCGATGCGGCAATCGACCCGGATATGCTCGGCGCTGCGGCAGCGCGAGCAGGGGAAGGGCGGGTCCAGCGCGTCGCGGTCGGGGTTGAGCAGGCCGACGAGGTCGGCCGCCAGATAGACTGCCTGGCGCTGGCAGCGCACGCATTTGACGAACACCAGCTGTCCCTCCGCCGCCGCGTGGCGGAGCAGGTGCGCCTTGCCGGGATAATGCGTCTGGTGCCAGGGCGGGGCAGGCATCGTTGTCTCACCTCCGGGGTCGGGCGCCAGCGGCGCGAGCGCCGTCACCGGCAGATCGCGCAAAAGCTTGGAGCCGCGATGCCGCCGCCGCGCCATGTGTCACCCCCGTCTCGTCCGTTCAGCGCGTTGCGGCCGGCCGCAGCTCAAAGGCGTCGCCGCCCGGCGGGGTCGGCTCGCGCCGCGTGACCGAGGCGTGCCGCTCGCCCGGTCTCGGCCATTGAAGGTCAGCGTGCCGCCCGGCGCACGTCGAAATGGTGGCGGTTGCCGTTCCAGTAATCGTCGGTCAGCTGCTTGGCGATCTGGTCGTTGCTGTACACGGTCAGCGGCGGCGCCGTGATCATGTTCAGCTTGTAGGCGCCGGTCTCCTCGTCGTTCCACCCGCCGACATCGAC